>JAYSFT010000021.1:0-26223 GCA_041913245.1 Rhodospirillaceae bacterium | reverse complement strand
GCAGAGTTCTCTCGCTGACGGATTGCGTCGCGATCATCGTCGGCCTTGTCATCGGCACGGGCATTTTCAGTTTTCCGGCTTTCGTCGCCGGCACGCTCGGGGACGCGAACGCCATTCTCATGGTCTGGCTGGCGGGCGGCGCGGTCTCGATCGTCGGCGCGCTCTGTTATGCCGAACTCGCCACCGCCTACCCTTCCGCGGGCGGCGAATATCATTTCCTGCACCGCGCTTACGGGCCAGATGTCAGTTTCATGTTCGCCTGGGCGCGCCTGACGGTGATCCAAAGCGGCTCCATCGCCCTGTTCGCCTACATCTTCGGAGACTACGCCACCCAGCTTCTGCCCTTGGGGCCTTTCAGCTCCGCGCTCTACGCCGCGCTGATCATCATCGTGCTCACCGGGCTCAACCTCGCCGGCGTCCGTCAGACCAAGACATTCCAGAACACGCTTTTCGTGGCCACGCTCATCGGCCTCGGCGTGCTCATTCTCGCCGGCGTGACCAGCGGCGCCGCGCCGCCGCCGGCCGCTGAACCGCCGCCGCCTCTGACCATGGCCGGCGTCGGCGGCGCGATGCTGCTCGTGCTGCTGACCTTCGGCGGCTGGAACGAAGCGGCTTACATCTCCGCGGAAGTCAAAGACCCCAACCGCAACATGGTGCGGGCGCTGCTGATCGGCATCGCGATCATCACGGCGCTCTATGTGGCGGTGAATTTCGCCTATCTCTCGGTGCTCGGTCCGGCCGGCATGGCCTCCTCCAAGACCGTCGCGGCCGATGTGATGCGCGCGGCCTTCGGTGACGCGGGCGCGGTCGTCATCACCTTCGTCGTGTTGTTTCTCATCATCGACAACACCAACATCACCCTGTTCACGGGCGCGCGCACCGCTTTCGCGCTGGGCCACGACTTCGCGATGTTCCGCTTCCTGGCCCAGTGGGACGCGGTGCGCGGCGTGCCGACGCGCGGGGTCATGTTCCAGGGCGCGATCGCGCTTGTGATCGTGGCCGCGGGCGCTTTCGCGCGCTCCGGCGTGCAGACGGTGGTCGATTTCCTGCAGCCGGTTTTCTGGGTTTTCTTTTTCCTGACAGGCGTTTCGCTGTTCGTGCTGCGCCTGCGTGACCCGAACGCCCCGCGGCCCTTCCGCGTGCCGCTCTATCCCGTCACCCCGGCGCTCTTCTGCCTTACGGGCGCCTATATGCTCTATAATAGTCTGGCGTTCACGGGCCGCGGCGCCCTTGCCGGCGTTGTCGTGTTGGCCCTCGGCCTTCCGGTTCTTCTGTTTGCCCGCCGTTCGTCACGCACGGCCTGAAAAAGGAATCGTTCCATGAAGATGCATAAAAGTATCGCTCTTGCCGGCGTCGCCGCGGTGTTCATGACCTTCAGCGCGGTCGCGGCCACCAAGTACACCGGGGAAGGCGGCGTCGAACTCGACGTGCCCTATGTGCCGACCCCGCAGGAACTCGTCGACAGGATGTTGAAGCTCGCCAATGTCGGGCCGGACGATATCCACTACGACCTGGGCTCGGGCGACGGCCGCATCGTCGTGACGGCCGCGCGCGATATGAAGGTGAAAAAGGGCGTCGGCGTCGATCTCGATCCGGTGCGCATCGCCGAAGCCAACGAGAACGCGAAGAAAGCCGGGGTTACCGATCGCGTCACCTTCAAGCAGGCCGATCTCTTCCAGATGAATTTCAGCGAAGCCTCGGTCATGACGATGTACCTGCTTCCGGAAGTGAACCTGAAGCTGCGCCCGAAGATTCTCGACGAGATGAAGCCGGGCTCGCGCATCGTCACCCACGCCTTCACCATGGGCGATTGGCAGCCGGATAAACACGAGGTCGTGGACTCGCGGAACATCTATCTCTTCGTCGTCCCGGCGAAGGTCGCGGGGACGTGGACCTGGCAGGTCGGCAACGAAACCTACAAAGCCGAGCTCAAGCAGCAGTACCAGATGGCCTCGGGCACCCTGACCCTGCCGAACGGCAAGCAGGTCCCGATCGAATCCCCGGTTCTGGCCGGTCCGAACCTCACTTTTGCCGCGACGGTGCCCGGCGCCGCCGCGCCGCTGCGCTTCAGCGGGAAGGTGAACGGGAATTCCATCGACGCCGCCATGGATATGGCCGGCAAATCGACCAAGGTCACGGCCAAAAAATCCGCCTAATGATCTGATTTCATTGAGCGTTCGGAAGGGAGAGCCGCGCGGCTCTCCCTTTATGTTTTGCATCGCAGCAAAACGCCGGGCCCTTGCCCGCGATCAAGTCTGTTTCAAATCTGAAATAGGATCGGCGGATAAGGATGTTACACTCATCTTTCAGGTATGGCTTTGTGGCGCCCGCACCCCGGATTCGTCCCAGGCGGCGCGGGCGCGGTTGTATTGGTGGAGGATTGGTCGTGGAGGCCAGAACATTTCGTTGGGTCCTGGGCGCCGGGGCGGCCGGAGCGTCGCTGTTGGTTCAGGCGGCGGCCGCTAACGCGCTGGAATCGCGCAGCTATGTCGTCAGCTATTTCTCGCAGCAGCTCAATTCGCGGGACGGCGACTGCCCGGGGGGCGTGAACCCGGACGACCAGGCCGGTCAGTACACCGTCATTCTCCAAGGCCTCGGCTACAAGCCCGACGAAGTGAAATCGATGATGAGCGAATGGGCCAAGGGCGGCGACGGCGAGGAGCGCATCAACGCCATCGTCAACGCCCGCGCGATCGTCGGCGGCCAGCAGGTCAACGCCTACACGCATCCAGAAGCCACGAAGGATCCGGGCCTCAAATTCGTGACGTCGAAAGTCGGCTACGGCTTCAATCTCGACGGCAAGGACGGCGAAGTGTCATTCACCGATCCGCAGACGGGCGAGAAGGGCGTGGACAACATGCTCTCGCGCGCCATCGGGTGTAATCAGAATTTCCGCGGCAGCTGGGACGCCCCGTCGGCGTACGGCGAATGGATCTGGGTGCAGTTGAAAGATTCGCAGCCGGCGTGGCTGATCACCATCACCGGCGAAGACATCGACAAGGACGGCCCCGTCACCATCCGTCTCACGCGCGCGCTGGAATATCTGAAATCCAATCTCGACGGTTCGCCGCGCCACTTCATGACCTACCGCGTCGATCCGGACCCGCGCTCGCACAATGAGTTCAAGGCCGAGATCAAGGACGGCGAGCTGAAGATCACCGAACACAAGCCGCTCAGCCTCCTGTGGAACGCGCTCAGCTCGCCGGTGCTCAATCTCAAGAACACGCATCTGCGTCTCAAGATGCTCAAGGGCGATACGCTCGACGGCCTCGTCGGCGGCTATCAGCCCTGGACCGAGATTTACTTCGCCTTCTCGCATAACGGCATCGTGGGGGACCGCCCTGGGCTCTATTACGCGATGAAAAAGGCCGCGGACGCGGACCCGGATCCGAAGACCGGCATGAACATGTCGATCTCGACGGCTTACCGGATTACGGCTGTTCCGGCCTTCGTCCAGGATACGCCGCACTTGCGCTACCAAAGCGCCGAAGTGAAGTAAGAAGCGCCAGATGGAAAAGTTTTCAATGTACGTGAAGCCGCGCCCCTTCTTCCTGAAAGCCGCATCGGCGGGCTGTATCGCCGCGATGCTCGCGGCGTGTTCACCGGCCGCCGAGGCGCCGCCCGCCGCGAAGCCGGCCGCGCAAGCCGCCGCCGTTTTCGAACCCGCGCCCGCCGCGGTGCCGCGCCTCACGCCGGCGCAATATCGCGCGACGGTCGCCGATATCTTCGGCCCGACCATCGATCTCGGCGGACGCTTCGAACCGGATCTGCGCATCGACGGCCTGCTTGCCATCGGCTCCTCCGGCGTGGGCGTGACCAGCGCCGGCATGGAGCAGTATGACGCCATGGCCGACGCGATCGCCGCGCAGGTCGTGCTCGACAAGAAAAACCGCGCGATGCTGATCCCATGCAAACCGGCCAGCGACAAGGCGCCGGACGACGCCTGCGCGAAGGCTTTCCTGTCCAATGTCGGACGCCTGCTTTTCCGCCGCCCGATGACGGGTCCGGAGGTCACCGCCTACGTCGGCGCCGCGAATGCCGCCGGCACGAAGCTGAACAGCTTCTATGACGGTCTCGCCATGAGCCTTTCGGCGATGCTGTCCTCGCCGCAGTTCCTGTTCCGCGCGCCGCAGGTCACGAAAGTCGCCGGCGGCCAGGGCGTGCTCGACGGGTACTCCAAGGCCAGCCAGCTGAGTTTCTTCCTGTGGAACGCCGCGCCGGATGCGCAGCTTCTGAACGCCGCGCAGAAGGGCGAACTCGACACGCCGAAGGGCATCGAGCGTCAGGTCGAGCGCATGATGGCCTCGCACCGCCTCGAAGCCGGCGTGCGCGCCTTCTTCGCCGATATGTTCCACTTCGAAGACTTCGAATCCTTACGCAAGGACAATCTGATCTATCCGATGTTCAGCCGCCGCGAGGCGATGGACGCGCAGGAACAGACATTGCGCACGCTGGTGGACCTGCTCGTCGCCAACCGCGCCGACTACCGTGATATCTTCACCGCCAAGAAGACGTTTCTCACCTCCTCGCTCGGCGCCATCTACCGCGTGCCGGTGGTCAACGACCGCCCGAACGGCGCGGTCGATCCGTGGCAGACGTTTGAATTCGCCGCCGACGATCCGCGCGGCGGAATCCTGAGCCACGCCAGCTTCAGCGCGCTGCATTCGCCCGCCAACCGCAGCTCCGCCACCGTTCGCGGCAAGGCGATCCGCGAAATCCTCTTGTGTCAGAAGGTTCCCGCGCCGCCGGGCAACGTGGACTTCACGCTGGTCAACGATACGACCTCCTACAAGACCGCGCGCGAACGTTTGACGGCCCACTCGAAGGAACCGATGTGCGCCGGCTGTCACAAGATCACCGATCCGATGGGCCTTGCGCTGGAAAGCTTCGACGGCTCGGGCGCCTATCGCACCACGGAGAACGGCGAGCCCATCGACACCAGCGGCTCGCTCGACGGCAAGAAGTTCAACAACTCCTATGAGCTCGGCCTCGCGCTGCACGACAACCCGTCCGCGTCGGCGTGCCTCGTGGACCGCCTCAGCTCCTATGCGCTCGGCCGCAAGCCGGCGAAAGGCGAGGCGTCATGGGTCCAGAAGTTGAAAGCCGATTTCAGCGCCGGCGGATATGTGATGCCGGACCTGATGAAGCGCATCGCCACCAGCCCCGAATTCTATCGCACTGTGCCGCCGGCGGCGACGCAGACCGCATCCGCCGAATAGGCGAGGAGAGACGAAAATGACCAAATTGCAGAATCGCAGAAACGTCCTGAAGGGCATGATGGGCGGCGCCGCCGTCACGGTCGGCCTGCCGTTTCTCGACGCCTTCCTGAATACGAACGGCACCGCGCTCGCGCAAAGCGGCGCGGCGTTGCCGACGGTGTTTGGAACCTGGCTTCAGTATCTCGGCTTCAATCCCGGCCGCTGGATCCCGGACCGCGTCGGCAAGGGCTACAACCATAATATCGAACTGAAAGTGTTCGACCCGTTCAAGGAACGGATGAACGTCGTCAGCGGCGCGAACTACTTCCTCGACGGGCGTCCGGTGGAAACGCACCGCACCGGCGCGCAGATCGCGACTCTCGGCGGCATTCCGACGGGCCGCGACAGCGGCCCGTCCGTCGACAGCATCATCGCCGATTCCATCGGCACGCGGACGCGCTTCCGCTCCCTCGAAGTCTCGCTGATGGGCGACCGCCGCAGCTACAGCAAGCGCGCGGGTGCCGCCGTCAATCCGTCGGAGCCGTCGCCCGACGCTTTGTACAAGCGCATCTTCGGACCCGAGTTCCAGGATCCGAACGCCGGTGAATTCACACCGGACGCCAAAGTCGTCGCGAAGCGCAGCGTGTTGTCGGCGGTTTCCGACCAGCGCCACGCGATCATGGGCCAGCTGGGGGCTTCGGACCGCGCGCGCCTCGATGAATATTTCTCCTCCGTGCGCCAGATCGAAAACCAGCTGGCGATGAAGCTGGAAAAACCCGCGCCGCTGCCCGCCTGCCATGTGCCGGGCGCCAAGCAGGAAGTTCAGCCCGGCGAGGAGGTCGCGCAGGTCTCGACCAACACCAAGCTGTTCGCCGACCTTCTGGCCAACGCGGTCGCCTGCGGCCAGACGCGCGTGTTCAACGTGTTCATGGATGCGCAAGGCGCGCGCAAGCCCGGCTCCACCAACGGCTGGCACGGCTACACGCATGAGGAGCCGATCGACGAGAAGCTCGGTTTCCAGAAAGAAGTGACCTGGTTCATCCTCTGGGCCAATCAGGTGTGCGCGGACTTCCTGACCACGCTTCAGAATCAGAAGGAAGGCGCGGGCAGCGTTCTCGATCGCACGCTGATCCTGTGGCAGACCGACCATGGCTACGCGCGCACCCACACCATGGATAATATTCCCGTCATGACCATCGGCAACGCGGGCGGCCGCTTCAAGACGGGCATGCATCTCCCGTTCGCCGGCGATCCGGCCACGCGCATGGGTCTGACGGTGATGCAGGGCTTCGGCGTTTCGATGAGCACATGGGGAGCGCTCTCGAACCAGACGCAGAAGCCCGTGACTGAAATTTTGGCCTAACCGATTGAACGAGGGAGAGCGTTTATGAGTCGGTTCAAGATCGTATTCAAGGTCGGCGCGGCGTCCGCGGCGCTTGTCTTCGCCGTCGGCGCTCATGCCGCCGACAAGGGCGCGAAACGTCCGGTTTACACCACGCCGCAGGGCATCACGCTGCAGGCGCTCGGACGCGGCCAGGGATGGGACCTCGGCAAGGAAACCGCCTCCGTCGTGTTCCGCGACGAAGTGGCCTACACCGATGCGCGCGGCATGACGCTGTACACTTATAAGCTCGACGCGCCCGGCAAGTCGAACTGCACGGCGGAATGCACCGAGAAATTCAAGCCCGTGTCGCCCATCGCCGGCGCCGTTGCTTTTGGGGATTGGGCGATCATCACGCGCGACGACGGCGCCAAACAGTGGGCGGTTCAGGGCCGTCCGCTTTATACTTACACTGAAGACGTCGATCCGGGTTCGCTGGCCGGCAACAGCGCGGCGCGTTTCGGCGCGAAGCGCATGGACGGCGCGGGCAAGATGGTCGGCGGCGGGATCCGCGGTTCGGGCGGGCGCGCCGGCGGCAAGGACAAGCCGATGCCGGAGAATTGGCAACCCGCCCTCATGTATCCGGCCGGCGAGAAGTTCGGCGCGGTGCCGAACGGGGTGCAGGTCGAGGAGATCCTTGAATCCTCCGCGCTGGGCCTTGTCGACCATCGCCGTCACACGCTCTATGTGTTCGACGGCAATGCGAAGGACGAGAAGAAACTCGCGAGCGTGGGCTGGTCGCCGCTGCCGGCGCCGGCCATCGGCTTCCCCATCGGCGACTTCACCATCATCGCGCGCGAAGACGGCACATCTCAGTGGGCCTACAGGGGCCAGGGCCTCTACAGCTACGACGAAGACCAGAAGTTCGGCGATTCTTACGGCGTCGGCGCCGACGCGCGCTGGAAAGTCGCGACCGTGCAGAAGCACTTCCTGCCGGAAGGCGTGAAGCTGCAGCCGACCTTGAACCAGGGTTACACCTGGGCCACCGAAAACGGCATGACGCTCTATAAGCGTGACGGCCATATCTATCAGTCGGGCGGCGGGCACAGCCTGCATCGCGGTCAGCCGCATCGCCCCGCCGTCGGCCGCGACATCGGTACGAAGTCGCGCTGCGGCGACGCCTGCGACCAGTGGAAGCCGTTCCTCGCGCCGGCCAACGCGCAGCCGCAAGGCTACTGGACGGTCTATACGCGCGACGACGGGCGCAAGCAGTGGGCCTACATGGGCTACGCGCTCTATACCTTTGCCGGCGACAAGAAGCCCGGCGATATGCTCGGCCACGACACCTACACCATGGAGCTTTCGTTCGACCCGAAGAAAATCGTCGACGTGGGCACGCCCATGGACGGCGTTGCGACGCTCGTGTGGGCGATCGCGCATCCGTAACAGTTCTAAGCCGGCCGGAGCGAATCCCGCATATTAGGGGCGCGGGATCCCTGCGGCCGGTGAGGCAGGAGAGCCGGGTTTCACGCCCGGTTTCGTTTCATCGTCACCTCTGGGGGAAAAATGCTTAAAGTCTTCAAGACGACCAATCGCCGCCGCGCGCTCGTATCGACGGTGAGCGCCACGGCGCTCGCGCTGTCCGCCGCCGCGCCGGCTTTCGCGCAGGCGCAACAGGCTCAAGCCGCGCCTGTCGATGAAATCGTCGTCACCGGTACGCGCGTCGTGCGCGACGGTTATCAGGCGCCGACGCCGCTGACGGTCGTCGGGATTGAAGAACTGCTGCAGTCGCCGGCCGAAAACCTCGCCGACTTCGTGAACGATCTGCCGTCGGTTGCTAACTCGACGACCCCGCAGGGCTCCAGCACCTCGGCCTCGTCGGGCACCGCCGGCGTGAACTCCATCAACCTGCGTGCCCTGGGGTCGAACCGTACACTCGTGCTCGTCGATGGCCAGCGCTCGGTGCCTTCGACCCTCAACAGCATCGTCGATGTGAACAACTTCCCGCAGATGCTGGTGGAGCGCGTCGACGTCGTCACCGGCGGCGCGTCCGCAGCCTACGGCTCCGACGCCGTGTCCGGCGTCGTCAACTTCATCATCGACAAGGACTTCACCGGCATCAAAGGCGCGGTTGAAGGCGGCCTGACGACATATGGCGACGGCGCGAATTGGAAAATCTCGCTCGCCGGCGGAACGCCTTTCGCCAATGATCGCGGCCATGTGATCTTCAGCGGCGAAATCGCCGACCGTCACGGTATCAACAATGTGCCCTCCAACCGCGATTGGAACAATCAGGGCTGCTATCAGATCAACAACCCGGCCTACACCGCCACCAACGGCGCGCCGGAACGTCTCAATGTGTGCGGCGCCGCTCTCAGCCAGGCCACCCTCGGCGGGATCATCACCAACACCGCCCTTGCCGGCACCGCCTTCGGCCCCGGCGGCACGCCTTATCAATTCAACTATGGCTCGATGCGCCTCGACCCGTGGATGGTCGGCGGCGATTGGAAGTCGAACCAGTTCAACAACGTTCAGGCGCTCGATCCCGCGGAACACCGTGAAGGCGTCTTCACGCGCGTCAGCTACGACATCGCCGACAATGTCGAAGTGTTTGGTCAGTTCTCCTGGAACTACACCGACTCCGACGGCGTGACCGGTTATCAGTTCAACCAGGCGAACATCATCATCCGTTCCGACAACGCGTTCATCCCGGCGGCCGTGAAATCGCAGCTCGATGCCCGCGGTATCACCCAGTTCAACATGGGCAGCATGAACGGCGACCTGCCGCTGCGCCGCACCGACAATCGCCGCTACACCACGCGCTATGTGGTCGGCATCAACGGCGACACGGAAGCGATGGACACGACGTGGACGTGGGACGCCTATTATCAGAAGGGCATCACGCGCACCCATGAGTCCGTGGTCGATATCACCAACAACACCCGTCTCGCGAATGCCACCGACGCGGTTCGCAATGCGGCGGGCACCATCGTCTGCCGCATCAACGCGGACGCCAGCACTACCAATGACGATCCTCGCTGCATTCCCTTCAATCGCATGGGCACCGGCGTCAACAGCCAGTCGGCGCTCGACTATCTGATCGACGATCCTTACCGCAATCAACGCTTCGCGCAGGATGTGGGGGCGTTCTCGGTCTCGGGTGAGCCGTTCGACCTGTGGGCCGGGCCGGTGTCCCTTGCGTTCGGCGCCGAGCATCGCATCGAGAAAGTCACCGGCGACGTGGACCCGGCGTATCGGTCCGGTTGGTTCGTGGGTAACTTCCTGCCTTCCTTCGGCAAGTACAACGTCACCGAAGGTTTCATCGAAACGGTGGTCCCGCTCATCGAGCAACAGCTCGACCTGAACGCGGCCGTGCGTTTCACCGACTACTCGACGTCCGGTTTCGTGACGACCTACAAGGTCGGTTCGACTTGGTCGCCGATCCCGGATATCCGTTTCCGCGGCACCTACTCCCGTGACATCCGTGCGCCGAACCTGCAGGAGCTGTTTGCCGCCGGCACGTCGAACACCAACACCGTCATCGATCCGTTCAACGGCCGCCAGTCGATCCAATACACCGGCTTCAACACGGGGAACCTCGCGTTGGACCCCGAAAAGGCTAAGACCCTCGGTCTCGGTGTCGTGGTGCAGCCCAGCTTCATCCCGGGCTTCCAGGCGTCGGTCGACTACTTCAACATCAAGATCAATGGCGCCATCGGTACCGTGGCCGCGCAGCAGATCGTCGATTTCTGCTTTGAAGGTATCCAGCAGTACTGCGCGGCCATCACGCGCGGCACCAGCCCGGGCGGCGCGCCGATCATCACGCGCATCTCGATCTCGCCCTTCAATCTCGCCGTCAAGGAAGCGCGCGGCCTCGACTTCGACGTCAGCTATCGCTTCGCCCTCTCCGACCTGAATGACAGCATGGACGGCAATTTCACCCTGCGGTTATTGGCGTCTCACTATATCAAGAACTACGAGAACGACGGCATCGTCGCGCCGACCGATACTGCCGGTCAAAACGACGGTGATGAAACACCGAGCTGGACGTATCGAATCTCGGCCAGCTACGCCAATGACCCGTTCACGTTCACCTTGACGGGCCGCGGCGTCAGCAGCGGCACCATCTTGAACTCGAACATCGAGTGCAAGACCGGTTGCCCGGCCTCCACCGCCAGCAATCGCACCATCGACAACAACCGCCTGGCGGGCGCGTTTTATCTGGATACGAACATCGCCTACAAGCTCAGCAGCTACGCTGACAATGGCCTGGACGTCGAGACGTTCCTGAACGTCAAGAACCTGTCGAATAAGGATCCCGTGATCGTTCCGGGCGGTCCGGCGGGCAGCGCTTACGGCACCATTTCCACCAACCAAGGCGTCTATGACGCGCTTGGCCGCGTGTTCCGCGCCGGCATCCGGTTCCGGATGTAAAATTCGAGTGACCGCAAAAGGAGGGGCCAAAAAGCCCCTCCTTTTTTTTCTATAATGATCGAGACCTAGGGAGGGAAACCGGCCATGAATATTATCCGCTCATTTCTCGCGCTTGCGCTGACGTTCGGCGTGGCGGCGCCCGTACTCGCCGCCGACGCGGCGCCGGAATTCAAAGTCGATCCGTTTTGGCCGCAGACGCTGCCGAACAATTGGGCACTCGGCGAGATCTCCGGTCTCGCCGTGGACGCCCAGGACAATGTGTGGGTGATCCATCGTCCGCGGACACTGACCGCGCGCGAGACCAAGGCTTCGCGTACGCCGCCGGCCGCGCCCTGCTGCGTCGCCGCGCCGCCGGTGATTGCGTTCAGCCCCGAAGGCAAAGTCGTCGCGGCCTGGGGCGGCCCCGGCCAAGGCTACGACTGGCCGTCGAGCGAACACGGCGTGACCGTCGATCCGCAAGGCAACGTCTGGATTCTCGGCAACGGCGACGGCCCGCTCGGCGCTGATGGGAAGCCGGACCGTTCGAAGGCCGACGGGCATGCCATCAAGTTCACGCGCGATGGGAAGTTCCTGTTCCAGCTCGGAAAACCCGGCGCCACCAAGGGCAGTCTCGACAAGAACCAGCTCGCCAAGGCGCCGAAGATCGTCTTCGATGCGAAAGGCGAGGAAGCCTACATTGCCGACGGTTATGTGAATCACCGCGTCATCGTCTATGACGCCAAGACCGGCGCCTTCAAGCGCATGTGGGGCGCTTACGGCAACGCGCCGACCGACAAGGACAAGCCCGGCACGAATCCGAAGACCAACCTTCCCGATCAAATGGAGACGGTGCATTGCGTGGTACGCGCCAACGACGGGCTGGTCTACGCCTGCGACCGCCAGAACCAGCGCATCCAGGTGTTTGAAAGCAGCGGCAAGTTCGTGAAGGAATTCCTCTACAACATGCCCAACCTCGACCAGCGCATCCCGGGACGTGTCGCCGACATGGCGATCTGGCAGGACAAGGCGCAAAGCTACCTCGTCATCGCCGACGGCAACTTTGAAACCGTGCGTATCGTCAGCCGCGAGAACGGCCAGGAAATGCGGACCTTCGGCCGTCAGGGCACGTATGCCGGCGAGTTCTCGCGCCTGCATGTGATCACCACCGATTCGAAAGGCAATGTGTTCACCGGCGAGGCCGGCGGACACCGCGTTCAGAAGTTCGCGCCCAACACGCCGATTAAATAACCCGCCAAGGCGGGATAGAATGAGAAGGGAGGGGCCTGGCTCCTCCCTTTTTCTTTGGGGATCTCAAGTTGCCCGATTCGAAAGCACGCACCGAACCGGCGCCTTCGGCGTTCAAGGACTTTTTCAACAAGGCGCTGGTGGAGGATATGGCCCGTCACCTGCACCGGGTGTGGCCGGATTTCGACAAAAAGGGTTTCGCCGCCGCGGCGCTGGCCGATTTCCCGGCGCTGGAGCTCAAGCAGCGCTCGCACCAGATCGCGCGCGCCCTCGCGGCGCATCTTCCCAAGGACGTGCCCAAGGCGCTGCGCACGCTGACCGCCTCGCTTCGGCCGCTGGATAGGAACGGCGCGCTTGATGAGGATGCGAGGAAAGGCATCGCCGGCTGGGCGATCCTGCCGTTCGGCGAATATGTGGCGGCGAACGGCCTTGCCCATGTGACGGACTCGCTCGCGGCCTTGCGCGAGCTGACCATCCGCAGCACGTCCGAATTCGCCATCCGGCCGTTCGTCGTCGCGCACCCGAAAGAGACTCTGAAGGCGCTCAAGGAGTGGGCGAAGGACAAGAACGAGCATGTGCGCCGGCTTGTCTCCGAGGGCACGCGTCCGCGCCTTCCCTGGGGCATGCAATTGAAGTCCTTCGTGAAGGATCCGGCGCCGATCCTTCCGCTCCTCGAATCCTTGCGCGACGATCCGTCCGAATATGTCCGCCGGTCCGTCGCCAACAGCCTGAACGATATCGCCAAGGACCATCCCGATCTGGTCGCCGCGATCGCCGGAAAGTGGTTGAAGGACGCCGGTAGCGAGCGGACGCGCCTGGTCCGCCATGCCTGCCGGACGCTGATCAAGGCCGGCCACCGCGCGACCCTCACGGCCTTGGGCTATGCGCCGTCGGCCAAGGTGGAGCTTGTAGAGTTCACCCTGAGTCCGGCGAAACTCACATTCGGGAATGCGTTGACGTTGAAGGTGCGGCTCAAGAGTACAGCGAAGGTTCCGCAGAAGATCGTGCTCGACTACGTCGTCCATCACCGCAAGAAAAGCGGTACGTCCGCGAAGGTCTTCAAATGGAAGTCCTTTACGCTCGACGCCGGCGGAACGATGGAGCTGATACGCAAACATGCCGTCAAGCGCATCACGACCCGGGTCTATTACGCGGGGGCGCACAAGGTCGAAGTGATGGCTAACGGCAAGGTGCTCGGCGGGAAAGGGTTCACGCTTATCATGTGAGCCGTCCCCGCGCCGGGCCTACGGCGTGTTGTCGTCGTCCGGCACGAAAAGCTGCATGCGGTCGTCGCCCGCGTTCAGATTGCGGACCGTGCGCATGTGATCTTCCCAATTGTCCGCGAACTCGGTCATCGCCTGGATCAGGACCTCTTCGAGGCTCAGGTCCATCAGGACGGCGAGATCGCGCAGGCGGGCGTCGAGGTCCAGGGGCACGCCGAGACGCACGCCGCCGGCGGCCGATTTCTTAACGGCGCGCTTCTTCACGCCGCTCTTTGCGCGCGCCTTCGCGGTGGGGGCTCGCTTTGCGCTTGTCTTCTTCTTGGCGGCTTTGCCGGCCAGTTTCTTCGCGGCTTTCTTCTTGGCCTTCGCCATGGGAGCACCTCGGACGTGGGGTTTTGTGATATGATAGCCCTTAATCCGCCGTATTTAGACGTCAAAACCGCGCCTGTCAGGGGTTCTTTTTCACATGCTCTCTCATGGCTAAGCGGCGCAAGTCCGAGGACGACGGCGAGACCGGCGATGCCGGTGACGCGCCCGTGCGCAAAAAGTCCGGCAAGGGCGCGAAATCCCGGCGGGGCCTCGCGCTCGCGGGGCTGCTTTTCACCAATGCGCTCGCGGCACTGATTCTGCTCGGCGCGGTCGGCGCCGGGGTCCTGGGCTTCTTTGCCCTCGACCTTCCGGCCGTCGACGAAGCCGTCCTCACCCGGCGTCCCAATATCAAGGTGGTCGACGCCAATTCATGGGAGATCGCGAACTTCGGCGACATCTACGGCCCGGCCATCGATCTGCGCAAACTGCCGCCGCATGTGGCCGGCGCGGTGATCGCGGTCGAGGATCGGCGCTTTTACGAACATCACGGGGTCGATCCGCGCGGCCTGGCCCGCGCGATATGGGTCAATTTGCAAGCCGGTCAAGTCGCGCAGGGCGGCTCCACCATCACCCAGCAGGTCGCCAAGAACCTGTTCCTGACCCCCGACCGGACCCTTTCCCGCAAAGTGAAGGAAGCGCTGCTGGCGCTGAAACTTGAACAGCGCTTCACCAAGGACGAGATTCTCGCCCTCTATCTGAATCGTGTTTACTTCGGCTCCGGCACCTACGGCATCGAAGCCGCCGCCGACCGCTACTTCGGCAAAAAGGCGAAGGACCTCACGGTCTACCAGGCCGCCATGCTCGCCGGTCTTCTCAAGGCGCCGTCGCGCTACAACCCGGTGCGCGATCCGGATCTGGCCAAGACACGGACCGAGGTCGTGCTGTCCACGATGGTCGACACGGGCGTGCTGACGCCCGAGCAAGGCCAAACGGCGCTGAAGAACGCCAGCCGCGCGCTGAAAAGCGTGATCAATCCCACGGTTTATGGCCGTTATTTCGCCGATTGGGTCGTCTCGCTGGCCGAAGACTATGTCGGGTCCGTCGACCGGGATCTCGTCATTTACACCACCCTCGACGGCCGTTTGCAGACGGCTTCGGAGAAAATACTCGTCAAGCACCTCGATAAATCGGGCGAGAAGCTGAAGGTCGAACAGGGCGCCGT
Source organism: Rhodospirillaceae bacterium (assembly GCA_041913245.1). Lineage (GTDB taxonomy): Bacteria > Pseudomonadota > Alphaproteobacteria > Rhodospirillales > Rhodospirillaceae > SHVO01. The sequence goes on along the minus strand of JAYSFT010000021.1, from coordinate 11,292 downwards.
CGTCGTGCTCGACACCGACGGCGCCGTGCGTGCCATGGTCGGCGGCAAGGACTATGGCGAGAGTCAGTTCAACCGCGCGACGCAGGCCCTGCGTCAGCCGGGCTCGGCGTTCAAACCCTTCGTCTATGTCGCGGCGGTGGAGGCGGGCTACCGCCCCGACGACATGGTCACGGACGCGCCGATCAAGATCGGTAAATGGAAGCCGCAGAATTTCACCAAGACCTATGAAGGCCCCGTGACGGTGGAACGCGCGCTGTTCAAGTCCCTGAACACCGCCGCGGTCCGTCTCGCGCAGTTCGTCGGCCCGCGCGCGATTGTCGACACGGCCCACCGGCTGGGCATCTCGGAAGAGCTGAAACCGGAGCTTTCGCTGGCGCTCGGCTCCGGTGAAGTCACCCTGCTTGAACTCTCCGGCGCCTACGCGCCCTTCGCCAACGGCGGCTTTGGCGCGACGCCCTATGCGATCACCATGATCACCGACCGCGCCGGCAAGATTCTCTACAAGCGCGGCGGCGGCGGTTTCGGCCGCGTCATGGAGCCGCCGGTCGTGGCCACCATGAATCATATGATGACCCAGGTGATCACCCAGGGCACGGGCACCGCCGCGGCCTTCGGCTTCCCGGCGGCGGGCAAGACCGGCACCAGCTCCGATTTCCGCGATGCCTGGATGATGGGCTTCACCGCCGATTTCGTGGCCGGCGTCTGGGTCGGAAACGACGAGGGCGCCAGCATGAAGGGCGTGACGGGCGGCGGTCTGCCGGCGCTGATCTGGCGTGAGGTCATGACCGAAGCGCATGTCGGCCGTCAGCCGCATGTCCTTCCCGGCATGGAGCCGGACGACGAGGACTTCATCGGCCGCTTCCTGTCGGTCTTCAAAAGCTGAAGCCGGACATCCGCGTTTCCATGATCGCGGCGCGGGGCCCGCCGCGCCGGTCCGAGCCTCATTTTATGGGGGTTTTGCGCGGAACAGTGGCGCGACTCCCAATGAAATCACGCTTTTCCTGTGTGGATAGCCACAAAAAGGCCCGAAAAATCGATCTTTCTTTGAAATTTTCTTTCGAAATTTCGCGAGATCGGCCGTTGAGGCCGTCACAATCGTTAACGCCGCCCGGCGCCCCCCAACGTACTGAAATACAGTCCAAAATCTGGCCCGCCGCGCTGCTCTTAAGTGATGTAAACGCGTAATTTAGTTTCAATTCAGACAGATCGTGACGGAGTCACCCCAAACAAAGCAACGATCTACCTCTGTTTAACCATATTCACGCAAGAATATTTGGGTTGTCAGGATATTCGGTCGTTCCCAATTATCCGCCCAACAAAGGCGCACCTCCATGAAGGGGGGCCGACCGCGGAGAGTGGGGAGAGACGCTCTAACGCGCGGACCGGGAGTTTTAGGTACCAACGAGAGCCAGCACACAACCGGAGCTGGCCGAGATCACAGGGAACACGACGAATAGCCGGGCGTTCACATCCCGGCGGCGGTGCTCTGTCGATTTAGACAAGGAAGACGTGCTGTGATCCGATCAAGCTTCCTCTCTCAGGCTGGCGCTGCCTTGCGCGCGTGCGTGGCTGCGCTCGCTTTCGCGGCCGCCGGCGCGACCGCGGCCAGGGCCGCCGACATTCCGGCCGACCTCAATATCGACCTGTCCTCCGTCGTCGTCTCCAAGGACGAGCTCGTCTGCCTGGCGCTCAACGACTATTGGGAAGCGCGCAGCGAGACCATGGCGGGCCGCATCGCCGTCGCCCAGGTCGTCATGAACCGCGCCATGGATTCCCGCTTCCCCTCCAACATTTGCGAAGTGGTGAAGCAGAACTTCTTCCAGGGCGCGCTGAACAAGTGCCAGTTCTCGTGGTTCTGCGACGATCGCGCCGATACGCCCTATGAAGCCGACGCCTGGCGGACTTCCCTGAAGATCGCCGCGGCGATGCTGCAGAAGGATTCCTCCATCCCCGATCCCACGGGCGGCGCGCTTTGGTATCACGCCGATCACGTCCGCCCCTCGTGGACCGGTAATTACGAGACCACCACCATGATCGGCAGCCATGTGTTCTATCGTGACGCCGACAGCCCGAGTCGCCAGCAGGCGCGCAAGCCGTTCATCTACCGCCTGAATGCCTTTGCGGAATACGTGAGCAAGCACCAGGGCCGCCGGACGACGGCTGTCGCGTCGGCCGCGACGATCTCAACCGTACCGATGCAGCGCGGCGCCGTTCCGGTGCAGCCAATCGCGCGCTGAACCGGCTTCGCGGCGCGTTTCAGAATCGCCGACATAGGCGTCCAGCACATCATCGACGGTGCGCCAAAAGGCGCGCCCGTGATTGAGATGCCTGAGATGAGAGACCTCGTGCGCGGCCACATAGATCAGGACCGGCAGCGGCGCGAGGATCAGGCGCCAGGAAAACGACAGCCGTCCGTCCGGCGAACAGCTTCCCCAGCGCGAACTGGTGTCGCGCACGGTCACATGTTTGACCTTGCAGGCGATCTTCCCGGCCATCGCATGCGCCATGGGCGTCAGGACACGGCGCGTTTCTTCCTTCAGCCAGTCCGTCATGCGCCGCGCCGCGAACTCGGGCCGGCCGGAGATCATCACGGTTTCACCGTCACGCCATACACCGCTATGGCTCTCCGGCGCGAGGCGCAGGATGTGGTCCTTCCCCGCGATGGGGATGCTGGCGCCGTCGGCGAAGGGGATGGGCGAGGGGAGCGCGCCGAGGTGCTGCCTGATCCAGTCCTCGCGGCTGGCCAGGAATTTCAATGTGACGCTGGCGCTCGCGCGTTTGGGGCGCACCAGGACAATCCGGCCGGCGGCCGGATCGAGACGCACACACAGCCGGCGCGCGCGGGGATTGTGAATACAGACCACGCGCGCGGCGAGATCGGCGGGCAGGGCCTGCGTGAGATTAAGTTCGACGTCGAAACCGGCGCTTACCCTCATGGAACGACATGGTCCTCCAAGGGACCCGCATCGCGTTCCGAGATGACGCGTCCGCGCACGGAGATGCCCGCGTCGTGCACACTTTCAGGATCGTGGGTGATGAGAGGATGCCATGGCGGCAAGTCTTCGCCGGCGGCGATGCGCCGGTAAGCGCAGGTGTCCGGCAGCCAGGTGAGCGCGGCGATGTTGTCCGGCGTCAGCACCACGCAATCGCGCACGATGCGTTTACGGCGCGGATAGTTCTTGCAGCGGCAGGTGTCGCTATCGAGGAGGCGGCAGGCCACGTTGGTCTTGAGCGCGGGACCGTTGACCTGCGCGATCTTGTGCAGGCAGCATTGTCCGCATCCGTCGCACAAACTTTCCCATTCCGCCTGTGTCATCTCGGCCGGCGTTTTGGTGCGCCAGAACGCGGCCCGCCTGGTCACTTCGTGACCTCACGGCGGATATAGTCCGCGATGTCCTTCCCCGCCGCGCCGGTCGAGAAATGCGTGAGATACTTCCCTTGAGGGTCCATGAGGAAGATGAGCCCGCTGTGCTCGACGGTGTAATCGCCCGTCTCCTTGCCCTCGGCGTCCTTCAGGGGCGCCTTGCGGTAGAAGACGCGGAACGCCTTCGTGGCGGCGGTCACTTGATCGATGGTGCCCGTAAGCCCGACGAAGCGTGGGTGGAACGCGCCCACATACGCGCCCACCGCCTCGACCGTATCGCGCTCGGGGTCGACGCTGATGAACACCGGCGTCACGCGCTCGCCCGCGGGGCCGGCCTGTTCGATGCCCTCGGTCATGGCTTGCAGCGTCAGCGGGCAGATATCCGGGCAATGGGTGAAGCCGAAGAAGATCAGGTGATAGCCGCCCATGAGGTTGGCTTCGGTGAAGCTTTTGCCCTCGCCGTCGACCAGCGTGAACGGGCCGCCGATCGCCACGGCGCCGCCGGTAGCGCCGGACGGAGGCGCCTGGGGACGCAGGTCCGGATAATACAGCGCGAGCACCGCCAAGGTGCCGAGGAGGATGATCGAGGCGATCAGAAGCCGGCGGATGATCATGCGGGCACTACTTCAATAACGTGAGGCGGCGGTCGATTTCGCCGCGTAGCGCGGAGCCTTCCTGCGCGGTTTTCTGCGCCTTCCGCCAAAAGCCGCGCGCGCCGGCCGCATCGCCCGTCTTCGCGCGGCCAAGACCGGCGAGGTAAAGCGCTTCGGGATGCTCGGGCTGCAGCTTGAGGATCTCGGTGACGGTCCTGTTCAGTTCCGCCGGCAGCGGCGCCTGCGCGTTCGGATCCACATCCATCATCAGGAGCCCGGCGTACTGCAGACGCGGCGCGACGTCCGCCGGCTTGAGGGCGATGGCCTTCTTATAGGCCTCCCCGGCTTTGTCCGCCTGGCGCAGCACGGTGTAGGAGCGGCCCAGCATCATCCAGCCGTCATAGTCTTGCGGATTCTGTTCGAGGCGCGCGGCCAGGCCCGCGACCATGCCCTCGATCATCTTGGTCTGCTCGGGATTGTCGCCCGGCGCGGTCCCGGGAGCCGCGGGCGCGGCGGACTTCGCGGCCGCCATGGCCTGCGCGGTGGCTTTCGCATCCTGGGGCAGGAGGTCGAGTGGATGCTTCGGTTCGACCGACATGGGCGCGATGCTCGCGTCCTGGGCGACCGCCGCCATCTGCTGACGCACCATATCCACCCATGGCGCGTCGGCGGGCGCGGCGCCCGTCAGGTCGCGCCAGATGGCGATGGCGTTTTGCGCATTGCCTTTCCCGGCCTGCTCGAGGCCCAGATAGAAGCGCGCGCGCGCATCGCCGCGATCGAGCGTGAGGGCGCTCATGAACGCGGCGTGGGCTTCGTCGGTCACGAGTCCGTTCTGCATCGCCGACAAGGCCTCGCCGAGGCTCGAATAGGCTTCCGCGTCGGGCTGCAATTCGATGAGGCGCTTGAAGGCCCGCGCGGCGTCCTCGAAGCGGCCGAGTTCGCGGTAGGTGCGCCCGAGGATGGCGTAGCCCTCCGGATTGTCCGGCTCGCTGGCGACGCGAGCCGCCAGACGGTCGACCAGCGCATCGATGTCGGAGCTCGACATATCTTCGCCGCCGCGGGCTTCCAGGGCCGCAAGCTGCGCCTGTTCGGGATCGGGTGTGCCGACCTTCAGATAGACGCCAAGGGCGATCAGCGGCACGGCCACGGCGGTGAGGCCGACACCGACGATGCGCGAGCGGTTGGTGCCTGTGGTGATCGTTTCCGCGGGCCCGCGTCCGGCCGCGAGGATGCGGCGCTGGATCTCGAGACGCGCCGCGCCGGCCTCGGCGGCGGTGAGAACGCCGCGCGCGAGGTCGCGGTCGAGGTCCTTCAACTGATCCTGAAAGACGGTGATGTCGTAGTCCGCGCGGGTGGCGACGGATTGGCCGCGGCGCAGCACCGGCCACGCCAGCACGCCGACGGCGACAAGGCTGATTCCAAGCGCGATCCAAATCATGGCGTGCGCTCTCCGGGCGCGAGTTCTTCAAGCGCGGCTTTTTCCTCCGGACTCAGCGGGGCCGGGCCGGCGGCGGGCGTGCCCTGCAAACGCCGGTAGACCACGAAAGCGCCCAGGAGGAGCACGATGAACGGCCCGAACCACAGCAGATAGGTGCTCGCCATGAAACGGGGTTTCAGAAGGACGTAGTCGCCGTAGCGGCTGACGAGGAACTGGATGACCTGTTCGTTGCTGTCCCCGGCCAGGATGCGCGTGCGCAGCAGGAGGCGCATGTCCTTGGCGATATCGGCGTTCGATTCGTCGATGGTCTCGTTCTGGCAGACCACGCAGCGCAGGTGTTTGCTGACCTCGCGCGCGCGCGCTTCGAGGACGGGGTCTTTCAGCATCTCGCCCGGTTCGACCGCGTGAACCGCGCCGGCGAAGAGAAGAGCGAACAGAAGGACGAGGATTCTCATTGATTGAGCTGTGCGATAAGGGGCTGGATCGTGTCGCGCCACACTTCGCGGGTGATGATCCCGGTCACCTTGTAGCGGATGACGCCTTCCTTATCGATCAGGAAGGATTCCGGCGCGGCGGTCACGCCGAAGTTGATGATGGCCTGGCTGTGCGGGTCCTGGCCGATCTTGGTGAACGGGTTCCCGTACTTCTCCAGCCACGCCAGGCTGCGCTCCGGCGTGTCGCGCCAGGCGATCCCGTAGATCGGAATTTCACCGGTCTTGGCGATCTCCATCAGGAACGGATGCTCGACCGTGCAGGCCACGCACCACGAGCCCCAGATATTGACGAGGCTCACCTTGCCTTTGAGGTCGGCGCTGGTCAGCGCCTCGCCCAGGCCCGGCAGCGGCGGAAGATTGAACTCGGGCGCCGGGGTGTTCAACAGAACCGTGGGGATGACCTTAGGGTCATATCCGCCGGAGATGTCGGACAGGCGCTTGGCGAACACCCCGCCAAGTGCGAGGACCGCCGCGAGCGGAATGAGGTAGGGCCAGCGCCTGGCGCGCGGCTTGGTGTCGGGCGCGGCTGTGTCGGTCATTCGGCGGCCACCGGAACGGGCATGGCCGGGGCGGCGGCGCGGCGCGGCGCGCCCACGCGATGACGCCGGTCGGTCAGCGAGACGAGGCCGCCGAAGCCCATGAGCAGGATGCCGTACCACAGGAACGGCACCAGCGGCTCATGATAGAAGCGCGTCACGTAGGCGCCGTTGTCGCCTTGCGCCTCGCCCAGCGTGGTCAGAAGGTCGGAGGCGTAGGTGGTGTGGATCGATGAGAAGGTGGTCTGCTCCGGCGGTTGCACGAAGCTGCGCCGCTCCGGATGCAGGGTCGCCACCAGCTCATCGCCGCGTCTGACTTCGATGGTCGCGCGTTCGGCGGTGAAGTTGGACCCCGGCACTTCGGTCACGCCCCGGAAGGTGAGCGCGTAGCCGGCGAGCTGCACGGTTTCGCCGGGCGCCTGGACCTGGATGGTTTCGCTCTTCCAGGCGGACGCGCCCGACACGCCGGCGATCAGGATCGCCATGCCGAAATGGGCGATGGTCATGCCGTGCGCGGCGCGCGGCAGGTTGACGATGCGCGCCCACGAGCCGCTGCGGGCGAACTTCACGCGCTCGCTCCATTCGACGAGGCTGGAGGCGGCGAGCCACGCCGCCATGCCGATGCCGAAAGCGCCGCCGATATCCGTGATGCTGAAGCCGGCGATGACCATGGTCACCACGACGGCGGCGACCGACAGGCCGGCCGCGACCTTGAGGCGGGACAAGGCCCCGGCGAGATCGCCGCGTTTCCACGCGAGCAGCGGGCCGACCCCCATCAGAAGGATGAGCGGGATCATCAGCGGAATGAACACGCCGTTGAAGTAAGGCGAACCCACCGAAATGCGGCCGCCCGCGAGGGTCTCGGTGATGAGCGGATACAAGGTGCCGAGCAGCACCGTCGCGCAGGCCGTGGTGAGCAGGAGGTTGTTGATGAGCAGGCCGCCCTCACGCGAGATCGGCGCGAACACGCCGCCGCCTTCCATCTGCGGCGCACGAATCGCATAGAGGGTCAGCGAGCCGCCGATGGCGACGGCGAGCAGGATGAGGATGAACACGCCGCGCGTCGGGTCGGAGGCGAAGGCGTGCACGGAGGTCAGCACACCCGAACGCACAAGGAAGGTGCCCAGCAGCGACATGGAGAAGGTGATGATGGCCAGAAGGATCGTCCAGCTCTTCAGGGCTTCGCGTTTCTCGACGACGATCGCGGAATGAAGCAGCGCGGTGCCCGTGAGCCACGGGATGAACGAGGCGTTCTCGACCGGATCCCACATCCACCAGCCGCCCCAGCCGAGGGTGTAATAAGCCCACCAGCTGCCGAGGCCGATCCCCAGCGTGAGCGAGGTCCAGGCCGCCAGCGTCCACGGGCGCACCCAGCGCGCCCAGGCGGCGTCCACGCGCCCTTCGATCAGCGCCGCGACGGCGAAGGAGAAGGCCATCGAGAAGCCGACGTAGCCGAAGTAGAGCATCGGCGGATGCACCGCGAGGCCGGGGTCCTGAAGGATCGGATTGAGGCCGTTTCCTTCCGCGGGCGCCGGGAACAGGCGCAGGAACGGGTTCGAGGTGAACAGGATGAAGGCGATGAAACCGACGCTGATCATGCCCTGCACGGCCAGCGCGCGCGCGCGCAGCGCGGGCGGCAGATTGCGGCCGAGCACGGCGACCAGGGCGCCGAAGATGGACAGGATCGTCACCCACAGGACCAGCGAACCCTCGTGGTTCCCCCACACCCCGCTGATCTTGTAGATGAGCGGCTTGGCGGAGTGAGAGTTCTCATAGACGCCGACCACGGAAAAATCGGAGGTCACGTAGGCGTGGATCAGCGTCGCGAAAGCGAAGGCGACGAGGATGAATTGCAGCACGGCCGACTGGCGCGCGACGTTCATCCAGGCGACGTTGCCCCGTGAAGCGCCGATCAGCGGCACGCTCGACTGGATCAGGGCCACCGCGAGAGAAAGCGCGAGCGCGAAGTGTCCTAGCTCGATGATCATGGGTTCGCCCCGTTTCCGCGTTCAGTGCGTCAGTTGTTGTTCATTCCGGCGGGCGGAGCCTCGCCTTCTTTCCAGTGACCGCTGTCCTTGAGGGCCTTGGCCACTTCGGGCGGCATGTAGTTCTCGTCGTGCTTGGCGAGCACGTTGCTGGCCATGAACACGCCGTTGTTCATGCGGCCCTCCGCCACCACGCCCTGACCTTCCCGGAACAGGTCCGGCAAGATGCCGACATATTTCACCTTCACGCTTTCGGCGGCGTCGGTGAGGTCGAAGGAGATATTCTGCCCTTCCTTCACCAGGCTGCCGCCGGCGACGAGGCCGCCGATACGGCAGCGCTGCTCGCACAGCGGCTTCGCGGCGATGTCCGTCGGGCTGTAGAAGAACACGATGTTGTCCTGGAAGGCCGTGAGCACGAGCGCCGCGCCGGCGCCGAGGCCGAGCAGGCCGAGAAGGACGAAATAGAGTCTGCGCCGTTTACGGGTCATCGCCGGCTCGCTTTCAAGTGTTCGAACTCACGCTCGCGCGCCTTCAGGGTGCGGCGTGACGTCACCAGCATCCCCACGAGCGCGACCGCCGCCAGTCCGTAGGCGGTCCATACCCAGGCGGCATAACCGCCCATATCGATAAAGGCCGCGAAATTTTCAAAAGCCATGGGCCTCACTCCGCCGGCTGCGCGGCCGAGTGGCCGGCGATTTGAGACAGCCGCGCGTTGCGGATTTTCGCGGCCAGCAACTCGCTGCGCAGGCGCAGCACGAGCAGCGCGAAGTAGAACATCGTGAACGCGCCCATCATCAGGAACAGCGGCAGCAGGATGGAGCCGTGCACGGAGCTGTCGACGCCTGCCTTGCCGGCCTTGATGATCGAGGGTTGGTGAAGCGTGTTCCACCATTCCACGGAGAAATGGATGATCGGCACGTTGACCGAGCCGACCAGCGCCAGGATCGCCGCGGCCTTGTCGCCGCGCTCGGACTCCTCGAAGGCGTCGGCGAGGGCGATGTAGCCGATATAAAGGAAGAAGAGGATGAGGGTGGACGTCAGGCGTGCGTCCCACACCCAGAAGGTGCCCCACATCGGCTGGCCCCAGAGCATGCCGGTGATGAGCGCGAGCGCGCAGAACACCGCGCCCATGGGGGCCGAGGCGCGCGCGACGAGATTGGCCATGGGATGGCGCCAGATAAGGAACATGGCGCTGTTCGCGGCGATGATCCCGTAGATCATCATCATCAGCCACGCGGACGAGACGTGGATGTACATGATGCGCACGGTTTCGCCCTGCTGGTAGTCCGGCGGCGAGAACGCCAGCGCGATCGGGACGGCGGCGGCGAACAGAAGGACGCACGCGCCCGCCACCCACGGATAGATGGCGTTGGCGATGCGCATGAACTGTGTCGGGTTTGCGAACTTATGCACGAACTGTCCTCAAGCTGGGCTGGTTTAGCGCGCAGAAAGGGCGCACCGCCAGCGCTAATAATATAAGGCTAAAGCCCTGAAAATCCGACATCTCTCGCGTGAAATCCCCGATAGGAAACGCGTTGTTACCGCCCTGATACCTACTCGGCGGCCTGCCGCAGCGCAGCAGCGGTCCCAAAGGGGCAAAGCGTGACGGCGATCAGGGCAAAGCCGGCCAGGATCGATAGCATGGGGCCGCTGGGCATTCCGGTCAGCGCCGCCTCCACCGCCGCGGTCCCGAAGATCAGCACCGGGATGTAGAGCGGCAGCACGAGCAGCGAAAGCAGGACGCCGCCGCGGCGCGCGCCCAGCACCAGGGCCGCGCCCAGCGCGCCGACAAGGCTCACCGTGGGCGTGCCGAGCAGCAGCGCGAGCACGAGCACGCCATATCCTTCCCCCGGAAGCTGCAAGGTAATCGCCAGAATGGGCGACATGACAATCAGGGGAACCCCGGTGGTCAGCCAATGGGCGATGACTTTCGCCAGCACCACGAGGGTCATCGACTGGCCGTTGAGAAGAAGCTGGTCGAGGGTGCCGTCCTCGAAGTCGACCGTGAACACACGATCGAGTGAGAGCAGGGCCGCGAGCAGGGCCGCGACCCACACCACGCCCGCCGCGATGCGCGACAGGATCTCCGCTTCCGGCCCGACGCCAAATGGAAAAAGCACGGTGGCGATGGCGAAAAACGCGATCACCGTCAGGCTGTCGGCGCTCTGGCGCAGGGCAAGCTTGAGATCGCGCGACAAAAGCGCGGTGAATACGCTCATGCTTCGTCCCACTGCATGACCTCGGTGGGCGTGAATTTGTCGAGCGCGAGGGTCGTGCCGCCGGCCGCGAGATCGGCGCCGTGGCTGGCCAGCACGACCATGCCGCCCCGGGCCCGGTGATCGGCGATGGTTTGCGTGAGGGCGTTAAGGGAACGGTCGTCGAGCGCGTTGGCCGGCTCATCCAAAAGCCACAGCGGGGCCGGGCTCGCGATCAGGCGCGCGAGCGCGAGGCGGTGGCGCTGGCCCGCGGACAGCAGCCGCGCCGGAAAGTCCGCGAGGGCGCCGAGCCCGAAGACGTCCATGGCTTTGAGCACGAGGGCGGTCTCGCGCGTGCCCCAGAAGTCCGCCCAGAAGGCGAGGTTCTCGCGCACGGTGAAGGCCGGTTTGATCGCGTCCAGGTGGCCGATGAAGCGCAGGTGTTTTCCGTGGGCGTCGGACTCCTCAAGGGGCGCCCCGGACCATTTGAGCTGACCGGCGACCGGGCGGCCGAGACCCGCCATCAGGCGCAGAAGCGTGGTTTTTCCGCTACCGTTGGGCCCGCGCAGCACCACCGCGCCGCCGGAGGCCACAGAAAAATCGAGCCCGGTGAACACCATGCGCCCGCCGCGCCGGCAGGTGAGGTTTTCGCCCGAAAAGGTAGCTGTTTCAAAGGTGTCGCTGGTG
>JAYSFT010000020.1:0-26457 GCA_041913245.1 Rhodospirillaceae bacterium | reverse complement strand
AAGACGCTCGGGATGTTGAGGCGCAGCATGGCCATCATCATGCCGGGCAGCGACTTGTCGCAGCCGGCGAGGCCCACCATCGCGTCATAGGAATGACCGCGCACCGTGAGTTCGACGGAATCGGCGATCCAGTCGCGCGACGCCAGCGAGAACTTCATGCCCTGGTGACCCATGGCGATCCCGTCGGTGACGGTGATGGTCGTGAATTCGCGCGGCGTGCCGCCGCCGGACTTCACGCCCTGCTTCACAAACTGCGCTTGCCGGGTGAGATCGATGTTGCAGGGCGCGGCTTCGTTCCAACAGGTCGCGACGGCCACCAGCGGCGCATGGATCTCCTCCTCCGTCAGGCCCATGGCGTGATACATCGCCCGGTGGGGCGCCCGCGCGGGGCCTTCGGTCGTGTGGCGGCTGGGAAGCTTCGATTTATCGAACGCGGCGGGCTTCCTCACGTCGTCAGGCATCGGATAATCCTTCTTAATCCTCAAATCATATAGGATTTAGGCTAGCCGGTCGCGGACCCCGCGAGGAGTCCTTTCTGAACCCGACGCAAGAAGATTACGGACTGATGCGCGCCAGCGCGTCCTTGAGGCGCGCGCGGGCGGTTTCGGCCGTGGCAATGCGTTCGCGGTTCTCCTCGACCACCTCGGGCGGCGCCTTGGATACGAAGGCTTCGTTCGCGAGCTTCTTCTGGGTGCCGGTGATATCGCCCTCGAGCTTGGCGATCTCCTTCTTGAGGCGCTCGCGCTCCTTGGCGAAATCGATGACGCCTTCCAGCGGCAGAAGCACGGCCGCCTCGCCCACCACGACCTGGGCCGAGCCCGCCGGGACCTGATCGGCCGCGGCGATCGAGGACAGGCGTGCGTTGGCGCAAATGAGCGCGTTATGCGTGGCCAGGCGCGCCTTGGTGTCGGCGTTGCCGTCCTTCACCAACGCGGGGATCTGCGAACCCGCCGGCACGTTCATTTCGGCGCGTACCGAGCGGATCGCGGTGATGATGTTCACCACCCAATCGATTTCCGCCAAGGCTTCCGGCGCCGCGAGCCCGTCGTACTGCGGCCACCGGGTGGTCATGAGGCTGGCGGCGCGCGTGATGCCCGCGGCTTCGGCGAGTTTTTCCCACAGCGTTTCGGTGACATAGGGGATCAGCGGATGGCCGATGATCAAAATCTGATCGAGCACCCAGGCGGAGGTCGCGCGCGTTTCGGCTTTCGCCTTTTCGTCAGCGCCCTGAAACACCGGCTTGGCGAACTCCAGGAACCAGTCGCAGAACGTCCCCCATGTGAACTGATAGAGACCGTTGGCCGCTTCATTGAAGCGGTAGTTGGTGATGGCGCCCGCCACATCGCGCGCGGCTTCGCCGACCTTCGCGACGATCCACTTGTTGAGGGTGGAATTCACGCCCTTCGGATCGAACCCGGGCACGATCACGCATTCGTTCATCTGGCAGAAACGCGCCGCGTTCCAGATCTTGGTGACGAAATTGCGATAGCCGGCGATGCGGCCCTCGGCGAGCTTGATGTCGCGCCCCTGCGCGGCCATGGCGGTCAGCGTAAACCGAACCGCATCGGTGCCGTAGCTGTTGCAGAGGTCCAGGGGGTCCATGACGTTGCCCTTGGACTTGGACATCTTCTGGCCCTTCTCGTCGCGAACCAGGGCGTGGATGTAAACGTCGCGGAACGGCACATCGCCCATGAAGTGATGGCCCATCATCATCATGCGCGCGACCCAGAAGAAGATGATGTCGAAACCCGTGACCAGCACGTCGCCAGGATAATATTTCGCGAGTTCCGGCGTCTTCTCCGGCCACCCGAGCGTCGAGAACGGCCATAGCGCCGAGGAAAACCAGGTGTCGAGCACGTCGTCGTCGCGCACCAGGGCGACGTCCTTGCCGAAGTGCTTACGCGCCTGTTCGTGGGCTTCCGCCTCGTCATAAGCAACGAAAGGATGGCCGTCGGGCGCGTACCACGCCGGGATCTGATGCCCCCACCACAGCTGGCGCGAAATGCACCACGGCTGGATGTTGCGCATCCATTCGAAGAAGGTGTTTTCCCAGGTCTTGGGCACGAAGCGCGTGCGCCCGGTTTCCACCGCCTCGATGCACGGCTTCGCCAGGGTCTTCGCGTCGGCGTACCACTGGTCGGTCAGCCAGGGTTCGATGACCACGCCGGAGCGGTCGCCGTACGGGATTTGCATGACGTTGTCTTCGACCTTCTCGAACAGTTCGAGAAGCTCCATGTCGGCGACGACCATGTCGCGGACCTTGAAGCGGTCGAGGCCGCGGTACTTCTCCGGCGCCTCTTCGTTGAGCTTGGCGTCGCGGTCGAAGATATTGATCATCGCCAGCTTGTGCCGCTTGCCGACCGCAAAGTCGTTGAAGTCGTGGCCGGGCGTGATCTTCACCGCGCCCGTCCCCTTCTCGGGATCGGCGTATTCGTCCGCGACGATCGGCAGGCGGCGCTGGGTGAGCGGCTGGATGCAGTTCTTGCCGACGAGATCCTTGTAGCGTTCGTCGTCCGGATGCACGGCGACGCCGGTGTCGCCCAGCATCGTTTCAGGACGCGTGGTGCCCACGGTGATGAAGGTGCCGCTCGCGCCTTCCACGGGGTACTTGAAGTACCACATCTTGCCCTTCACCTCGCGGTTCTCGACTTCGAGGTCGGAGATCGCGGTGTGGAGCTTCGGGTCCCAGTTCACCAGGCGCTTGTCGCGATAGATGAGGCCCTGGCGATAGAGTTCGACGAACACCTTCGTCACGGCCTTCGACAGACCGTCATCCATCGTGAAGCGTTCGCGGCGCCAATCGGGCGACGCCCCCAGACGACGAAGCTGATGGGTGATGATCCCGCCGGACTGCTCCTTCCAGGACCACACACGCTTGACGAATTCCTCGCGGCCGAGATCGCGCCGGTTCGTGCCCGATTGTTCGAGCTGGCGCTCGACCACCATTTGCGTGGCGATCCCGGCGTGGTCGGTGCCCGGCTGCCACAGCGCGTCGCGGCCCGCCATGCGGTGATAGCGGATGAGAATGTCCTGGAGGGTGAAGGTCAGCGCGTGACCGATGTGCAGGCTGCCGGTGACGTTCGGCGGCGGCATCATGATGGTATAGGGGCGCTCGGCCGACGTGGGCTCCGCGCCGAAATCGCCGGATTTTTCCCAGCGGGCGTAAAGCGCTTCTTCGACGTCTTGGGGATTGTAGGTCTTATCGAGCATAGGCCTTGCCTTCGTAAACGGAAGGCAAGGGTTTACCCGCCTGGGCAGACGGGTGCAACGCCCACAAAAGTCAGGAAATTTCGCGGGTTACGAGCGTTCCGACCGGTTGGCGATGCGCTCGATTTCCTGCTTCACGACCCGTTCGACGATATACGGCAGGTTGGTATCGAGCCAATGCTTGAGGATCGGCGTGCAGATTTCGCGCACGAGCTCCTCAAGCGTGATGCCGTGGTTGCCGAGGGACACCGCGCGCTCGCGGGCCACGGCCTGGGCCAGCTGGGAGATCGAAGCGCCCGACGCGGCCGCGACCGCATGCGACACGAGCCCTTCGCCGTAATCGTACGGCTGATGGTACTGCGGCGCCGGCTCCGGCTGGGCGTAATGATGCTGCATCTCCTCGACCATCATTGAGTCGGTGAGCTGCAACGGCATATCCGGCTCGGGCTCCGGATTGTAAATCGGCTCTTCTTCCGGCGGCGCGTCGAAGATCGAGGCGACCGGCTCTTCCACGATCGCCGGCTCTTCCATCAGCAGCAGCGGCTCGGGCTCGGGCTCCGGTTCAACGACCGGCGGCGGAGGTGGAGGCGGCGGCGGAGGAGGAGGTGGTGGCGGGGGTGGCGGCGGCGGCGGCGGGGGTGGCGGCGGAGGCGCAGCCTGCGGCGGCTCGGGCTTGGCAGCCTCGCCGTCGTCTTCGGACAGAATCTTTCTGATGGAGGCGAGAATGTCCTCCATCGAGGGTTCTTGTTGGCCTTCGGCAGTCATGAGTCCAAATGCTCCCCACCGGTTTTCCCGGCTATTCTGAGGAAGCCTAAGTGAATTGGTTAAAGAATTCTATAACACGGCCAAAGATTTAGGGGCAGTCCAAATTACGGGCCGCCGTTCATAAAGGTAAATTTCGCCGAATGGCTGAGAGAAACCTTCCGGACGGCGCGCCTATTTTTCGTGGCGCTTGTCCGCGCCGGCGGCGGCGTCGCTGCCGAAGGCCTGGTACTCGACGTCGTCGAAGTGCGCGAGCGGGTCGTAGATCTGCACCGCGAGCGCGAGGTCGCCGCCCGTCAACATCCCGATCGACGAGAGGATCTGATGCGCGGCGACGAGTTGATCGCGCTGGGAGCGGATCAGGCTGACCTGCGAGGCGAGATAGGCCTGTTCGGCGTTCAGCACGTCGAGCACGGTCCGCGAGCCCACTTCGGCTTCGCGCCGCACGCCTTCGAGCGCGATTTCATTGGCCGAGATCGCCGACTGGTAACTGGCGATGGTCGCCGTCGCCGATTGGAAATTCTCCCAGGCCGAGGTCGCCGTGTTGCGGGCGTCGAGGCGCGCCTGATCCGCCAGCAGATGTTGCTGGCCCGAGGTGTGTTTCGCCTGACGCAGGCGCGCGTATTCGGCGCCCTGCTGATAGAGCGGCACGATCACCTGCGCCGCGGCGATCGCGCTTTCGTTGCGCGACTTGTCGGCCAGCGTGTTCCAACCGCGCTGATACGTCGCGCTGAGGTTCACGGTGGGCAGAAGTTCGCCCTGAACCACGGTCACGTTGTCCTCGGCGGCTTTCGCCGTGTAGTCGGCGGCCAGGAAACCGGGATTCTGCGCCATGGCCGCCGCGATCGCGGCTTCCAGATTTGCGGGCAGATTGCCCGGCATTTCCGGCTGCACCAGACCTTCCGGCACCTTGCCCACGACGTTCAAATAAGCCGAACGGGCGAGTTGCAGCGCGCTCTCGGCCTGTACGAGCGAGGCGCGCGATGCGGCCAGGCTGGCTTCGGACTGCGCGACGTCGGTGCGGGTGATTTCGCCGACGCGGAAGCGGTCGTTCGTGGCGTCGAGCTGGCGGCTCAACACCTGGACGTTGTTGCGCTGAACGTCGACGACCTTCTGATACTGGAGAACATCCAGATAGGCCGTGGCGACCTGAAGCAGCACCTGCGCCTCGGTCGCTTCGAGACGGGCGCGCTGCGCCATCACCTGGTTGCGGGCTTGCGAGGTTCCCGCGACGGTGCGGAACCCGCGGAACAAGGGCTGCGTGACTTGCGCGTTCACGGTCTGCTGCGTGCGCAGCGTCGTACCGGACGTATTCACCGCGCCGCCGCCCGTCCCGGTGCTGATGATCTCGCTTTCATTGCGGTTGCGCTGCGCGTTGCCGGTCACCTGCAAGCTCGGGCGCCAGCCCGACAGCGCGATGGGCACGCTTTCGTCCACGGCGCGCAATTGCGCGCGGGCCGCGCGAAGATTGGGATTGCCCTCATAAGCGAGGGCCATGGCTTCACGCAAGGTCTCGGCGTGGGTCGGCTGCGCCAGCAACACCAGCGCGGCGCTGCCGATCAGCAGACGTTTCAAGGTCTTAGTCATATGGCTTTGCCCCGATTAAAAATTAATGCCAGCCATCGCGTCGTTCCCACACGCGACGACCTCTATCTGAAGAAAGTCGGGAATGCCACCGCTTTTCAGTAAGACGGGCCAACATCACGGAGACGTAACCCCGCCCCGTAAAATAGCCAGCTATGTGATACTGATTTTGACGCGTGTTGGCGAATTAGAACACGAACTTCGGCTGGGGCGCGAACTCGGGCAGGAAGGGCGTGCTGAGATCGAAGTCGGTGCGGCTGCCGAAGGCGTCACCGACACGGCTCACCAGGGTGGCCCGGCCGACGCGGCCCGAGCGCACGACGCCGACAAGACGGCCGCCGTCGGCAAGCTGCCGCTTCAACGCGCCCGGAATCTCGCTTACGGCGCCGTCGATCAGGATCACATCGAAGGGCGCCTTCGCCGCGATACCGGAGGCGAGATCGCCTTTCACCACCGTGACGTTCGGGATGACAAGTTCGGTCATGATCTTGCTGGCCTTGTCGGCAAGCGCGGCATCGTTTTCGAGCACGACGACCGATTGCGCGATGCGCGCGAGGACGGCGGCGCTATAGCCGGTGCCGGCGCCGACAACGAGCGCCTTGTCCTGCGGCTGGATGTCGGCGAGTTGCAACAGGCGCGCGAGCGCCATGGGTTCCATGATGAATCGGCCGTTGCCGACCGGCTGATCTTCATCGAGATAAGCCACCGGGCGGCGCTCGGCCGGGACGAAATATTCCCGAGGCACCTGCTCCATCGCTCCGCTGACCAAAGAATCCGTGACGTTGTTGGTCCGGATCTGGCTGGCCACCATTTTGCGGCGTGCGGCGGCGAAATCCATCGAAAGCCCCCAATTGTAAAAGCGAAATATGGGAGCAGCTTATACGCGCCCCGCCCAAAATTCACAACGCCGGCCAAGGGCTTGGCATAATGTAAAAAAAGCAACTCTCACGCTTGACCCCGACTAAGCAGGCCATCTATATAGCGCTTCCTTCGCTGGACCGGCCCCTCGGGGACGGTGCGGAAAAGGGTGGCGGCGTGGGGGCGAGTTTCCAGTTCCCATGGGCCGAGAACGGCCGAGTGGCAGAGTGGCCATGCAGGGGACTGCAAATCCCCGTACGTCGGTTCGATTCCGGCCTCGGCCTCCACAAGAGTGAAGTGTTCCGGCGTAGCTCAATGGTAGAGCACGCGGCTGTTAACCGCGGGGTTACAGGTTCGAGTCCTGTCGCCGGAGCCATTTTCTTCCCGACATTTATTTTATTTGTGCGCCGCCCGGAATCGGGGGCCTGCCTATGCGCGCCCGGCGTGCCAGGAACTCGAGGGCGCGCCGTCATCTTGAAATAAAACAAGAAGGGGCGAGCCGCAGCTCGCCCCATTTGGTGCTCTTTTCGAACTTGTTAACGGGAGGCCCTCAATCACCAGACCGCTAAGTCGTTGGCAAAACCTCGCGTTTGCACCTGAATTGAATGTCTCGCTCTTCCCATGATTGTGTCAATATAAATATTCGCTAATACAGCGTGTTGCATAAGGCGATCGGGAGGACCCGTTGGGGGCAAACCAGTTAAGACGATACCGTCTTGGGATTGACGTTGGCTCCAACTCGCTGGGCTGGTTCATGGTCTGGCTGAACGACGCGGGCGAACCCATCGGTATCGGCCCCGGCGGCGTACGCATCTATCCCGACGGACGCGACCCTAAATCCAAGGAATCCAACGCCGCCGACCGGCGCATGGCGCGCGCCATGCGCCGGCGCCGCGACCGCTATCTCAAGCGGCGTGGCAACCTCATGGCGCTGCTCATCAAACATGGCGTGATGCCGGCCGACGAAGCCGCGCGCAAAGGGCTGGAAATCCTCGACCCCTATGAGCTGCGCGCCAAGGCGCTGGACGAAACCATGCCACTCGCTCACGTCGGCCGCGTCCTCTTTCATCTCAACCAGCGCCGCGGATTCCTTTCCAACCGTAAAACGGAAAAGGCCGACAAGGAATCGGGCGCCATCAAAACTGCGGCCGGCAATCTACAAAAACTGATGCAGGAGTCCGGCGCGCGGACGTTGGGCGAATTCCTGCATCGCCGGCACCGGGCCCGGGAGCCTGTCCGTACGCGCAACCGCAGCACCGGCACAAAAGCCGAATACGATTTCTATCCGACACGGCAGATGCTGCTGGACGAGTTCGACGCGATTTGGAGCGCGCAAGCGCCGCATCATCCGTCCATGACAGTGGATGCGCGGGCCGCAATCCGGCACGCGATCTTCTTTCAACGGCCCCTGAAGCAGCCGCCGGTCGGTAAGTGCGCGCTCGATCCGGCCAAGGACAAGAACGATGCCGAGGGATTCCGCTGCCCCTGGGCCCATCCGCTTGCACAGCGATTCCGCATCTGGCAGGAGGTGCGCAATCTTGCGGTGACCGAAACCGGGCAGCCGTCGCGACCGCTCGCCAAGGAGGAGGGAGACAAAGTCGCCTTGGCGCTGCTGCAGAACAACAAACTTGGTTTCG
This sequence comes from Rhodospirillaceae bacterium, assembly GCA_041913245.1. Taxonomy (GTDB): domain Bacteria; phylum Pseudomonadota; class Alphaproteobacteria; order Rhodospirillales; family Rhodospirillaceae; genus SHVO01. Next base: position 18,409 of record JAYSFT010000020.1, on the reverse strand, counting down.
ACAAACTGCGCGGCCTTTTGAAGCTGCCGCCGGAAGCAAAACTCAATCTGGAAAGCGAAAAGCGCGACCACCTCAAAGGTGACGAGACGGCTGCGAGACTTTCTCATAAGTCGCTCTTCAGCAAAGCCTGGCGAAGTTTTCCGCCCGTGCGACAGAGTGAGATTGTCGCCAGGCTGGAGGATTCGAAGGCGGACGAAGCCGATCTTATCTCCTGGCTCGCAACCAATGCCGGCTTGGACGCGGGAACGGCGGAGCGCGTGGTTTATGCCCTCCTTCCAGACGGCCATTCCCGACTGGGTTTGCGCGCGATCAGGAAAATCCTGCCCTTCATGGAAGGCGGGATGAATTATCCCGATGCGGCGAAGGCCGCAGGCTACGATCATACCTTGCTGCCGACGGGCGAAATTTCAAAAACCGGCTATTTGCCGTATTACGGCGAGTGGTTGCAGAACGAGGTGCTTGGGTCCGGCGATCCGATTCACACCAACGACAGACGTTGGGGCCGGTTTCCCAATCCAACCGTGCATATCGGCCTCGGTCAGTTGCGCCGCGTAGTTAATGCCTTGATCGCGGAACACGGCGCGCCGGCCGAAATCACCGTGGAGATGACGCGCGACTTTAAACTCGCCCCAAAGCAACTGGCCGAACTGGAAAAGGAACAGGCCGAAAACCAGAAGAAGAACGAGCGCCGCGCGGAGGAAATCCGCAAACTCGGCCAGGCCGTAAACGCCCGCAACCTGCACAAGATGCGGCTCTGGGAGGAGCAGAATCTCTACGATCCGCTGGATCGCCGCTGTCCGTATACCGGCGAAGTGATCAGCATCGAGCGCCTCCTGTCCGAGGAAACCGACATTGATCACCTGATCCCCTTCTCCGATAGCTGGGACGACAGCGCGGCCAATAAGGTCGTCTGTATGCGCCACGCCAATCGTGCCAAAGGCAAGGCAACGCCCTATGAGGCGTTCGGAAAGAGCCCCACGATCAATGGGCAGAAATACGATTGGGCTGACATCGCCCTCCGCGCGTCCTTACTGCCGAAGGGCAAACGCTGGCGCTTCCATCCGGACGCCCGCACGCATTTTGAAAAGGCAGACGGTTTCCAGGCGCGACAACTCAACGAGACCGGCTGGCTGGCGCGCGCCGCCAAGCATTACCTCGCGGCCGTCACCAATCCCTATAAAATCCATGTCCTGCCCGGCAAGCTGACGGCGATGATCCGCGGCAAATGGGCACTGAACGATCTGCTGCCGGACCACAATTACAGCGACGCGAAGAACCGGAAGGACCATCGTCATCATGCCATCGATGCATTGGTGGCCGCGCTGACCGACCGCACGCTGCTGCATCGCATGTCGAGCGCCTATGACACGGAGCGGCAGAAGATCGAAATCCCCCTGCCCTGGCCCACATTGCGTGCCGATCTCGATGCCAAACTGAAAACCATGGTCGTCTCGCACAAGCCGGATCATGGCGTGCAGGCGCAATTACACGAAGATACCGCTTACGGAACGGTCAAGCAGCCGGACAAGGAAGACGGCGCCAATCTCGTCTATCGCAAGAGCTTCCGCGACATCAACGAAAAGGAGATTGCTCGCATCCGCGACCGACGCCTGCGTGATCTTGTAAAGGCGCATGTGGAACAGGAAAAGCGCGACGGGAAGGACTTTAAGGCGGCGCTGCTATCCTTTTCCGAGCGCAAGAACATTCCCGGGCTACCCAATGGCATCCGCCACGTACGGCTAACGAAAACGGAGAAACCAGAATATCTCGTGCCGGTTCGCGATAAATCAGGCAGCGCCTATAAGGCATACAGCGCAGGCGAGAACGCTTTTGTCGATATCCTGCATATGCCCGAAGGTAAGTGGATCGCTCAGGCAACAACCGTGTTCCAGGCAAATCAGAAGAATGAAAAGCCAAACTGGCAAAAGGATAACAGCGCCGCACGCTTCATAATGCGCGTATTCAAAGGCGATATGCTACGCATAGACCATGACGGCAGGCGCAAGATCGTGAAAATCGTGCGGCTTTCACCTTCCAATAACGTGCTTTATCTCGTCGAGCACAATGAAGCGGGTGTCTTTCAAGCTAGACACGATAGCCCGGACGACCCGTTCCGCTGGATTTTTGCAAATTTCGATAAACTCCGGGAATGGAATGCCGAACGCATCCGCGTCGATGAACTCGGACGATTGTGGCGCGTACGGTCGGGTGAAGCGGCCGGCAGGCTCTGACGGAAGGTAAAGATGGTCGGCCGGGTAGTGGAAATCGAAACGGACGGTCGCCATCTCGCCATCAGCCGCGGCTTTCTGGTCATCACCGAAAAAGAGACTGAGATCGGCAAGGTGCCGCTGGACGATATTGCCGCCGTGGTCGCCAATGCTCACGGGCTAACCTATTCCAACAACACGCTGGTCGAACTCTCCGCGCGCGGCATACCCATTGTGCTCTGCGGCCCAAATCACATGCCGGCGGCCATCGTCTGGCCGGTGGATTCGCACCATATTCAGACCGGCCGCATGAACGATCAGATCGCGGCGAGCCTTCCGCTGAAGAAACGCCTGTGGGCGCAACTCGTCCGCGCCAAAATTCTCGCCCAGGCCGCGGCACTCGCGGCCGTTGGCGCGCCCAATGGCGGGTTTTTCCTGCTGTCGCGCAAAGTACGTTCCGGCGACCCCGATAACGTCGAAGCGGAAGCGGCGCGCCGCTACTGGCCGCTTCTGCTGGGATCGGATTTTCGCCGCGACAAGGACGGCGGCGGAATCAATGGGCTCTTGAACTACGGCTACGCCGTGCTGCGCGCCGGCGTGGCGCGCGCCGTCATGGCCGGGGGCCTGCACCCCAGTTTCGGCCTCATGCATGCGAACCGGTCCAACCCCATGGTCCTGATCGACGATTTGATGGAACCGTTCAGACCCAGCGTGGACCGCGAGGTGTGCCGCCTCGTGCGCGACGGCGTTGGGGAAGTGAACCGCGAGGCAAAGGCGGCTCTGGCGCGCATCATGGTGATAGACCTGCCGACAAGTCTGGGACTCAGCCCCCTTATGGTCTGCGCCGAACGGCTGGTCCAATCCTTGGCGAGAGCTTACGCCGGTGGCGGGGACAAGCTGGATATTCCGCTGCCGGCCCGGCCGCTGGAACGATAGTGCGGGTGCGCCCCGCGGTGGCATCAACCAAGAGCGCGCGTACGGTCCCGGCCCAGGCTTCTGCATTGAGCGGATACCGAATCATGTGGATATTCGTCCTGTTCGACCTTCCCGTGAGCACCAAAAAGGAGCGCAAGGCCGCGACGAAATTTCGACATGCCCTCCTCGACCTCGGTTTCGAAATGAGCCAATTTTCGGTGTATCTGAAATTCTCCGCCAGCAAGGAACAAGCGGAAGCGGTAGAGCGACAGGTGGAAACCGCTATGCCCTCCTCCGGCAAGGTTCATGTGGTTCAGATCACGGACAAGCAATATGAAAATATCCGCACTTACCGGGGGCGAAAACGGGAATCCTCTCCCAAAAACCCAAGCCAATTGGCGCTTTTCTGAAATCGAAAATGCAGGTTTACCGACGTCCGGAGAAAGAAAAAAGGCCCTGTTTCCAGGGCCTTAAGGGAAGAGGTAGTTTAGCGGTCTGGTGATTGAGGGCCAACCGCAACGACCATGTGAGCAGGTTCATTCGATCCTGCAGTTTAGCGGTCTGGTGATTGAGGGCCAACCGCAACCAAGAACAGGAACGGCTGCGCCTGGTGGCAAAGTTTAGCGGTCTGGTGATTGAGGGCCAACCGCAACTGGTCTACGTGGCCCTCGTCCTTCTCGGGGAGTTTAGCGGTCTGGTGATTGAGGGCCAACCGCAACGTCCAGCTTATCGTAGGTGTGGCGGTGTTCAGTTTAGCGGTCTGGTGATTGAGGGCCAACCGCAACTGATGTAGCTGATGGGCTCCGCAGGCTTATAGTTTAGCGGTCTGGTGATTGAGGGCCAACCGCAACCTCTTCTTTATTATCAATTCCGCGAACGGAGTTTAGCGGTCTGGTGATTGAGGGCCAACCGCAACCCTATCAATGACGCCAAGATTATACAGCGCAGTTTAGCGGTCTGGTGATTGAGGGCCAACCGCAACTCTTCGGTCGATATTGCGGACGCCGGATTAAGTTTAGCGGTCTGGTGATTGAGGGCCAACCGCAACCCGCTTCATTGTCCTGATCTTGCTCGGTAAAGTTTAGCGGTCTGGTGATTGAGGGCCAACCGCAACAGAGCGCGACCGTCAGTGCTCGCCGCCATCAGTTTAGCGGTCTGGTGATTGAGGGCCAACCGCAACACATCTCTAGACTACATCATCAACAGCGCCAGTTTAGCGGTCTGGTGATTGAGGGCCAACCGCAACTTTTGCTCGCGCTTCCCGTTTCGCTGTGGGAGTTTAGCGGTCTGGTGATTGAGGGCCAACCGCAACCCAGAGCGATATCGGACACATCACACGGAAAGTTTAGCGGTCTGGTGATTGAGGGCCAACCGCAACGCCAACCAAGGAACAAGGCAACGCCTATGGAGTTTAGCGGTCTGGTGATTGAGGGCCAACCGCAACAAGTCGCGGTTCTTGATCGTGTAGCCGTCTAGTTTAGCGGTCTGGTGATTGAGGGCCAACCGCAACCGACAAACGCGCTGCAAAAAATTTCTACGGAAGTTTAGCGGTCTGGTGATTGAGGGCCAACCGCAACATTTGCATTTTGGTCTGCCTTATTAGTCAGAGTTTAGCGGTCTGGTGATTGAGGGCCAACCGCAACACATCGGCATGGGCCTCACTCGTATGAGCAAGTTTAGCGGTCTGGTGATTGAGGGCCAACCGCAACACGAAGGACTACATCGATGACATGGAGCGCAGTTTAGCGGTCTGGTGATTGAGGGCCAACCGCAACATATCGGCGGCGCTGCCGACGATATGACGGAGTTTAGCGGTCTGGTGATTGAGGGCCAACCGCAACTCCATCGCGCCGCGCTGCCCATAGTCGTAAAGTTTAGCGGTCTGGTGATTGAGGGCCAACCGCAACGAGCCGACCATCGCGGGCGTCGCCGCGACTAGTTTAGCGGTCTGGTGATTGAGGGCCAACCGCAACCGTCTTGGCGTCCACTTCATAATGGGTGCCAGTTTAGCGGTCTGGTGATTGAGGGCCAACCGCAACCACGCGCGGCAGCTTGCGGATGCGGAACTCAGTTTAGCGGTCTGGTGATTGAGGGCCAACCGCAACTCTGCAACGTGCAACAAGCTGTTGCACAATCCGGGGCGTTGCGGAGTGTCCCCGCACGAAGGGGTAGGAAGAGACCGCCAGCGGGCTCGGCCGAGGGGAAGGCTTTCCCCACCAGCGGCTAATCTATTTTACGCAAATGGTGCTGCGTTTAGCCGGCCCTGACCGAGAACAATCACGGTGCAATGAGTTTGGGCCCGTGTGATGGCGTTGTAGAGAAACCTGCGCAAATGCTCTGCGCTTCCTGTGGCCGTATGCGGCCAAAGCACAATGATGTTGGGAAACTCGCGGTTCTTGGCGCGCTGGATCGTCATAGCGATATGGCCGCGCTGCTGGCGGAAACCAAGACGGGAGCGGTTGCGGACCGACTCCCGGACGAACTCGGTGACCTGGGCGGCGCTAAAGGCGACGTGTCCATGCGCTCTGCGCAAACGATCCATGCGGCTCAGAGCGTGCGCGATAGCGGCGTGGCCGACCAGCGGCGTCAGCAGAGCGCGAAGGTCGGCGCAAGAGGCCATCTGCGGCAATGCGATATCGGCCAGCAACGCATCGGCCTCTTCGTTGTCGTGACGGTCCCATGTATGCGGAAACGGTCCGAACGCGGCGCCATTGTCGCGCGGCCACTGTCTTGTCTGCACGGTCGTAAGCGCCCCGCGGATGATCGCGTTGCCGGCGTCGGGCGTAAGAATGACGACCGGGCCTTGGCGCTGTCTGATGTCGTTGGAAATCGTCCACGCAAGGAGTCCGGTGTTGCGCTGAGTCGCTGTTGTTTCGACAAGCCGGAAACCCGCCCCGGTCCATGACGTTCTGTTATTGAAATTATTCTCTCTGAGAACCGCTTTCATGTCCCTGCCTTCGCGCACCGCCAGCGCCGCGGCAAGCAAGCCCTGCTGTCGCGTGCGCCGAGGCTGCGTCAGGCGATGGGTCCGTCCAGCACCTTCGAGCCAGCCAATCAGCGGGGCGGTGTTTCGCCCGTCATGAAGGCATTGAAAGGCGTCCGCCGCGGCAACAATCCGCGACGATGGCGAAAGCCCCTGGAGAATGCGCAGGCGATGGTCATCGAGGTCTTGTGCCTCGTCCACCAGGATCATCGGGAAAGTTCTCGCCACCCATTGGCGCACAGCCGCGAGTTCCAGAAGGGCGGCGGCGAGACAGCATGGCCCGTCAAATTCATTGAGCGCCGCCGCCTGCGCCTGCATCGCGGGCGTAATGAGGCTTCGTCGTCGGGCGGTCAAGGTCCGAGCGAACACGTCGAAGGTCTGACAGTCGAAGCGTTTGCGAAACGCGGGATTCTCTCCCAGCCGCGCATCCAGACGACTGCGCGCGCCATTCATGAAGGTTAGTGCCAAGAGCTTGTGGCCGTCGCCGAGCGCGCCATCCTGAACGATCTCTCCCGCGCGGCCGACGAGGTTGTGGGTCTTGCCTGTGCCCGCCGCGCCCTCGAAGAAATCGAATGTCATGGCGGCGGCACAAAGCGGAAGACGCGCATGGCGTCGGTCGAGTCCGCGTCGATGCGCCCAAAGAGCGGCGTATTGACGTTCGCGGGATCGCGCAACACGTCGCACAAGGCATTAAATAACTGTGCGGCGCGCGCTCGACAGGCTGCATTTGCCATGAGTGTAACCGCGACACTCTCATGAGTCGGCGCATAGGACTTCTGCGTCAGCAGATGGGCGGTCAGCGCTTGGCGATCGGCGAAAGGCTTCGCCAGGGCAGTTCCCAGCGCGGCGAGCACCGCGGCTTCATCTGCACCTACGATCCACGAGATCACATGCTCCATCGCCCAATCCTGCGGCCAGAACACGACGCAACGCGGCGGTGGGTTACTCGCCCTGACCGCCTCGAAATAGCCCCGCCCCTCATTGTCGCCATCGACCAAGATGCAGGGCCGCGCATGAACGGCACCGACCAGCGCGAAGGTGTCGGCGATTTTCGCATCTATGGTCGGCACGATGCCAACAAAGGTCGAGAGGAGCGGTGCAGCTCCATTTCCCGCGCCCTCCCAGCCTTGATGTAGTTCGAGCGCTGTTTGGAGCGCTTCGAGCCAAGCCACGTCTGAGACCCCCTCGGGGATCAGCACGCTTTCGTGCATGAGGGCGGCGACTAGCTTCTGCCGCCATGCGTACAGCAAGTGCTGCTGGTGGTTGGTTGGTTGCGCGGGCACGGGGTCCATGAGCGGCTTGGCGCTCAAGACGCCCTCGCGCGTTTCGATGAACAGCGTATCGGGCGCTGGAAACATCGCGGCAACGATGGGCGAGTGCGTCGTGACAATGGTCTGATTGCACAGCGCATTGAGGCGATTGACGAGCCGCTTCTGCTGCGATGGCTGGATGTGCAGCTCGGGCTCCTCGACGGCCAGCACGAAGGACTGGCCTGTTTCGGCACGGGCCTTGCCGAATTGCATGAGCAACAGAAGACTTTGAAGGGAGACCAGGCCCGTCCCGTGGCGTTGCGACGGAAGCGTCGGCCCCGCGCCTTGAACGAAATGCGGCACGACGCTTTCCAAAACGGAATCGCTGTCGGTCGCGGTGAGGCGCAGTTGGAGTTTGGGGGCGCTGGCTATCAGCGCGCGCAATTCATCGTTGGCGGCGGCGACGATGTCCGACAGCCCCGGCTGATCTTCGAGCCGTGCGCCGTCCGGAGGGTTCCAAAGTCTTTGACGTTCGGTGCGCACGGCCTGCGCCGGCATATCGCCCCGCGTCGCCACCACGCGACGAAACAGCTCGGAGGAGAAAGATATCCAGCGGTCCCAAGTGCGCGACGCAGGGACCAGAAAGAATCCAAGCTCTTGAAGCGCTTTCGTCTGGATATTGCGCAAGTGCGCGTCTTCCGCGAAGGGATCGCCCAACGTCGCCTCGTCATCGACGAAGAAGCGGATGCCTTCGGCTTCCAGTTCGTCTAGGTCGAATCGCGCGGCGAAGCCGATCTGCACGGCAAGGTCGGTGTGTCGGGCATCCGGTGTCGCGCTCAGGGTTTTGGCGTTGGGGTCGAACCATTTTTCCACGCCGCGCTCGGGGCTGAACCACGAAGGATGATGTTGGGGATCGTTGGGTGCAAAGCCCGTCACCGTAGCGATACTCAAGATACGGGCGGGAGCATCGGGGGCGCTGCCGTGAAAATCGTGCTCGGTGAGACGGCGCACCAGTCGGTCGCGTCCAAAGAGCAAGGCCAGCGCCTCGATGATCGTGGTCTTACCCGCGTTATTAGGACCAACGAGGACCGCGTGGCGGCCGAGCGTAATGTCCGCTGAACGCACCCCGCGGAACCCGGAGATTTTCAGGCGGACAATGTGCATTCAGATAGGCCCCCAGCACCTTTTTTTCGGATAGCGCCTATGCGGTGGGTCGTAATGGATTCACGATTTCCACGCCGGCGAAATCTTTTTCGTTGTCGGTGACGACAACACAGTCATAGGCTTCGGCGATAGCCGCAATGATCGTGTCGAGGCCGCTGCGCGGGCGTCCGTTGACTTTGCCGTCCGCCATCAACCGGGCCCAGGCGAGGACCGCTTTTTCATCGAAGGGCAAGACCCGCCCCGCAAACAGCGTTTGTGGTCCTTGCGGGCCGGAGAACCAGGCGTCGAGCTGGTCGCGCCGTTTGCCCGCCGGCTTTTCGAGGATACCTCTGAGAATTTCGGCGACGGTGAACGAAGCAATGAACAGATCTTCGTCCGACTGCTCCGACATCCAGGCGATCAAAGACGGCGGCGGGCTGGGTTTCGTGAAATTGCTGATGATGTTGGTGTCGAGCAGGTAACGCATCAGATATCGACCTTGCGCCCCTCTTCGCGGGCACGGGTAAGGTCGAGTTCGGAGCCGATCAGGGGCGATGCGAGCAATGCTTTGACAATGCCGCCTTTCCGCCCCGGCTCACCCGAGAGTGTTTGGCTGACAGCGCTGCGAAGGCGCTCGGAATCCGGACCGCCTTCGGCGAGGCACCGAGCTACGGCCCGTACCAATTCGCGGTCGGTGTCGCGCCCGATGACCTCGAAGCGCACCATGCCGCGTTCGGTGAGCCGGCTCCTGTAATTGTCGATCGCGCGACGCTGGGAACTCTTGTTCATGGGCACATCTTCCATATATCCGGTAATATAACCGGGGTTCCCCGATTTTGCAAGCTGGCGCATGACGGTTACATGAGCACGCCCGTGCTGGTCGGCGTCGGGTGTTGCGGGGTGCCCCCGCCGAGAGGGTAGGAAGAGACCGCACGCGGGCTCCTCCGAGGCAAAGGCTTTCCCGACAGTCGGATGCCCCGCGCTAACAGTGGGCTTACGCACAACCATTCGAGCGGAGTTTAGCGGGCTGGTGATTGAGGGTCAGGCGCAACCTATCCGATACCATCCCAATTTTCTATTTTCAGCGGATCGGGAACACGCGAGAACGCCTTGTCTTTCGTGACCAGCACGGCGCCTACGGCGACCGCATGGGCGGCGATCATCATATCGAACGACCCGAGCGGCGGCACGCCCTTGGCTTCGCATGATGCGCGGAGATCCGCGTAGGCGCGCGCGGCATCGCGATCCCACGGCAGCACATCGACGCGCAGAAGGAACTGCCTCACGCGCTCGGTCAGGATCGCGGGGTAGTTTCGCTTGGAGAGGCCATGGAGCAATTCACCTTCCGTCACGGCCGATATGGCGATCTCCTCCATGGGAAGAGACACCAGCCGCCGGCATATGTCCGGCCGGTCTCCGCGGATGACATGGCTCGCGATATTGGTGTCGAGCAGATAGCCGCTCATTCTTTCCAGCCGTCGAAAGGATCGCGATCCTGGGACGCCCGCTCACGCTCGTCCGGTCTCATGAAGGCGCCCGGCACGCCGTCCTTGCCGTAGAGCTCGAACAAACCGTCCCACGAATTGGGCTTGCTGGAGAGGATCACGTCGCCGGTTTTCGGGTCACGGCGCACAAAAACCTCGCTTCCCTCGAAGCGGAACTCCATCGGAAGCCTTACGGCCTGGCTGCGGCCGGTGGTAAAGAGTTTGGTATAGATATCGCCGTTCGGCCTGTAATTATGCCTTCACGCCTCGACATTCATGATCTTGCTCCCCTCGGCGACGGGATTCACCGCGCCGGGCGCGAGCGAATCTATGTGGACCGCAGCTTACCGGGCGATGTGGTCGAAGCGCGGGTTCAAAAGCCGGCCGGCGGCATTGTCCGCGCCGAGATCGAACGGATCGTCGAAGCCTCGCCGCACCGGGTGAAAGCCCCCTGCCCGCACTACGATGTCTGCGGCGGCTGCACGCTTCAACATGCGAGCGAAGACTTTTACCGGACGTGGAAGATCGAAACCGTACGCACGGCGCTGGGCCGCCAGAACATCGAACCGGCGACATGGCGCGCACCGGTCTTTCTTCCCGAGGGAAAACGCCGCCGCGCGACCTTCGCGGCATCCAAGAAGAAGAATACCGTCACCCTCGGATATTTCCGGCGGCGCTCGCATGCCGTGACCGACATTTCGTCGTGCCTGATCGCCGAGCCGGCGATCATGGACATGCGCCGCAAGCTCGCGGGCGCGCTCGCGCCGATTCTCGCGGAGGGAAAGCCGGCGGACATCTTCCTCCAGATGGCGGCCAATCAATTCGACCTCGCCATCACCGGCGCGGTCGGAAAAAAGGGCCGGCCCGATCTCATGGTCCACGAAGTCGCCGCGGACCTCGCGCACAAGCTCGGCATCGCGCGCATCTCGTGGCGCTCGAAGGAATACAGCGAAGCTGAAGTCCTTGTGGAGATCAGCCCCGTCACCGCGCGTTTCGGGATTCTCGACGTGCCTCTCCCGCCGCTCGCGTTTCTCCAACCGACCAAAGCGGGCGAGGACGCGCTGACGGCGGCCGTGATGGCGGCGCTGCCGGCGCGCGGCACGTTCGCCGACCTTTTTTCCGGCTGCGGAACCTTCAGCGGCGCGATGCTCGCCCGCGGTCCCGTGGACGCTTTCGACAGCATGGAGCCCGCCGTTCGCGCCCTCGACAAGGCCAAGGGCGCCCATCCCTTGCGCGCGCGGCGCCGCGATCTGGGCCGGCAGCCGTTGGACGCGGACGAAACCGGGCGCTACGACGCGATCGTTTTCGATCCGCCGCGCGCCGGCGCGGAAGAACAGGCGAAAGCCTTGGCCACAAGCCCGGTCCCCCGCCTTGTCGGCGTCTCATGCAATCCGGTGAGCTTCGCGCGCGACGCCCGCATCCTGATCGCGGGGGGCTACACGCTCGACAGCGTCCAGATCGTCGATCAATTCACCTGGTCGCACCATGTGGAACTGGTCGCCGCGTTCTCGCGCTAAGTATTGAGCGACCTCGGCCCGCTGACGAAAGGATTGTCCTTCACGAAGAAGCGCAGCAGCGGCTCGGCGTTCTTGGTGATGCCGATGCGTTTGCTCGCGCCGATCCTGCCGACCTTGTGAGCGTCTTTCGCGAGCCACAGCTCGCCCCTGCGGCACAGGTCGAGGCCTTGCAGCGACAGGTCGATGGCGAAGGCTTGCGCGAGACGGCCCGGGCCGCGCGTGAGATCGCGCAGCTTCGTGATCCCTCTGTTCTTTTCCATGAGTTCGATTCCGCTGACGGGATCGAGCGCACGAATCAGAACGCCGGCGCCCACGCCTTCCCTGCCGGCGCTGACGTTGAGCATCATCGACACGCCGTAGGCGACATAAACGTAGGCATGGCCCTTTTCGAGAAACAGCGAACGGTTGCGCGGCGTCATGCCGCGAAAGGAATGCGCCGCCGCGTCATCGTGCAAATAGGCCTCGGTCTCGACGATCCGCCCGATCATGAGGCCCGCGCCCGTGTGCCGGACGACGAGTTTGCCGAGAAGCCATTTCGCCTGGGTGAGGGCGCCGGCCGGCAATTCATCCCGGTGGATCAGCGCGGGAAGCTTCACTAGCCGCCGGCGACGAGGATCATCTGCTCGCGCGCGACGACGGTCCCGGACCATTCCTTGCGCGCCTCGAACTCCAATTGACGCATGAAGTCGTCGTTGTGGTCTGGATCGTGATGGAAGATGGCGAGCTGGCGCACGCCGGCCATCTTGCAAAGGCGCACGCCTTCCTGCCAGGTGGAGTGACCCCAACCGATCTTCGCCTTGAATTCGGCGTCGGTGTAGGTGCAATCGTAGACGACGATGTCGGCGCCTTCGATCAGCTTGAGCACCGTCTGATCGGGCTTGCCGATCACATGTTCCGTGTCGGTGACATAGCAGATCGATTTCCCGTTGTACGCGACGCGATATCCGGTCGCGCCGTTCGGGTGATTGAGCGGCGCGGTGGCGATCTTCACGCCGCCGTCGAGGCCCCAGCTTTCGCCGGCCTTGAAATCTTCGAATGTGAGCGCGGCTTGCAGCGCTTCGAGCGGCACGGGGAACGTCGGGTTCGCCATCTGGCTGGCGAGCACGTTCTCGATGCCGCCGGCGTTGTACAGGTGCCCCGCGGCGATGGTGAAGCGGTTGTTCGGCATGAACGCCGGACCAAAGAACGGAAAGCCGTTGATGTGATCCCAATGGGAGTGCGTGAGCAGCAGCGTGCCCTTCTTCACCCCGTCCTTGATGAATTCCTGGCCGAGATTGCGGATCCCGGTGCCGGCGTCCATGATGATCCGCTCGTCGCCGGCGAAGATCTCAAGGCAGCTCGTATTGCCGCCATAGACCACATGGTCCGGCGACGGACACGCAATGCTTCCGCGGACGCCCCAGAATTTGACCGCTAACGTCAAACTTAGTCCTCTTAAAACCCGCAGGAATAGCTTGTAACACCCAGGCTTATCATAGAAAAAGATAATCTACGCTAGGGACAAATCAACAACTCTACTCCAAGTTGAACATATTTCCAGACCAGGACTTAGCTCGATGACCCAGAAGCTCCTCGTGGCCGCCACCCGGCGCCTCGTGCAACCCGCCGAAGATCGCGTCGCCGCACGTTTCCAGTTCCGCCCCGGCAACGACGAGGCCGCCTTTACCCCCGCGCTCGTGGCCGAGACCGCCAAGGACGCCGTCGCCCTTCTGTGCACGCCGACCGAACCGGTGAACGCCGAAGCCATCGCGATGCTGCCGGAGAGCCTCAAGGTCCTGTCGACCGTCTCGGTCGGCTTCGAGCATATCGATCTCGCCGCCGCCAAGGCGCGCGGCATCCGGGTCACCAACACGCCGGGCGTGCTGGACGACGCGACCGCGGACATCGCGCTCCTCCTGATCCTCGGCGCCACGCGCCGCGCCAGCGACGGCGAGCGCCTCCTGCGCGCCGACCGGTGGATCGGGATTCGCCCGACACAACTGCTCGGCATGCAGATCACGGGAAAACGCCTGGGCATTATCGGCATGGGCCGCATCGGCAGCGCCGTCGCGACGCGCGCGAAGGCCTTCGGCATGTCGGTCTGTTACCATAATCGCAAACGTGTCGACCCCGCGACGGAAGCCGGCGCGGTCTACGTTCCGAAGCTTGAAGACCTGCTGGCGCAGAGCGACGTGGTCTCGCTGCACGCGCCGCTCACCCCGGAAACCAAAGGGCTGATCAACGCCCAGCGTATCGCGCAGATGAAAGATGGCGCGTGCCTCGTCAACACCGGCCGCGGTCCCCTGATCGACGACGACGCCGTGATCACCGCGCTGAGGGCCGGCAAGCTTTCGTCGATCGGTCTCGATGTGTACACGGGCGAACCCAAGATCGACCCGCGCTACCATACGCTCGAGAACGCGATGCTGGTGCCGCACCTCGGCAGCGCGACGTATGAAACGCGTCTCGCCATGGCGATGCTGGCCGTTGACAATATGGAAGCGGTTCTGGAAGGGCGTGAGCCGCCCTTCCCGGTCGTCTAAACGTACCTAAGCCGCGTCTTCGCTGCGCGAGGATTTGCTCGAACCGACGTAGGCGACGGCGCAGTGTTCCGAGCAATAGGGCTTGCCGGGATGCACCGGCTTGCCGCAGAAGCGGAAGTCTTCGTGCTTCGGGTCGCCGATGGGCCAGCGGCAGGTCTGCGCCGACAGGTCCGTCAGCGTGAACACCCGCGTTTCCTTCTTCGCTTCGGCCGGCTTGTTGGGCTGGCGCTTGATCGGCGACGGACGGCCCTTCAGACCAAGGCGGTGCGCCTTGCCGACGACGGCGTTCTTGGAAACGCCGAGGTGCTTTCCGATCTCGCCGGTGGTCAGACCTTCGGACCACAGCTTCTTCAGCCGGCCGATCTTCTCGTCGTTCCACATGCCGCCCTGCTCCGCTCCGGCGGCGGCAGGGGCTTTCCCCGCATCGGTTGAAGGAGGCACCGGAGTACCCTTGGCTTTCGGTTGCTTGTCAGACATCGAGAATTGGTCCGTCTAGTGTGAACTGTGCCTTGGGGTCTTCGATCTCGAGCACCCAGACATCAGGGTCGTATTTGGCCTGGCGCGCAAGATACGCATCGGCGTCCCTTTCGGAAACAGGTTTTGGGCCGCAGGCGCGCATCCAGGCCTGGCCCCCATCCGGGGCGCTGACCCCGGTGAAGACCTCGCACCCCGCCGCGAAGCGGTTGACCTTGAGGATCACGGCCCCTGACTCGCCGTCGCCTTTGCGGGCCACCATCGCGACCAGGCCTTGGGCGGCGCACTGCCGGATCCAGGCTTGTACGCGCATTTCGCTCTTAAGCCGCTGCATTCCCCTACTTTATACCATCCTTATAGCGCTTTAGGCCCCGTCACAGTTAAACCTTTTAATAACGTTTCATGGTAGGGTAACCATTGAAATAGTGGGGCTAGCGGCGCCAACCGCCGCTTATGGGTATCAGGGGCTTCTTCCGCCATGATGGGCATTGTCGGGATCGTTTTCGTTATCGTGATGGTGTTCGGCGGCTATTTGCTGCACGGCGGCAGCATGGGCGTGATTTTCACCGCCCTGCCCACCGAGCTCATGACCATCTTCGGCGGCGCCATCGGCGCGATGATCGTCGGTAATTCGGCCGACACGCTCAAAGCGACCTTCAAGGGCCTCAAGCAGGTCTTCGCCGGCCCTCACTGGAAAGAGCAGGACTTCAAGGACATGCTCTGCCTCCTGTTCACGATCACCAAGATGATCAAGTCCAAGGGCATCCTGGTCATCGAAAGCCACATCGAAAAGCCGGAAGAAAGCACCATTTTCCAGAAGTACCCGCGCATCCTTCACGATCACTTCGCGGTCGATTTCATCTGTGACACCTTGCGCATGCTGTCGATGAACCTCGACGATCCGCACCAGGTTTTCGACGCGATGGAATCGCAGCTCGAAAAGCACCACCACGAAAAACTCCTGCCGCAACAGGCGCTCCAGACGATGGCCGACGGTTTGCCGGCCATCGGGATCGTGGCCGCGGTGCTCGGGGTGATCAAGACGATGTCCTCGGTCACCGAGCCGCCCGAAGTTCTGGGCGGCATGATCGCCTCGGCGCTGGTCGGCACATTCCTCGGCGTGTTCCTGGCCTATACGCTCGTCGGTCCGTTCGCGGTGCGCCTGAACCAGATTTTGGGTGAAGAGCACCAGTTCTATCTGATCATTCGCGATGTCCTCGTGGCCCACCTGAACGGCAACGCGCCTCAGGTGTCGGTGGAAATCGGCCGCGGCAACGTGCCGACCAAGGTGCAGCCGTCCTTCTTCGAACTCGAAGAAGCCCTGAACGCCACCAGCGACAGCTGATTTTCGACCGGAAGTTCAATGCGGCGCGGCGCGAATAACGCCGCGTTAACTACTCTGGATAATGATCCGCTCCGGCCTTTTTTCGTCACGGGCCGTGATTTCGTTGCGATCCCATACTATTCTTTGTAGAAGATTAGACCTTGTTGTTGAGGCACTTACACGCAACGGGAAATTTCTTCACCCGTCAGTGTATAGAGGTGTGCGAAGTACAACCCGGGGAATCCCGCGGCGCGGAATCATAATGACGAACCCCATTGTGGACAGCGATATCGACTCGTTGTTCATCCTGCCCCTCAGGATCATTCCATTTAAGACCGAAGGCCTTAACCGGTCGCGGCTGGTGAAGAACAGCCATCTCGAAGGGGTCCTCGAACTGTATGCGGAACGCGAGACCGGAAGCGGCCAAGTCGCGATCCGGGACCTGCCGCAGCACTTCAAATGGAAGGAAGGCGCCGGACATCCGGACCTCTCGATCCTGCATTCCCTCGCCCCGCTGCCGAGCTTCGACGTCTACAGCCTGCGCCGGACCCTGCGCGACAGGGGCATTCCGGTGAACAATTACGACGACCTGCGCCTGTCGGACGAAAAGAACAAGCAACTCACGGGCTACATGTCGCGCTTCACCTTGCCGCTGATCAAGGAGATCTACGGCGACGACAGCAAGGGCATCAGCCGCTTCGAGGACATCGTCGGCCTGTTCAAGGATCCGGACGTGAAGAAGGCGTTCGCCCGTCTGAGGCAAATGGCCGAGAAGCTGAAGATCTCGATCGACCAGATCCCGAAGTTCCTCGAGAACTACGGCGACATCTTCATGTCGCTGTCCTACTACAACCAATGTCTCGATCGCCTCGCGCCGCTGCTCGAGGCCTTCGTCTACGCGATGAAGGACATGCGCAAGAGCATGCAGGTGCGCAACGACCGTCCGCTCATGGCGGAAATGGATAAGGTCGAAAAGCTGATCCAGGGTCTCGTCAGCTTTCTCAAGCGGACCTTCCAGGACTTCGGCACCATGTCGCAGGACATGTGGAATAACCTGACGGCCGCGAAATTCGAGCAGGTGAAAGCCTACATCGAAGACACGCAAGTGAAAGTCGGCAGCGTGCTCTGCGGCCTCACCGTGAAGATGAACGCCTGGGTGATCCGTTTCCCCAACCCGAAGTCGGGCGGCCCCGGCGCCAAGGGCGAGTTCATCATGACCGACATGCGCCAGGGCCTCGCTGAAATCGTTTCCATCGCCCGCGGCCAGGCGTGGTCGCCCGAGGGCGCGCAAGTTCCGGTGTAGCCGGTTGTACCCGCGCGCGTAAAATCGCGCGTGCCGAGAGCCGTACATCGTAGCGTTGTCAGGCGTTACATCCTCGTCCATGGTAAGGCGAGAGGATGTAACGCTCACAATGCCGACCGCCAGCAAAGCTCGTCTTTCGCCGATCCTCTCCGCGGTACAGCGGACCATTCTTGGCACGCGCGCTTTGCGCGCCTCGCCGGTGAAGTCCTATGCCGCGGCGCTGACCCTCGCCGCGGCGTTCGTCGGCCTGCGCTTTGCGCTCGGGACGTACCTCGAGGGAGTCCCCTTCCTCTTGTTCGTGCCCGCGATCGTGCTCGGCACAATGCTCGGCGGCGTCGGCGCCGGGATCGCGGTCGTCGCCGCGACGGCTCTCGGCGCCTGGCATCTTTTCCTCGCGCCCGCGAATTCCTGGGCGCTGGATGCCGCGCGCATCTTCCAGCTTGCGATCTATGCGGCTTTGGGCAGCCTCGGCGCCGTCATGGTCGGCTGGCTGATGAGCATCGCCGAGCATGTCGCCGACTTCGAGGAGCACGAAAAGGAGCTGCTGCGCGAGTTGCAGCATCGCGTGAAAAATCACGTCCAGATCGTTTCGTCGCTGCTGCAGATCCAGGCGCGCCGCGCCGATCCGACGACGCAGGCCGCGCTCAACGACGCGGGCCGGCGTCTTGCAACAATCTCCACCGTGTACGGAAGTCTTTACCGCTCGGGCGCCCAGATCGACTTCAAGGCCCATCTGGAAGAGCTGTGCCACGTCGCCATCCGCGCCGCGCCGGACACGCGCTGCGTGTTCCAGGTTCGCGCCGAGCCGGTATCCTGGGGCATGGATCTCGTCATGCCGCTATCGTTGATCGCCGGCGAGCTGATCGCCAACGCCATCCGTCACGGCTGCACCGACACCACCGACGGGCGCGCCGAGGTGGTGCTGAAGCGCGCGAAGGGCGATGTCAGCCTCACCGTCTCGGATTCCGGCGCGCGGCTGCCCGATGACTTCGATGTCGAGAAAACCAAGGGCCTCGGCCTTCAGCTCGTGCGCACGCTTTCGCGCCAGATCCAGGGAACGATCTCCGCCGTCACGAAGGACGGCATGACGCACTTCGTGGTCGCGTTCCCCGAGCTGCCCAAGGACCCGCACTAAGCGGGCCCCTGGATCGTCGCCGCCCTACTTTTTAGGACGATAGACGATGATCGTGGATTCGTTCGGGTTGTCGTTCTTCACCAGATCCGCGTGGCCGGGATAGAGCGAACCGTCGGCGCCGATTTCCGTCTCGTGCGACATCATTTCGATGC
>JAYSFT010000019.1:0-27478 GCA_041913245.1 Rhodospirillaceae bacterium | reverse complement strand
GGGTATCCCCATTCCTACGTGGGAATGGGGCCGCTAATTCGCGCCAACTCTGCGTCATTCAAGGACATAGGGCGCCTGGATATCAGGGATACCCACAGGCATCAATGCGGCGCGCACCGCGGCATATAAGTAATTGAAATAAATATATTTTAATGGCACCCCGGCGGAGTGGGTCAGCCCGCGGAGCTCACAAACGGGGCCGGGGCGCTTGAGAACCCGGCGAGCAGGCGGCGCGCCTCCTGGCTGTCCGCGGCGATCTGGGCCTTCAGGGCGTCCAGACCGTCGAACTTCTTCTCCGCGCGGATGTATTCGACGAGGGCCACGCGCAGGTGCTTGCCGTAGAGGTCCTCGTGGGTGTCGAACAGATGGGCTTCGAGCAGGACGTCGGTCTTGTCGAAGGTCGGACGGTTGCCGAAGTTCGCGACGCCGTTGCGCCACACGGTCTCCGCCCCGTGATCGACGCCGGCGCGAACGGCGTAGACGCCTTTTTTCGGATGCAGATAGTCGCGGTACTCGAGGTTCGCCGTGGGGAAGCCGAGCTGGCGGCCGCGCTTGTCGCCGGCGACCACGCGGCCTTCGATTTCCCAAAAGCGCCCGAGCATGCGCGCCGCCTCGCGCGGGCGTCCGTCGCGCAGCAGGTTGCGGATCGCCGTCGAGGAGTAGCGCTCTTCGCCCTCGCTCAGCTTTTCCACGGCGGTGACGCCGAAGCCGTACTTGGCGGCGAGTTCGCGCAGCACCTCGACATTGCCCTTGCGCTGATAGCCGAAGACATAGTCGTAGCCGACGACGATGTGCGACAGGCCAAGACCGCCCACGAGGATTTCCGAGACGAAATTCTCCGGCGTGCGCCGGGAGAATTCCTTGTCGAAGCTCTGGACGTAGAGATAGTCGGCGCCAAGGGCCTCGATGACATGGGCCTTCATGCGGAAGGGCGAGAGACGGAAAGGTTCCTGGTCGGGCTGGAAGAACATGCGCGGATGGGGCTCGAAGGTCATCACCGCGGCGGCGACGCCCGCTTTCCGCGCGAGAGCCACCGCGCGGCCGATCACGGCCTGGTGACCCAAATGAAGGCCGTCGAAATTACCGAGCGCGATCACGCCGCCCTTGAGGGCGGCCGGGACTTCGCTCCAGGTCCGAAAGACGTGCATCGCCATCGCTAGCCGCGCGAAGGAACCATGAGCACGGCTTCGCCCTCGACCACGGCTTTTTCCCCCACCAGGCACTGTGTCTTGAAGATCACGAACTTCTTTTCCGGCACGAGGCCGGTGACCTCGACCCGGGCCACGACATCGTCCCCGATGCGCACCGGGGCCTTGAACTTGAATCCCTGCGATACATAGATACATCCGGCGCCCGGCAGACGCGTAGCGAAAACCGACGAGATGTGCGAGGCGGTCAGCATCCCGTGGGCGATGCGGGTCTTGAAGATCGTGCCCGCCGCAAAAGCCTCATCCAGGTGGATGGGATTGGTGTCGCCGGTGGCCTCGGCGAATTTACGGATGTCCGCGTCCGTCATGGTCCGCGTGATGCTGGCGGACATCCCAACCTTCAAATCCTCGAACATGAATTGCGGGGCACTAGATTGCACAGGGCCGGCCATGCGACACTCACCGTTGGTACGTTCGGCTGGGAGACTACGGTGGCGAAACAAACAGGTCCGTTACGGGCGGTCAAGGGAAAGCAACGGCTTTTGGGGCAGGCGATTCTGTTCGCCGCCGGTTTTGGCATGGTGGCCGCCACCGCCGGCTGCGCCAGCACCTGGACGCATCCGCGCAAGCAGGGCGCCGAAGCGGCCGCCGACGAACGCCAGTGCGCACAGCGCGCCGAGGAAAACACCCTCGCCCGCGCCGGACGCCAGCGCGCGACCTACGGCGCGTCCACGGATCCCAACCCCGGCATGAGCCGCGGTGAAACGCCGATGCAGATGCTCGACCGCGCCCAGACACAAGACGACTACGGGCGCGATTTCGAGAACTGCATGACGTCCAAGGGCTACAGCAAGAAATAACGGCGGCAGCCTCGCATGGCCATCCGGCGCATCGACTCTCTCGGCTATCAACTCGGCCTTCTCAACCGGCTCTACGACCGCTGCCTGCAGGATGCCCTGAAGGAGTTCGGCGTGGCGCCGGGCCAGTTCGCGCCGCTGGTGATGCTGTTCGAGGAAGACGGCCTGACGCAAGCCGAGTTGTGCCGGCGCATCAACGTCGAGCAGCCGACCATGGCCAACACGCTCGACCGCATGGAACGCGACGGGCTGATCAGGCGCAAGGCCGATACCGACGACCGCCGCCGCTCGCATGTGTTCCTGACGCCGCGCGCGAAGGACATCCAGGCGCAGGTGATGGAAGCCGCGCGCGCCGTGTCGAACAGGACGGTCGCGCGCATGAGCGCCGGTGAGCAAGACGATATGTTCCGCCTGGTCGCGCGCATGGTCGAGAATCTCAAATCATAGGGTGAAAGCCGATGCGCGTTCTTAAACACGCCGCTTTCCTGGTCCTGACCGGCCTCTTCGCGGTTGCGCCCGCCGTGGCCCAGGAGCGAGAGGCGCGCGAGGCCCTTTCGGAAGAAGCGGTCGCCTTCTTCGGCGGCTTGTGCATTTCCACGCGCGGCGCGCCGAACCGGATCGGGCGCGTGATCGCCGAGCGGCAGATCAAGGCCGTGCCCCTGTCGGACGAGGGCGTTCAAACCCTCCTGGACGGGAAACCGGGCGATTCAGGCTGGGTCGTTCTGACCAGCCGGGGCGCGGAGCTGCAGCTGCTCGCCAAGGCGCCGTCCACCTGTACGCTGCGCGTGCTCGATTCCTACGGCGACGTGGTGAACGACGTCA
Organism: Rhodospirillaceae bacterium; assembly: GCA_041913245.1. Classification (GTDB taxonomy): domain Bacteria; phylum Pseudomonadota; class Alphaproteobacteria; order Rhodospirillales; family Rhodospirillaceae; genus SHVO01. Next base: position 24,651 of record JAYSFT010000019.1, on the reverse strand, counting down.
TGGCCGACCTCCTGAAAGGCCTGTCCGCCCACGACGGCTTTGCCTTCCGCAAAGCGATGGACGAAACGCGCAACACCAACGGCGGCGACGAGCGCCTTGTCGGCTATTTCCTGAACTGGCGCGACGGCGGCTGGTCGGGGGCCTTGAGCGTTTCGCACATCGACGGGGACGGCAAGGACATCCCGCCGCAGACGTTTTTCAGCCTGGAAATGCGCCAGACCTCGTGAGCCGGACTCACGGCCGGTCGTCCGTTCAATTCTCGCGAAAAAAGCCTTCGGGCGATTGCGGCCGCGCGGTGCAAGTGGAATGATGGCGCGCTCAATGCAATTGCCGGAATGAGATGGTGGACGCTGAAGCCCTTTTCGCGGCGGTTCTGGACGCAACCGCGGACGCGGTCATGGTCACCGACCGGACCGGGACCATCTGCCGCATCAATCCGGCGTTCTTCCGCCTGACCGGTTTCGCAGCCGACGCCCTCGTCGGCCGCGACGCGCGCGAACTGTTCCGCGATATCAACAGCGAGGATTTCTGCGAGGAGCTGTGGGTGGAAGGCGCCGAGCCGCGCTTCTATCCCTCGGTGCGCTCGAAACATGCCGACGGACGCGCGCAGATCCACGCCCTCAACATGACGCCGATCCGGGACGCAAGCGGCGTGCCCAGCCGCTTCCTCGCCGTCATCCTGTCGGACTCCCTTCAAAACGAAGCCGGCGTCGGGGCGGCGCGGCGCGTGGGCTACGATCCGCTCACCAAGCTTCCCGACCGCTCCCTGCTCGCCGACCGCGTCGAACAGAACATCCTGAATGCCAAGCGCGCCAACAAGTCCATCGCGCTTTTGGTGATGGGCCTCGACCGCTTCACGGTCATCAACGATGCGCTGGGCTACGCCGCCGGCGATATCCTGCTGCACGAAGTGGCCGAAAGGCTCGCGAAAGTGATCCGCACCTCGGACACCGCCGCGCGCCTGGACGGCGACAAGTTCGCGGTCATGACCCCGATCACCGCCATCGACGACAGCGTGATCGTCGCCGAAAAGGTGTTGAACGCGGTCAAGAAGCCCTTCCTGATCAAGGGCGAGGAGATCTTCGTCAACTTCTCGATCGGCATCAGCATCTATCCGACGGACGGCGAGAGCTTCGACGAGCTGCTCAAGGACAGTTTGAGCGCAATGCAGTTCGCCAAAGCGTCCGGCGGGGCCAGCTATCAGTTCTTCGCCGGCGACATGAACGCCAAGGCGCGCAATCGCCTCTCCCTCGAAAAGCGCATGCGCGCGGCGCTGGCCAACAAGGAATTCGTGCTGTTCTATCAGCCGAAAATGGACGCCGCGACGGGCCGCGTGAAAGGCGCCGAGGCGCTGATCCGCTGGCAGGACCCGGTGCACGGCTTCATCAGCCCGGGCGAATTCATCCCCGTGGCCGAGGAAACCGGCCTGATCGTCGACATCGGCACCTGGGTGCTGCGTCAGGCGTGCGTGCAGACCAAGGCGTGGCAGGACATGGGCTACGAGCCCTTGCGTATGTCGGTGAACGTGTCAGCGCACCAGTTCAAGGCGCGCGACCTGCTGGACAAGGTGAAAGCCGCCCTTGCCGATTCCGGCTTGGAATCGAAGTGGCTGGAGCTGGAGATCACCGAAAGCATGCTGATGAACGACGTGGAATCCGCCATCGCGCGCATGCAGGCCGTGCGCGACCTCGGGTGCGGACTTTCCATTGACGACTTCGGCACCGGCTATTCGAGCCTCAGCTACCTCGGGCGCTTCCCGATCACCACGCTGAAGATCGACCGCGCGTTCGTGAAGGATGTGCAGGAAAACCAGAACACGGCCGAGATCGCGCGCGCGATCATCGGCCTCTCACGCGGCCTCAATCTGGAAGTCGTCGCCGAAGGCGCCGAGATCCTCGAACATGTGGAATTCCTGAAGGACAACGGCTGCGACATCATCCAGGGCTATTACTTCTCGAAGCCCCTGGACGCAGCGACGTTCGAAACCAAGCTCACAAAGAAGGCTTAGGCGGAACCCCATAAACCTCTCTTATCGCCCGACGACCTGGAGGCTGTCGCCGCCCTTGGGGCGCTCGCCGGTCTTCCATCCGCCCGAGAGCTGGAACTGGATGACCTCGGCGATATTGGTCGCGTGGTCGCCCACGCGTTCGAGATTTTTAGTCACGAACAGAAGGTGCGTCGAACATTCGACCTCTTCCGGCGCCTTGGACGCGTTGGAGATCAGGTCCTGCGACATGCGCGAGATCACCTGACGCATCACGCGGGCGACAAGGTCGTCGAGCTCGTGGTCGTGCTGCCACACCATCTCGGCCTTATGGGCGTCGCGGGTGGTGAAGCTGTCCATCACGTCGCGCACGGTGCGCTGGGCGAGCGCGCCGAGCGCGGCCATGTCGTGCGGGATCTGGATGTTGGCGCGCGTCAGGACGAGGCTGCGCTTGGCGATATTCTTGGCGTAGTCGCCGATGCGCTCCAGGCTGCCGGCGATCTTCACGTTGCCGAACACATAGCGCAGGTCGTTCGCCATGGGCTGGCGGCGCGCGATGATCGACAGCGCGCTGGCTTCGATCTTGCGCTCGCACTCGTCGATGTCGCTGTCGCGACGGATGATGTTTTCGGCCGCCTCGGCGTCCTGGCGCACCAAAGCTTCCATGGCGTCGCGCAGCTGGGCCTCGGCCAAACCGCCCATCTCCAGCACCTTGCGCTCGAGCTGCGCGAGATCGTTATCGAAGCCCGATACGATGTGAGAATGTTCGCCCTGGTTCATGCTTCGTCCCGGCTGGAAAAATCGCGAAAGTCACGGAATCTAACATAGTTACGAAGGTTAAATATGCCGTGGAACCTACTGTTCCTTGTGAAATATTTGTGACTGGAGGCGAAAAATCGCGGCGCCGCGCGGCCTTCCGCAATCGCCCCCGGCGCCGTCCAAGCCTGGATTCTTGGGGGCCAAAGGCTTATGTGATCGTCCACATTGAGGCCCGGACCGGACCCGTACCCCGCGCGAGCGATGACTTATAGCGTCAAAGAGATCTTCTATACCTTGCAGGGCGAAGGCGCCAACACGGGCAAACCGGCCGTGTTCTGCCGCTTCGCCGGCTGCAATCTGTGGAGCGGAGTGGAAGCGGACCGGGCCCAGGCGACGTGCAAGTTCTGCGACACCGACTTTGCGGGCGTGGACGGCGCCGGCGGCGGCAAATTCAAGACCGCCGGGGATCTCGCCGCGGCGGCGGCGTCCGCGTGGGAGGGCGCCGGAGGCGAAAAGTTCGTGGTTTGCACCGGGGGCGAGCCCCTGTTGCAGCTCGACGCGCCGCTAATCGCGGCCTTTCACGCCCAGGGCTTCAAGATCGCGGTGGAGACCAACGGGACGATCGAACTCCCGCCCGGCCTCGACTGGGTCTGCGTCAGCCCCAAGGCGGACGCGAACCTGATCGTGACCACGGGCGACGAGCTGAAACTTGTCTATCCGCAAGACGGCGGCGCGCCGGAACGCTACGAACGGCTCGCTTTTCACCACTGGTTTTTGCAACCTATGGACGGTCCGGCGCGGGACGCCAACAGCAAGGAGGCGGTGGCCTATTGCCTCGCCCATCCGAAGTGGCGCCTGTCCGTCCAGACTCACAAGTATTTAGGGATCGCGTAAGACATGGCTGGACGGTTCGAGATCGTCAAGGAATTCGGCTTCGAGGCGGCGCATGCGTTCACGCACAAGCCCGCGGGCCACGAGAACACGCGCCTGCATGGGCATTCGTTCCGCGTCGAGGTCGCCTTGCGCGGCGAGCCGGACGACAGGACGGGCTGCGTGGTGGACTTCGAGAAAGTGACCGCGTCGATCCAGAGCGTGCGCGGCAAGCTCGACCATCATTTCCTGAACGAGATCCCGGGGCTTGAGACCCCGTCCCTGGAAAACCTCGCGGCGTGGATCGCGGGCGAGCTGCGTCTGCTCCTCCCGCAATTGACCAGCGTGACCGTGCGCCGTCCGACGCTGGGCGAGGCCTGCCGCTTCGAGGTCGCATGAGCAAGGCGTTCGTCCGTCCGAAGGCCCTTGTTCTTCACTCCGGCGGCCTCGATTCGACCGTCTGCCTGCTGCTCGCCCGTTCGCGCGGCCGCGACGCCTACAGCTTCGGCATCAACTACGGCCAGCGCCAACAGATCGAACTCGAATACGCCAACAAACAATGCGAGCGCTTCGGCATCGCGCGCCGTATCGCGGACGTGAGCTGGCAGAAGCCCGAAATCCACGTCCCGAAGGACCGCACGGTCGCCGAGATGAAAGCGGGCATCGCGCCCACGTTCCTGCCGGGACGCAACGCGGTGTTTCTCGCCCTCGCCTGCGCGGATGCCGCTGGCACGGGCGCGACGGAAGTATGGCTGGGCGTGAACGCGGTCGATTTCTCGGGATATCCCGATTGCCGCGGCTCGTTCCTGGACGCCTTCCGGACCATGTGGGCCGAAGCGGTGCCCAACCCGCCGCGCATCGTCGCACCGCTGGTGAACCTCTCCAAGCCGCAGATCGCCGCGCTGGCGGGCGAACTGGGCCTCAAGCCGGGCGAGACGTGGAGTTGCTACGCGCCCGAAGAAAAGAACGGCGTCACGCAGCCCTGCGGCCACTGCGACGCCTGTCTCCTGCACGGCCACGCCTGGCGCGAATCCCGCATCGCCCCACCGGCCGATCTCGCAATTTAGAACGAGGCCGCCACCGTCAGTCCGAAGGTCCGCGGCATGCCGGGGAACACTTCGATGAAACCGAGGCTCGTATTGGCGAGCCCGGTGACGAGGTACTCCTCGCCGAACAGGTTCTTCACCCACACGGTCGCACTGTACCGATCCCCGGGGCCGCGCAAGGCGAGGCTCGTGTTCGCGAGCCAATAGCCGTTCTCGTAGAGCGCCGGACTGTTGTCGACCGAGAAATAGTGCGCGCCGGTGTAGGACCCGTCGAGCTGCGCGCTCACGGTATAAGCGCCCGCGGGCACGTCGTAGCGCGCGGTGCCCGCCAGCGTGAGACGCGGGGAAGACGCGGTGCGGTTGCCGGCGAAGCTCGTGGCCGGATTGCTGGGATCGAGCAGGAACGCCTTGAACTTCGCGTCGAGCAGACCTGCCCTGGCCTGCAAGAACAGGGCGTCCACCGGCTGCGCGGTCAGCGAGAACTCGGCGCCGTAAACGCGGGTCTTGGCGGCATTGGCGAGGCTTTGCAGCGTGACCGTCGCGCCGGGCACGTTCTGCGAAACCTGCTGATCGGTGAAATCATAGTAGAACACCGCGCCCTCGAAGCTCAGGCGGCGGTCAGGCGCCGCGCCCTTGAACCCGACTTCGTAGCTGTCGAGGAACTCCGGATTGACGATGGTCGCTTCCGCCGGCGCGAACAGCGCGCCGCCGTTGAAGTCGCCGCCTTTGAAACCGTGCGCGTAGTTCGCATAGACCATCAGGTCGCCGGTGAGGTCATACGCAAGGTTCGCGCGGCCCGTCCATTCACGCCATGAGCGGCCGATCATGGTGAGCGGGATGGTGTCGACGAGCAGGCGGCTCAGCGCCATCGGCCGGTCGATGAAGTTGATCGCGTAGCCGGTCGCGTTGAACAGGAAGGCGCGGCGATCGGCGCGGCGGCGGTCATAGGTCCAGCGCACGCCGCCGGTGAACTTGAGGCGCGAGGTGACGGCGTAGGTGCCTTCGCCGAAGACGGCGTAGCTCAAAGTTTCCTGGTGCATGCTGGAGGCGATGCCCTCTTCCACCGGGAACACGCGCGACAGGCCGCCGGGGCCGTAGCCGTTGGCGGCGTAGTTCTGGAAGGCCTGGAGATCGTCTTCGTAATAGTTCGCGCCGAAAATCCATTGGAGCGGCCGCTCGCCCGTCGACAGCGCGCGGACTTCCTGGCTGAACTGGTGGTACTTCGAAACGGTATTGGCCTTCAGCGCCAGAACCGCGCCTGCGTCGGAATCGTTGTTGAGCTTGCGCTTGTTTCCATCGAAGCCGCCCTGCGCGACCAGATCGAAGCCGTCGCCGCGCCATGTGACCGTGCCGCCGCCGCCCCAGGTATCGATGAAATCGTAGGAATGAAAGTTGGCGAAGCTTTCACGGAGATTGGTCGTGTCCCTGAAGCCGAAGAAATCGGTGCAGGCGCCGAGACGCGGCACCGTCACCCCGGCCGGGCAGACCACGCCGACCTGCTTGCCCGGGATGATGTCGCTGCGGTTCTTGCCGCCGTGCACGTTCAGAAGGATGTCGAGGTCGCCCGGCATGGCGCGGACCTGGCCGCGCGCCGACCAGATGTCGATCGCGCCCTGGTCCTTGAGGCCGCTGGCGGGATTCTTGTTGGTCACATACCCGCCGCGGTTGAGCGTGACGGCCGCGATCCGCACCGCCGTCCCATCGTTGATCGCGAAACCGCCCGCGGCTTCCACATTCGCCTCGTTGAAGCGGCCGTAGGTGGCGCGCACTTGGGCGTTGGTCCCCTCGGCCGGATCGGGCTTGCGGGGAATGAAGTTGATGACGCCCGCGGTGGTGTTGCGGCCGAACAAGGTGCCTTGCGGCCCCTTGAGGATTTCGATGCGCTCCAGGTCGAGCAATCCAAATCCATAAGTGATGGTGGCGCCCTGGTAGACGCCGTCGACGTGCAGCCCCACCGGGTTGGCCTGGTTGCCGTTGAAGGTGGTGCTGCCGATGCCGCGCAAGAAGATGTGCGGCGTGGCCATGCCGAGGATCGAGTGCCACATCAGGTTCGGGGTCTGGCGCACAAGATCGGGGCTGGTCGTGTAACCGAAGCGCGCCACGTCCTCGGCGGTGAACACGCTGACGGCTTGCGGTACGTCGCCCAGCGTTTCGGCACGCTTGCGCGCGGTCACGACGATCTCGTCGATGACCGGTTGCGCCGCGAGCGCCCCGGTCGCCACTGTGAAAACGGTGAAAGCCGCCGCCACAACCGCTAATTTTGCATTCATACGGCGCAGCCTGCGCCGGCAGCCCCACCGCGCGGCGCCCATCCCCAAGGTCATAGCTTGTATCCCCCGCGATCAGACCCGCCGTTTTCAGCGGCTTTTATTCAAGCAGAGGAAGTAGTTAGTACAGGAGGTCGGCCCCTCCGTCAGCACAATAGCTTCGTGGGTTTTTATATTAAAACAACTTTAAGTTGTATTTTGGCCAGTTGACCTGGGGACAACCAGGACGCTTTGAAACAACCAGGGCGCGTGCGATCGCCTGAGAACAAGCGTTGATTCAGTCGGGGCCGCCCTCTATTGTGACGCATCGTTAAGAGGCCAAACGATGTCGGCGCAAAAGCGCCACGGGTTTGGGGGAGATCGTGGGCGACGGGCCCGCGATCGGTGGGAAGAAAGGCCGATGCGCGCGAACTTGGCCAACATGCTTTCCGACCTGGATGGTTTGACGAGCGAGCGCTCGTTCAAACAGAAGTTCGATTCCATCTTCGCGAACCTGGGCTTCGACTCCTACACCTATGTCAGCCTCCAGAGCGACGAGCTTGAGGACGGCAAGCGCGACTACGCGCACAACATCCTGTGCCTGACGAACCTCGCGCCGCTGTGGGTCGCCCACTACGCCGAAGAGGACTATGCCGGCGCGGATCCCGTGATCCGTGACTGCACGGTGAGCCGCCTGCCGATTCTGTGGACGGACTCATATCGCGCGAACTCCCGCACCGCGCAGGAGTCCCGGATGATGGAAGACGCCTGGGAGAACGGCCTGAAGCGCGGCCTGACCATCCCGATCCACGGCCCCAAGGGCGAGTTCGGCATGTTCAGCCTGAATTCCGAACTCGCGAACGACGAGTTCATCAGGGTCACCGACGAAACCAGGTACGACGCGCAGGTGATCTCTTTCCATCTGCATGACGCGGTGCAGCGCCGCCTGAAGGCCGCGCGTGAAGTGCCGCCCCCGGTTCCGCTCACCGAACGCGAGGTCGAAATCCTGCGCTGGACGGTCGGCGGCAAGACCGCCTGGGAGATCGGCGGTATCCTGAAAATCTCCGAGCGGACGGTGAACTTCCATATTCAGAACGTGATGGGGAAGTTCGGCGTGCACAGCAAGACGCACGCGGCCGCCAAAGCCATGGGCATGGGCCTTCTCAACATCTGATCAGTGCCGCAGGCGCAGCTTGGCGCGGGCGAAGATATCCTTCGTCGGACGCAGCGTGATCAGGTTGCCGAACTCCGGCTCCCTCTCGGAAGTGATCTCGAGATCGAAGCGGCGGAAGATCATCGCCAGGGCAAACTGCATTTCCATCATCGCGAAACCCGAGCCGATGCACACGCGCGGACCCGCGCCGAACGGAAAATAAGCGAACTTCGAGCGGCCCGAGATCTGGTCCGGCAGGAAACGGTCCGGATCGAACTTCTCCGGATCGTCCCACACGTTCGGCAGCGTATGGATCAGGTACTGCGAGATGAACACGGTGGTGCCCGCCTTGATCGGCTGGCCGGCGATGTTGTCGTCGTTGATGGCCACGCGCGCGAACCACCAGAAGGACGGGCGCAGGCGCCCCACTTCCTGGATCACCCGCTTGGTGTAGTCGAGGGTCCGCGCGTCGCCGGCTTCGGGTATGCGGCCGGCCAGCACCATGTCCGCTTCATCGCGCATGCGTTCGAGGTGCGCCGGATGCTGTGTCAGCATCAGAAGCGCCCAGGCAACCATGGTCGCGGTGGTGTCGTGGCCGGCCAGCATTAGCGTCATGACTTCGTCGCGCAGCTGGCGATCGCTCATCGCTTCGTTGGTGTCGGCGTCGCGGGTGTCCATGAGGATCGACAGGAGGTCCTCGCGGACGGACGGCTTGGCGCGGCGTTCGTCGATGATGCGCGACACCACACCCTGCAGGAAGTCCACCGCGGTCTTGAAGTCGCGGTTCTTCTTGGTCGGCATCATCTCGCCGAGGCCGGTAATGTCCCAAATGCGCTTCGACGAGACGTCATGCACGATCTTCATGGCTTCGGCGAAACCGTTGGCGTCGCCGCCAAGGCCCGTCGAGAACATCGTCTGCAGCGCGATCTCGAGGGTCAGGATCGAGGTGTCGTCGGACAGGTTGAAGACTTCGCCGGAATGGGCGCGCGCTTCCCAGGTCTTGAGATGCGATTGCATGACGTCGGTCATGCGCGAGGCCAGCGCATCGACGCGTTCCTTGTGGAACGACGGCTGGATGAGTTTGCGTTGACGGGTCCACAACTCGCCTTCGCTCATGAACAGGCCGTCGCCGAGCACCGGCCGCAGTTTCCCGAGCATCGGGGTCTTGCGGTAGTTCCGGTAGTTCTTTTGCAGCACATGTTCGACGTGCGCCGGGTGGTTCAAGAGATAAGCAGTTGTCATAAGGATTCTCAGCGGAACAATGTCACCAAAATCACGCGCCGTCTCGACGAGGAACTTGAATGTGTTGCCTCGAAGCATCGGCAGGACCCCGAGGATCGGATAGCCCTTCGGTCCTGCGAGTTTTTTGCGCGCCTGCATTATTGATCGCGGCTCCCTGACACCAGCGCGCCAGTGTAGTGCCGCCTTTCATGGATCGGCAATTTCTTATGCGGCGAGCTTGAAGTCCTGCATCGGCTCGAACGTCTCGGCCCGGAGCTGAGCGCGGCGGGCATTCAGTTCGCCGACATCCGCATAACCGGAGACCGCGCGGGTCACGCCGATTTCCAGCGGCGGTCCGTAACGGTGGGTCAGGAGGCCGGCCCGCTTCAGGATGCGCTCGAAGCGCACATCGGTGACGGCGACAACCTTCGAGATGTTGCGACGCTTGCAGAAGGCGCCGAGCTGATCGAGGAGCATGCTGGTCACCATGTTGATGGTGCCGAGCGACTCATTGCCGGCCAGGACGCGCTTGGACACGGCGAAACGGCTGATCTCCCACACGTCGGGCGCCTCGGGCGCGGGCATCCCGTGCAGAAGCTCGGGAAAAACGTCTTTCAACATGTAAGGACGGGTGGTCTGCAGGAGGCGCCAGGATCCCAGGACCTGGCCTTCGTGCTCGCACACGATATAAACCGGGTCGAGATCGTCGAACATGTCGCGTTCCTTGCCGGCGAACGAGCCGACTTCCCAGGCGAGACGTTCCTTGAACACTTCGTGACGCAGCTTGAACATGCCATCGAGCCTGCGCGACGTTTCGACCGTGTTCTCCGGCATCTCAATAATGGACGTGAGCATTTTGTCCCCCGAGCCAACGCGTGATGGTTTCGGGTACAGATCACCATATCGTTAAGGTTCCAGGACCTGTCAGGACTGACAGGTCCCGTTCTTTCCAAGCCGGTGCAGGGTGGTTGTCATCGGTCAGCGTCTTCAAAATCAAAAGATTAATAACGCTGCTGAATCAAAGACTTATGCAGGGGATCGCTCCCCCGGCCGAGTCTCTGGGGACGACCTGTTAACACGCTGCTACCCGCGACCTCCGACGCCACGGTCCACCTGTCAGGGCCGATAGGACAAAAGCCACTTTAAGGCGACGTCTGGGGCAACATTGGAACTTGGAGCCGGATTATGACGCATCGCACCAGCAAGCTGTCCCGTCCGCGGACAGCGGGCACTGCCCAGATTTCCACCTACCGCATCCCTACACACCGCATCCCCGTGCACCGGATCCCCATGAACCGGATCCCCACGAACCGGGGCTTCGCCGCCGCTGCACCGGCCGAGATCGCCGCCGCGCGCGCGTCGACGACCCTCGCCCTGTCCATGATGGTGGCGCTGCGCTACCTGGAAGGACGCGCGAGCCGCCCGACGGCCGCGAACCCGGTTCCCGATCCGGCCCTCTCATAGCGGGAGGGACACATGCAGGAGTCTTCGCAAACGGGCGGAGCGTCGGGGCGCGGACGCGCCGCGCCACGCGCGCGGCTATTCGCGACCTTCAAACTCGCCGCGCCGTACATCGAGATCGTGCAGAAACGCGCCCTGGCCGGCAACGCCAGGCCGGCGGCCAATTTCAACCGCATCGCCTTGGTCTCCTCGAACCTCGCGCCGCGCGGTTTCGCGCCGGTTAGGCCCGAGCGCCCATGACCTTGGTCTCGCCAACCTCGGTCATCCGCAACGCCCTCAACAACCGCGCCGACCTTGCCCTGTCGGCGCTTGAGGCGCGAACGTGCCATTCCTGGAAGATGAGCCTCGACCGGAACAGCGCGCTCGCGCGGCCCGAAGACTTCGCCGGCCATCCCTCGTTTCACCTGTATATCCGCGAGGGCATGGGCGCTTTCGTCGTCGACCTGGACGGCAATTGCTTCATCGATCTTTCCATGGGATTCGGCGCGCAGATCCTGGGCCACGCCGTATCCGTCATCCAGGACGCCGTCGTCGCGCAGGCCTCGCGCGGCTGGCACGCGGGCCTTGTGACCGAAAGACAACTGGAACTCGCGCGTCACATCCAGGCCGCGAGCGCGGCCAATGAGCGCGTGACATTCTGCAATTCCGGCGGCGACGCCGCCGCCTACGCCATGCGCGCCGCGCGCGCCTTCACCGGCCGCGATCTGATCGGCGTTTTCGCGGGTTCGAACCACGGGCACCATGATTACGGTATCGCCGGCGAAGAACCGTCCCGCACCCACGACACGGCGGAGTCCGGGACCTTGTTCGGACGCCCCCTGACGCGCCGGGGGCATCGTCATGCCGGCGTCCCGCAAGCGGTCGCGGACTCGACGCTCAGTCTCGCATACGGCCATGCGTCGGTTTTCGATCAGATCCGCCGCCGCCGCCGCGACCTCGCCGCGGTGATCGTCGAGCCGGTCCGCGCGCTCGATCCGTCCACCGATCATGGTCCATGGCTGCGCGAACTCGCCAATGTCTGCGGCGAGACCGGCGTGCTGCTGATTTTTGACGAGCGCCTGACCGGTTTCCGTCTCGCCTACGGCGGCGCGCAGGAACGCTTCGGCGTGATGCCCGATCTTGTCGCGTACGGCGAAATCATCGGCGGCGGCCTGCCCCTGGGCGCCGTCGCGGGCCGCGCCGACATTCTCAGTCAGATGGCCGGACGCGAGGCGCCGTGGCGCGCACGCGCGGACGGCGGAGCTTCGGGGAATATCCTCAGCGTCGCGGCAGGCACGGCGACTCTCGGCCATCTCGCCGCGCGCCGCGGCACGCTCTATCCCGCGCTCGATGAAAAGGGACGCCTGCTCGCCGACGCCTTCAATACGTTCGCCGCGCAGCACAGGCTGCCCGCAAAAATGAAGGTCGCGGGCTCGATCTTCCGTATTCAATTCACGCGCGCGGACGGGGCAAGCGACTACCCCGCCGCCGAAGCCGCTTTCTATACGCTCGCCCTCAACAAGGGTGTGCTGGTGCACGCCTCGCGGCTCGGCTTCCTGTCTGGCGCTCACACCACCGGCGATATCGCGCAAGTGGTCACGGCGTTCCACGAGGCGCTCGGCGACGTGGCGAGCGACGGGCTGTTCGAACTGAAGGCGTAGGACCGGCGGCGCTATTTGGCGAGCGATTTCGCCATTTCGCCGCAGCGCTGATTCACCAGCGAGATGTCCGCGCGGTTTTGCGTCGCGGCCTGCTTGCGGCGTTCCTCGGTCAGGCAAGAATCGTTGAAGACCTTCTGCGCGCTCGCGACCAGTTCAGCCGGACAAGGCACCATGCGGCCCGGTTCCGAGCGGCCCGAGGGCGGCACGCCTTCAAACAAAGGGCGGTCTCCCAGGAAGATCCCGATCAGCGGCGGATTGACCGGCAGCAGCACGCCCTTGTCGTCGAGGAATCGCATTTCGGTGCATTGCGGGGCCGCGAAAGCCTGTGACGCGGACAGGACGGCGGCGGCGGCGCAAAGAGCAAGTCTCATCATGGGGTCCTCGAAAGGGCGGTTACGGCGCGGCAGAGCTATAGCAGGAAAATGGCTCCGCAAGAGGGGCGGAAATAGGGCGTTCCGCACAAATTTGAAGCCCCGGCGTGCAAGGAAACCATGTTTTCGCCCCATCCAGTCTGACATGATGCGGGACCTTTCGGGCTTTCACGACGTCAGGCGAACTTTCGATGATCAAACGCGCATTGGCCGCCGCTTTCCTTCTTCTCTGCGCGCCGCCGCTTCCGGGGCCGCAAGCGGCCGCGCGCGACATCTATTTCGACGTACCCTATGTCGCCACCCCGCCGGCCGTCGTCGCCGCCATGCTGAACCTCGCCAAGGCCGGACCTAATGACGTGGTCTATGACCTCGGCAGCGGCGACGGACGCATCGTCATCGCCGCGGCGCGCGATTTCAAAGTGAAAAAGGGGATCGGCATCGACCTCGACCCCGATCTCGTGACCCTCGCCTCCAAGAACGCGAAGGACGCGCGTGTTTCGGACCGCGTGAGTTTCGCGCGCGGCGATATCTTCAAAATGGATTTCAAGGAAGCGACGATCCTGACTCTGTACCTGCTTCCGGATGTAAACGTCACGCTTCGCCCGCGCATCCTCGACCTCGCGCCCGGCACGCGCGTGGTCAGTCACGCCTTCAACATGGGCGACTGGGTGCCCGACGGCGCCGACAATGTGGACATGCGCCGGGTTTATATGTGGATCGTGCCGGCGAAGGTGCAGGGCGTATGGACCGCGAACGTGAACAACGTGCCTTATCGTCTGGAGCTCACGCAGCACTATCAGAACGCCGGCGGCAAGGTGAGGATCGGCGCCAAGGAAACCGCGTTCGAGATGGGCATCGTGAAAAGCGACGTCTTCACCTTTACTGCCGCGGGCCCCTTGACCTTCGAAGGCAAGGTCACGGGCAACACCATCACCGGCACGCTCACCGCCGGCGGCAGGCGCACGCCGCTGACCCTCACCCGTGAAGCGTCTTGAAAGTCTAAACGCGCCGCCGGATCAGGTCTTGGCGATTGCGACCGCGGCGCCGGCCATCACCAGCGCGGTGCCCCTGTTGATGCGCTTGAGCGCGTTCTCCGAGCGGAACACCCGGCGCGCGCGGTCGGCCAGGATGGCGTAGGCGGCAAGCACGGGCGGCAGCACCAGCACGACCGCCGCGAGCAGCGCGACGTAGGTCGGCATGTTCATGGCGCTCATGTCCACGACCAGCGGCATGACGGAGACGAAAAAGACGATGGGCTTGGGGTTGCCCAGGGTGAGCGACAGGCTCGACAAGAAGAGCCGGAACGGCCGCTCGCCGTCGCTCGCAGGGTCGATCTCGATCTCACGCACCGGCGCACGCCATATTTTCCAGGCGATCCACACGAGATAGGCCGCGCCCGCGTAGCGCAGGATATGGAAGCCGGCCTCATAGGTTTGTGCGATGAACGCAAGGCCCGAAACCGCGAGGGTCATCAGAATCGCGTCACCGACCAGGAAGCCCGCGATGAACCACGGCAAGCCGCGCAGCCCCTGCCCCAACGACCGCGCGATGACCAGTGCGACGCCGGGGCCCGGCGTGGCCACCGCGACGAAGTAGATGCCCGCAAAGATCAGAAAGCCGTGTAGCGTCATGGCTGCCAGAATATCAGAAACGGGCAACCTCGCGCGGCCTTACCGCGCGTCGTGAAATATAATGCCGGCGGTGAAGCGCCGGCCGGAGCGCAGGCGGCTCACGCCATGGCGCAGTTTGACGCGGTACGGCCCCTTCGCGCCCCGCACTGGGCGCTCGTTCACGGCAAAAACCACGGCGTCTCCTTGGCGCAGGGAGACGACTTCGGCCCGGCTCTGCATCCGGGGTCTTTGTTCGGTGAGCACGAACTCGCCGCCGGTGAAATCCGTGGACGGTTCCGACAAAAGGATCGCGGTCGGGTGAAGTCGAAGTGTTTGTGACCAAGAGAGGCGAGCGCGTTCACATTACCGCCCTCGGCCCGGGATCGTACTTCGGGGAAATGTCGGTCTTTGACGACGATCCGTACGAACTCCGCGCTGACGCATCATTGAAGCGCCGGAAGCTTTTGACGAAGCCATGCCGGCGGACGGCCCAATCTCGATCCGCGCGGCGCTTATGCCGGCGAACCGTCCAGGACACGGCGCAATTTTTCGAGCAACGCGTTTTCGGAGAAGGGTTTCACGATCAGGTGCACACCGGGATCGAGGCGCCCGCCGTGGATGATGGCGTTTCTCGCATAACCCGTCATAAAGACGACACGCAGCGCAGGCCATCGGCCCCGCGCCTCATCGGCGAGAATCCGCCCGTTCTTATCGCCCGGAAGACCGACATCGGTCAGTAACAGCTCGGTGTCCGGCTCGCGTTCCAAGACCTGCAAGGCCGAGGCGGCATCGGGCACGGCCGTCACGCGATAGCCGTTTTCGGCGAGAATGGTCGCTGTAAAAGACCGCACGTCGGCGTCGTCCTCCACAACAAGGATACTGTGGGATGACGCGCCGGGTTTGGGCGCGGGAATATCCTGTATGACAGCATCGTCTCCCGCGTCGATCACGCGGGGGAAATACATCTTTACCGTCGTCCCTTGTCCGACTTCCGAGTAAATCTTGATATGCCCTCTGGACTGTTTGACGAACCCATATACTTGCGACAGCCCCAGCCCCGTTCCCTTGCCAATTTCTTTCGTCGTGAAAAAGGGCTCAAAAGCCTTCTGAGCTGTTTCCGGATTCATTCCGAGGCCGGTATCCGTGACCGCCGCCATTACATATTGGCCGAAGGCTATGCCTTCCTGAGCGCAGTAGCGCTCGTCGAGAAAGGCATTCGACGTTTCCAATGTCAGTTTACCGCCGCCGGGCATTGCATCGCGTGCATTGATGGCGAGATTGAGGATCGCGGTCTCAAGTTCAGGACCGTCCGCTTCCGCACGCCATAAGCCGCCGCCAAGCACCGTTTCCACGGAAATATTCTCGCCGACCGATTGACGTAGAATGACCGTCGCGTCGTTGATGACCTTGTTGAAATCCAGAGGCTTCGGATTTAAAGGCTGGCGCCGCGAAAATGCCAACAGCCGTTGGGTCAGGCTCGCCGCACGCGTCGCGTTGCGGCTGATCATATTTATCCAGTCTTCGGCATCGGCGCTTTCTTTCGGGAACCGCTTTCGCAGCAGAGCGATGCCGCCCGTTATGCCTTGAAGCAGATTGTTGAAGTCGTGGGCAATCCCGCCGGTCAGCTGTCCCAGCGCCTCCAGCTTTTGCGCCTGGGCCAATTGGGCCTTTGCATCGGCCAAGGCGTCGTGCGTTTGGAGGATGTGCCGGGCGGCGAGGGTTGCGAACGCCAGTCCGCCGAACACGCCGAGCAATCCAATGATGGACGTCAGCAGCGCTATGCGCGAGATGCGGCGCTGTTCCTCGGAAAAGCTCGCGACACGTTCCGTGAGCAACGCATTTTCCGCAGCCAATGCCGCGTTGATGTTGCCCGCGATCGCGGTCATGCTGTTGAGACCCACGTCCGTCTCCACGACGCGGGCCGCCGCCGTCAA
Source organism: Rhodospirillaceae bacterium (assembly GCA_041913245.1). Lineage (GTDB taxonomy): Bacteria > Pseudomonadota > Alphaproteobacteria > Rhodospirillales > Rhodospirillaceae > SHVO01. The sequence continues at coordinate 8,356 of JAYSFT010000019.1, read as the reverse complement.
TCCGTCGGTTCTCAGCGCTTCTATGGCGCGGCTCATTTCATCAAATTTGATTTTAATTTGCTGCTCCACGAGCGGCCACCGGCGCTGCTGCTCCGGGTTGTCGCCCGTGAGGGTCTTCAGGCGCTCAAGGCGTATTGGAACCTCGGCAATTCCTTTCTCGTACGGCGTCAGGTATTCCCGCCGCGCCGTCAGCAAGTATCCGCGCTGCCCCCTCTCGGCATCTTGCAACGCGCTATTCAATGCGACGATTTCCCCGATGACGTCGAAGGTATGGTCGACAGCGCCGCGGCTCGCCAGGAGCTGGGCGGCGCGCACCTGAACCTGGTATAATTGAAGCCCCGCGACCAAAGCGCTCGATACCACGATGAGCGCGACGCCGCCCCAGAAGGCGCGTGGAAGATGGCGCATCAGTGTCATGTATCGCCCTTGCCTGTCGCCAGGACCTCGTGAACGGTCTTCACGAACACATCCATGTCGACGGGCTTCAAGAGAACGACCGATGCGCCCAGCTCTTTGGCCGCAAAAAGATGAGAAGAATTTTGCAGACGGCCGCCACCGGTCACCGCGATGATCCGCGTGCGCGGGTATTCCTGCTGAAAGTCTCTGATTGTCTCGATGCCTTCTTTATTCGGCATGATGATGTCGGTCACCACGAGGTCGGCCGGCGAACGGCGCTGCAATGTGAGGCCGTGAACGCCGTCGTGCGCGGCTTCGACTTCGTGCCCCTCCTCCTGGAGTATGGCGCGGATCTGGAGCCGGAAATCTTCATCATCATCAATGATGAGGATGCGCGCCATCAATAGGCCGCGCGACCGACGTTTTGTTTTACCGCGGCAAAAACCACGGCGCGGAGGCCAAAAATCGCGGGCGCGGGACAAGCCATCATCTCGCCCATGACCAGCGGTTGGCCGCCAGGAAAGCGGCAGGCTTCATTCATCGAGCATCCCCGAAATCGGCGCGCGCAATATACACAATCATCCTAAACCGGCGCTACAATCTGTATGCGGAGAAAAACGGGGTGCCTCGTCGCCCGCGTCTCATTTCGGGCTGAGCGACCTTAAAACGGCGTCTCACTACTAATACGTGCAGCTCGATACGTATCCGTCTTCGAGCTTTACACGGCCCCCTTCGCCAGGCGGCCGGCGATCGCGTCGCAAGATTTGCAAAAAGACATGCGGCGTCCATTCGGACGTGAGCACGGGCATGGAAAATGGCCGCCGTCGCGATGTGCGAACATCCGCATTCCGCCCGCATCTTGAAGGTGGCCATGACGCAGCTCGCCGTATTCGATCTCGACCGCACGCTGACGCGCCGGAGGACCACTTCAAAGGGGGCACCTCACTGGATATTGATGCGGGCTTTTGGCAAAACCCAATACCCCTTCACTTCCGCATCCATCATCGTCAGTTGCGCGATGTAGAAATTTGCCCGAAGCGGCATCGTTTGTTGATCGTGGATTGTTGTTTGGAGACCTTGGCGGATAGCGTCATAGGCCTTCATCGGGCCAACTCGCTTGCCCGGCATCATTCCCGCCAGTTCATTCCGCAACCAAGGCAAGGCGCTTTGATCTGCCCACGTTGCCAGGTCGGTGAGATTTTGAAGTGTCTCAGCATCCATGCGATGCAAAGTCGTTTTGTAGTCGTTGATACCCATGGATTGCTGATCCAACGGGCGGGTCAAAAACGACCGGACTCAGGTAATCGTTGGGATAGAATGGTGCGGGTAGAGGGAATCGAACCCCCACTTCCGTAAGGAAACCAGATTTTGCATACCACTATGGCTTTCGCCACGCTCGCCGCGGCGTGATCGCCTCGGCAGTTTGTGGTCTGGACTTTATCTTCACCGTAGGCCGAAGCCCGTAGGTGGCTGCCGTTAAGTCTCTACACCTTCCCGATTGCTCGGGCTTGGCTCGGGGTTGGCATTGCCGCAAAAGCGACGGAAGCGTTCACCGAGTTTGACAGCTTACTACCGGCCCGTTTCCGAACCGGCGACCCTGGTCGAGTCTGGCGCGTCTACCAGTTCCGCCATACCCGCACGAGCGGCTTTATAGCGAAGGATCGGCGAGTTCGCCAACATTTTATCTCGGTGATTCATGGCGTTTGGCCCCGAGAGCTACAGCAAGCCCCGTCTGACCAGGGCCTCGCGCCCGACCAGGCCGCTCAATACGATGATGTTCTGCTCTGAAAGCGAGAACGCCTCTGCCGCAGGATCAGCATTGCCTACAAGCGCTGCCATGCCGGCTTTCAGTATGTCGCGCGATACGCCGTTCTCTATGATCGCTTCGACTCCCTCGTAGGTGAATGCGCGAGGAAGCGTTACGCCGGGAACAAGTTGCTGACCCGACGCAGACGCGGTGGCGATCAGTGCGTAAGCGCATCTGAGGGTCGGGGATCTTGGCGAAGGATGAGGCGAAGTCGGCAGAATTCTGGTGATCTGGCCGATTGGTTTTACCGGCACGCTTCCGACGGGGCCGATGCTTTGTAGAAAACGATTAAGAACGGCTCGTTCGGGATTGTCAGCGGGCTCACCGGAAAGTGTGTCGGCGTGACGTGCGAGGCTATGCGGAGCGGCGCCTGATAAATTTCCGAGGCCACCTGCGAGGTTTGTGAGGCATCCGCCTTCATGGAGTCTGCCATGCGACTTTATGAGGGCCGCTTCGCGTTCAAGGCAGTTCTGTTGATCGGCTGGATCGTAGTGCGTGTCTATCCGGTAGACGATTTGACCGCCATCTCGAATGACTTTGCGAATGACGTTGCACTTGAACGGATTGCTCTCGCCGAATGGGTGGTTTCTGAGCGCCTCGGCCTCGTGTTCAAGCGCCCATCGGTTGACGCCTTTGCCGACATAAAAGGGCCGTCCGTCGGGGCGGCATAGAACGTACACGTAAAAGCGACCTGTAATGGTCTTGAGAAACGCATCTGCTGCGCCGCGATCCCCCTCGAATATCATGAGGCCCCCGCAACGCCCCGCTATGCGGCGATCACACTGATCTTTCCAAGGTTGCTATCTAGACATTCCATTTAGACGAAATCCTTAGGTCGGCGGGCAAAGCGCGACCAGGCGGGAGCGCTGGTCCAAGGCCAGAACATAATCTTTTAGAAAGCCGGCTCCGATGTTGAGCCAGGGCGCCAAGTCCGAGACCATCGCCGGAACATCCTTGACACTCAGAGCGCCAATTCGCACGGGATCGCGCAGGTTCGTGCTGTAGAGCTGGAACACGGTGTTGGCGCGTCGCCCTTCTCCGGCGGGCGTCAACGGATCGGCTGCGATGCGATCATAGAGCGACCTTGGCAGATGCATAGTAAGGTTGGAACCTGTGTCGAGTAGACCCATCACCATTTCGGAGCCAATCTTCACCGGCACACGGAAATTGTCCTGGTAGGCCAAAACTCCTTCGGTATCCGATTTCAGGAAATCGCGCGAGAACACGAGCATCTGCGCGGGATAATCGATAATAAGCAAGCCATCATCGAAGAAGCCGCGGCCTATGATGCCGCTCATTTTAGCAGCCTCGCCGCCCCGGCTGTAGTTGCGCGACATAACTTCCACATTAGTGCGGGTCATGCCACCCAGCGACACGGACTGGAGGCGAACGAGATCGACCGTGGTCGTGTTCACGCCGTCGCTGTTTGTTGTGGTTCCGGTGATGGGAATCGACAGCTCATTGACCAGGCTCGTATCGGCACGGCCCATGCCACTGGCACCGGAGTCGAACATGAAACGGTAGGGGCCCGCGCCGTTCACGCTCACCGGCACATAGATACGTCCGCTTACGATTTCAAACGGCACGCGCATGACAGCGGATGCGCGTGCCGTTTGAAGCGCCGTGCCGCCGCACTGATCGGTCTGCGCGTGAACGGCAGCATTACCAGCCAAGAGCATGGCTACGGCGATGAGGGCAGGACGCATAGTATCTCCGACATCGAGGTCAAAGGTTCGTAGGATATGTCTTAATCAGCTGTCCACGTATTGAACGGATGCAACACCGCCTGCACCCCCTGTCAGCCGGCGAGGTGTGAGGCCGAAGCTCTCGCGACAAGCACGGTAAAAATGACTTTGATCGGCGAAACCACCCTCTGCGGCGGCGGCAACGGGAGTAGCACCACTCGCCAAGGCGCGGAGTGCACGATCGAGCATGATACGGCGACGAAAGGCGGAAGGCGTCTCGCCGAAAGCAGCAAGATAGGCGCGGCCGAGATGGACGCGGTGACGGCCGATTTGCTCTGCGATCGTGGAAATGTCGGCGGCGGTGGGTTCTTCAATCAGTCGATCCCGCACTTCCAAGAGCCATTTGGCTATAGGGTGCGGGTGTTGGGGCTGGTCCTCGGTGAGCGCAATCAAGTCCCAACCAGCTTCAACAGCATCTGTTTCGTTGCTGATGAGCAGAGGCGTGAGCGCACGCAAGTGTTTGCGGGGCAGAGGGCGGGACCAACGGGGCGCATTGATCCATGCGTCACGCGCGGGAAAGGAGCAAGTCAGAATCAATGCGCCGTGCGGGGAGTAGGTGACTGCATGCTTCATCCCTTCCGGTCGAAACGCCAGCTTCCCGGCGCCGAACTCGACTTGGCTCAGGCCTGCCTCTTCCCAACAGCCGCCCGCCAGAACAAGCGAGATGTGCGGCGCGCCATGATGTGTGTGTAGCCGCTGACTCAGGTTGGGCGCATATCGCGTCAGTTTAGCAGAAGGGACATGCTGCGACATAATTCCACCTATAGACTTCTGTCGCAGGCTCAACGCTCCTGGCACAATTGACATGATATCGAGTTGATAGCGAGGAGCGTCGCCGAGATGTCTGGGAACCGTTCGACTCAACCAGCGTAGTCAAGGTGATTCATGACGGCAAGTGGCCGGAGCGAGAGGATTCGCCTCCGCCCGGCAGACGCAAAGGGAGGAGTTACGGAACGCGATCAACTGATCTGTTGCGAAGGCCCGTTTCTCGCAAGTTGCCTTATGGACGTGCGCGTTTTCGCGGCCGGCCGCCCTTGGCACCGTTCGCGCGCGCGGCGACAGCTTTAGCGGCGGATTTCGTCGGCCCCACAAGCCGCGCCATATGCGCCGGCGCTCCGAAGATCCCGGACAGCAGGCCGGGGATTGAAATATCCGTGTCGTGTAAGTCCCAATGACGGCCCGTTCCTTGGTCGAGAATTTCGACGGCCGCGAGTTGGGCGTCGGTCGGTTCACCCATATATCTCGGTCCACCGTTTGACGAACCACGTTCGGTTTGTCGTCACGAGACCCAGGACGCGGCGCACGTCGTGACCATGCCTATATAACCCATCCAGTTGGGTTTTTTAAGGTCGGCCCGAAAGGCAGCCAACCGGAAGAAAGCTGTTCTCTCAACCGTGCTACATTCCTCTTCCGTGCTGCTGGAAGCATAGCCAAGTGCGGCAAATTCCCCAAAAAAGGGCTGTTCTTGCCCCCCGGCGCGCGGCAATGTGGCGGGATACACCTCTTCTTTCAGTGACGATGAAGCAAAACAAATCCTTCCTGACCATGGCCCTGATCGCGGCGGCGTCCGCCGCCGCCTTGGGATTGGCTTATACCGCCCAATATGGCTTTGCCCTGTGGCCCTGCAATCTGTGCTGGGGGCAGCGGGCGCCTTATGCGCTGGCGCTGGTGTTCGCGGCGATTGCGATGACCAACGCCGTCGATAGCGCGACACGCCGCCAGGTGGCGCTGCTGTGTGCGGGCCTGTTTTTCTTCAACGCCGTTTTCGCCTTCTATCATGTCGGGGTGGAGCAGAAGTGGTGGCTGGGCCCGACCGAATGCGTCGGCCGGCCGCAAGCGTTTTCCACAACCGATCTGATGAGCGCGCTCACGCAAACGGGGCGTACGGGCTGCGACGAAGTGGCGTTCAGCCTCTTTGGGATCTCCATGGCCGGTTACAACGTGATCGCCCAACTGGTCCTCGGGGCCGGCCTGGTTTGGGCCTCCACCCGCGACTGGTGGAGCCGCGCATGAGCAAAGTGACCGCCGATGACCGCCTGCCGGGCGACCCCGACAAGGCTACGCTGATCGACCAGATCATCCGCGTCGACCAGGCGGGTGAGTACGGCGCGAAACGCATCTATGAAGGCCAGCTTGCCGTGCTGGGACATACCGACGCCGCGCCGGCGATCAAGGAAATGCTGGCGCAGGAAGAAGAGCATCTCAAGCGCTTCAACGGCCTGATGGCCGAACGCGGCGCCCGCCCCACCGCCCTGCAGCCGCTGTGGCATGTGACGGGTTACGCCATCGGCGCGGCGACCGCGCTTTTGGGCAAGGAAGCCGCGATGGCCTGCACGGTCGCCGTGGAAGAAGTGATCGGCGAGCATTACCGCGAACAGGCGGCGCGGCTCGGCGACGACGAGAAGGACCTGCGCGAGACCATCACCGCGTTCCGCGAGGACGAGTTGCATCACCGGGACGTCGGCCTCGCGCACGGCGCGCGCGAAACGCCGGGTTACGAAGCCCTGTCGGCCGCCGTGCGCACCGGCACGCGCATGGCGATCTGGCTCGCAAAGCGTTTCTAGGCGGGCCGGTTACGCCAACCGCGCGAACTCCACGCGCGCATCACACTCCCAAACGGCGATGCGGCGCGCGCGCAAAGCGCCGCACATTTTCGCGCGCTTCATAGTCATGAAACTTTGCCGCCGCTTCGGGTGTTAGAATCCCAAAACAACACGCGCCTGTGGAAACGCCGGGGCACCATGACAACGCGCAGAAGACAATCCAAACCCGCATCGCGCGGAAAGCCCGCGCCCGTGAAGCGCGCCGCGCGCACCTCGGCGCGGCATCGCGCCGTGCAGACCCAAGTCGAACGCGCCGATAAGAAGCGGCCGAAGAAGAAAACCAAACGCGCTGTTCAAACCGGCGCGCGCGCCTACCCTGCGCCGCCGCTTCCGGGAAAGCCTCTGAAGAAGCCCGGGCGCGAGGCCGACCTGACCCTCAAGCCGATGTACGATGCGCCGTTCTACAAGGGCTCGGACAAGTTGAAGGACAAAGTCGCCGTGATCACGGGCGGCGACTCGGGCATCGGGCGAGCCGTCGCCGTGCTGTTCGCGCGCGAGGGCGCGCATGTCGCGATCATTTATCTCGACGAACATAAGGACGCGAAGGAGACGCAGCGCGCCGTGCGCGACGAAGGAAGCCAATGCCTGATCATCGCGGGCGACGTCTCGGACCGCGCGTTCTGTTTCGACGCGGTCGAGCAGATCCTGGATGAATTCGGCGGCATCGACATCCTGGTGAACAACGCCGCTTTCCAGGAACATGTCTCGCGCTTCGAGGACTTGACCGAAGAACATTTCGACCTGACCATGAAGACAAACCTTTACGGTTACTTCCACATGGCTCAGGCGATCGTGCCCCACTTGAGCAAGGGCGCCGCGATCGTCAATTCAGGCTCGGTCACCGGCCTCATGGGCAACAAGAACCTGCTCGACTACGCGACCACCAAGGGCGGCATTCACGCCTTCACGCGCTCGCTGGCCTCGCACCTTTTGCCGCGCGGCATTCGCGTCAACGCCGTGGCGCCGGGCCCGGTGTGGACCCCGCTCAATCCGGCGGACAAGCTTTCAAAGGACATCAAGAAGTTCGGCGCTCATACCGAGATGAAGCGCCCCGCCCAGCCGGAGGAGATCGCCCCGGCCTATGTGTTCCTGGCCTCGGAGCAATGCTCCAGCTACATCACGGGCGAGATCCTGCCGATCATCGGCGGCTATTCGGGCGGCTGACAAAAAACCCATGCTCCGCGGCCGCGGAGCATGGGGGGTTGGATAGCACCCTTACATCCGGAATCGGATGCCTGCGCGGTAGGCGCGGCCGAGCGTATCGTAGAGGTTCGGATTCGTCGGCTTGCCGGCGTACAACAGGCCGCCGCTGACCGGAACGATCGGCGGAGTCTTGTCGAACACGTTGTCGACGTTCAGGAATACGGTCGCCTCGGAATCGCCGAACGCCAATTTATATTGAAGATTGGCGTCGAGGTAGAACGCACCCTTGACCCGGTTGCTGTCGATGGTCGGATGCGTGACGGTCGAACGCGGGCAGCCCGTCGTACACTCGATATAAGCCTTGTCCCATACGCCCGCCGACACGCCGCGGCCAATCAGGGTTACGGACACCGGATCGACATCGAAGGTCACGGTGCTGGTCCAGCGCCAGCTGGGCAGACCCGCGTTGGACACGATCGTATTCTGGCCCACCCGGTCGATCGGCTCGTTGATGCCGTTCGAGACGAGATTCTTCAGATAGTGCGTGGCGAGGAAGCGGACCGAGAGGTTGCCGTCGAAATCGTCGGCGATGTCGGACAGCGCCATCCGGTAGCTGACGTCGAAGTCGATGCCGCGGTCGATTTCACTGACGAAGTTGAACG
>JAYSFT010000018.1:0-27687 GCA_041913245.1 Rhodospirillaceae bacterium | reverse complement strand
CTGCCTCAGCGTGCCTCACCTCTGCCTCAATGGAGGTGAGGCAGATATTTGCGGAGCACATCAATGGATTGCGGGCGATTGCCTCAGTGCCTCAGTACGTTGGGGAAGGTTGGGAATTGCAGTTGTGCTTACCCCCAACGGCGCGCCGACACCGCTAGGTGCGGCTGGGTCGAAGTTTAGGGTGAGGCACTGAGGCAAGCTCCGCATTCCCTTGAAGCCGTGAACAAAAACCTGCCTCACCTCCTACCGCATGGACTGAGGCAAGGGATGAGGCAGAAACACGCGAACCTCCATTATCCTCGCACCAAAACCGGAGCTTTGCGCGCCTCCCCGCTAGTGATTAGGAGGTCGAAACTCACTAAACGCGGTGCCGTGCGGCTTTCTGATGCGTGCGCCGTGCCGCCATATCCAAATCCGCGCGTTTCAAACGCAACTGCGCTGTGCAGCGGTCCGCTAACTACGGGCATTTGCTTCAGTGCCGCACTCCCCGACGATTTTTATCAGTGACAGAATCTTCGTCGATTACGGGCGCACTGGTTTTGCGCACCATTGCAACGCACCCCGCCAAGCGGTGCGACCCTCGGAAGCGGCGAACGGTGGCGTAGCTGCCCTATCGTTCGCCGCCTTTCCCGCAATGGAGGCCCCTGCAATGTCCAAGTCCACGCTTCGCCAAACCGCGCATGGTCATCAGCCAATCGATTAGGTGCAGCTTGATGCGGTCGAAGCCGTTAGTGGGCAGCGCGAATTCTTGGACGTGCATAAAAAAGAAGCCCCAGAGGAATTGGATCTCAATGCTGTGGAGCATTTCGCGCTCCACCACCTCTTCCGCGAACGCGGCTAGCTCGGGGTCCTGCGTACAGCGAAAGGCAAGGCCCGCCGCTTGGGTTTCGATGATACCCGCCGCGCGCTCGCGCCCGACTTCAACGCTGGCCTTGGCCCGCGCTTCTAGCTCCACCACGGGCTGGTCGCCCGTAGCGCTCCGGCCTTTGCCGAGCAGTTTGTCAAAAAGCCCCATACGCCAATGCTATCAAAAGGCGGGGCGGCAACCAGAGGCAGAATCGTAATGGATATTTGCTGGATATATTTTGGCCCCCCGGTTGGGGGCGCTATATCCAAAACCTTCAGAAAGTTCCCGTTTTATTGGGGAAAATGGTGCTGCCGAATAGGATTGAACTATCGACCTCCCCCTTACCAAGGGGGTGCTCTACCACTGAGCTACGGCAGCGACACCGGGATCGAAGGGCGCGCGGCCCTCCAAAGCGGCGCGGAACATGCCACAAGCCCTCTGGCGGCGCAAGCAACCGTCATATAGGTCTTATCCCCTGATTTTGCTGCGATATCCCACGACCGGGGAAAAGCGCCCATGACCTCCCGCGACCAGAAGCCGCCTCCCAAGCCACAGGAAAAACCCTCCTCGGACGCCGCCAGGGACCGCCTCGCCGCGGCCCTGCGCGAGAACCTCAGGCGCCGCAAGGCCCAGGAGCGGGCCCGCGACGCCAAAACCGCGCCGAAATCCGAAGATTGAGGGGCCCGCCCCCGTAAGCTACAAGCGGACCACCACACGCATTATCCGCCTTTAGGACCCCCGGAATGTCCGTACTGCCCGATACCTGGATCCGCAAGATGGCCGCCGAACACGGCATGATCACGCCGTTCGCCGACCGCCAGCACCGCGAAGGCATCATCTCCTACGGTGTCTCGTCCTACGGCTACGACGCGCGCGTCAGCCGCGAGTTCAAGATCTTCACCAACGTCGATTCCGCCGTTGTCGACCCGAAAGACTTCTCCAACGCCGGCTTCGTCGACCGCGACACCGACGTCTGCGTCATCCCGCCCAACAGCTTCGCCCTCGCGCGCACCGTCGAATACTTCAAGATCCCGCGCGACACCCTGGTGATCTGCCTCGGCAAGTCCACCTATGCGCGCTGCGGCATCATCGTGAACGTCACGCCGCTGGAGCCGGAATGGGAAGGCCACGTCACGCTGGAATTCTCCAACACCACCACGCTTCCGGCCAAAATCTACGCCAATGAAGGCGCCGCGCAGTTCATCTTCCTGAAGGCCGACAGCCTGTGTGAAACCTCCTACGCCGACCGCAAGGGCAAATACCAGGGCCAGAAGGGCGTCACTCTCCCGCGCCTTTAAGCTCTCCATAGAAAGCACATCCATTGGACTCCATCCGTATCCTCGGCGGCAAACCTCTCCACGGTGAAATCGTCATCGGCGGCGCGAAGAACGCGGCGCTGCCCCTGATGGCCGCCGCGCTCCTCAGCGAGCAGCCGCTCACGCTCACCAACATGCCCGAACTCGCCGACATCGGCACCATGGCGAACCTGCTCCGTCAGCATGGCGTGCGCATCGACCGCTCGGATTTCGGCGCCGGCAGCAATAGCGCCGAAGCCGGCCCCACCGGCCGCACCATGACGCTGACGGCCGATAAGATCACCTCGATCACCGCGCCGTATGATCTCGTGCGCCGCATGCGCGCCTCGGTCCTCGTGCTCGGTCCCCTGGTCGCGCGCATGGGCGAGGCGAAAGTTTCGTTGCCCGGCGGTTGCGCCATCGGCACGCGTCCTGTCGACCTTCACCTGAAGGCCCTCGAAGCCCTCGGCGCCAGGATCGAAGTGCAGTCGGGCTATATCCACGCCACCGCGCCCGGCGGCCTCAAGGGCGCCAACATCGTGTTCCCCAAGGTCACCGTCGGCGGCACGGAAAACCTTCTCATGGCCGCCGTGCTCGCCAAGGGCGACACCGTGCTCGAGAACGCCGCGCGCGAGCCGGAAATCTCCAATCTCGCCGAATGCCTCAACGCCATGGGCGCGGACATCGGCGGCATTGGGACGGGCACCTTGCGCATCCGCGGCGTCTCGTCGCTGCGCGCCGCGCGCGTGCCCGTCATCGCCGACCGCATCGAAACCGGCACGTATGCGATCGCGGGCGCCATCACCCGCGGCAAGGTGAAGCTCACCGGCACGCGCTACGACCTTTTGGACTCCGTCTTCGCCGCCATGCGCCAGGCCGGGGTGATCGTCGAGCCGGGCGACAACAGCGTCACCATTTCCGCCGAGACGGGTGAACTCGTCGGCGTCGATGTGATGACCGAACCGTATCCGGGTTTTCCCACCGACATGCAGGCCCAGTGGATGGCGCTCATGGCCACCGCGAACGGCGCGTCCATGATCACCGAGACCATCTTCGAGAACCGCTTCATGCATGTACCCGAACTCACGCGTTTCGGCGCGGAAGTGAACGTGCACGGTTCCTCGGCCATCGTGCGCGGGCGTAAAAAACTCTCCGGCGCGCCGGTGATGGCCACCGACCTGCGCGCGTCCGTCTCGCTCATCCTCGCCGGTCTCGCCGCCGAGGGCGAAACGCTGGTCAACCGCGTCTACCATCTCGACCGCGGCTACGAACGCCTCGAGGAAAAACTGGGCGCCTGCGGCGCCCGCGTCGAACGCATCACCGGCGGCTAATCGATGAGCGAGAGCACGGGACAACGCCCGCGCTCCATCGTCCGGATCGAACTGGACGAACGCTCCTTCCTGCGCCGCCGCCCCGAGGTCGAGCATGAGCGTGAAGTCGCGCTCTTCGATCTGCTCGAGGAAAACAGGTTCTGTCTGAAAAGCGAGGGGACCTGTCCCGGTCCCTACCATCTGCATCTGGCCTTGCGCGAAGACCGGCTGGTCTTCGACGTGCGCGACACCGGCGGCGCGCCGCAGAAGGAGGTCGTGCTTCCCATCCGTCCCTTCCGCATGGTGATCAAGGATTACTTCCTGGTCTGCGAAAGCTATTTCGACGCCATCAAGACCTCGTCGCCCTCGCAGATCGAAGCCATCGACATGGGCCGCCGCGCGCTCCACAACGAGGGCGCCCAGATGCTCGAAGAACGCCTGCGCGAGCACGTCGATCTCGACCACGACACCTCGCGCCGCTTCTTCACCCTCCTGTGCATCCTCCATATGCGGGGTTGACATGCGGACAGGACCAAAATCGGCTGCCGCGAAATGGGGGCCAGTGAACGCCGGCACGGCGCGGAGCTAGCATGCAAATCCTCCCCAGCGCCGTCCTGTTCTGCTGCAACCTCAACGAAGTCCGCTCGCCCATGGCCGAAGGGATTCTCAAGCGCTTCCACGGCAGCCGCGTCTTCGTCGATTCCGCGGGTGTGCAGCAGGGCGGCCAGGACCCCTTCATGATCGAGGTCATGCGCGAGATCGGCGTCGACATGTCGCGCCATCGGCCGAAAACCCTCGGCAGCCTGGAGACCGACGCCTTCGAACTCGTGATCGCGCTCTCGCCGCAGGCCAGGGCGCGCGCCGAAGACCTCACCCGCTATACCCATTGCGAGGTGCGCACCTGGGACATCCCCGATCCCACCCGCGCCGAAGGCAACCGCACGGCGCGCCTGGCGGCCTACCGCCAGGTCCGCGACCAGATCCAAGGCAAGATCCTTGAGCTGTTTCCGCCCGAGGACGATTAACCTTGACCAAATATGGGAGCATTCGCACATTGCGGGCGCATGACCTTTGTCCTCGCCTCGGCTTCACCGCGCCGGCTGCAACTCCTTGAACAGATCGGCCGCAGGCCCGACCTCGTGTCGCCGTGCGACATCGACGAAACGCCGCTGAAAGACGAAACGCCGCGCGAACTCGCCGGGCGCCTGTCCGTCGCCAAGGCAAAAGCCGCCGCCGCCGCCCATCCGGGCGCGCTCATCCTCGCCGCCGACACCGTGGTGGGCGCGGGCCGGCGCATCCTCGACAAAACCGAGGACGAAAAACGCGCGCGCCAGATCCTCGCGCTGCTCTCGGGCCGCCGTCACCGCGTCTACGGCGGCGTCGCCGTGATCGCCCCCAACGGCAAGCTGACCGCGCGCGTCGTCATGACCCAGGTCATGTTCAAACGCCTGAGCGACGCCGACATCGGCGCCTACATCGCCACCGGCGAATGGCGCGGCAAAGCCGGCGCCTACGCCGTCCAGGGCCACGCCGGCCCCTTCGTGCCGTGGATCGGCGGCTCCTACACCAACATCGTGGGCCTGTGCGTCCACACGGCGGAAAAGCTGATTTCGGGTGCCTTGGCGTAATCTTCACGTCGTGAACGAGCGGCGGCGGCCTTTCTTGCCGTGGATCACCGGCGCATATATCGTCAGGCCCTCGATATGCTCCTCGCCAAGGAACCTCAGCGCTATGACCCCGGACTCAACGCCCCCGCGCGATCTCGACTACGCCGTCCGTGGGATCAAGAACCTCTATGTAAAGCTCGCGGCGAACGAGGGCTGGTTTCGTCAGACGTGGATGGGCGTGCCGATCTGGCAGATCTCGGACGATCTCGTGCGCTTGCAGCAGGCCGTGTTCGACGTGAAACCGGCATGGATCGTGGAGACCGGCACAAAGTTCGGCGGCTCCGCGATCTTCTTCTCGTCGCTGCTGAAATTGATGGGGCACGATGCGGGCGGGGTGATCACGGTCGATATCCATCGCACCGCCGAGGCCGCCGAGGTTCTCAAGAGTCATCCGCTCGCATCCGCGGTGAAACTCGCGCTCGTCGCCGATGCGGCGGCCCCCGAGACGGTGGCGGCCATCCAGGCCGAGATCGCCAAGAAACCCGGCTCCGTCCTGGTATTTCTCGACGACAACCACAATGCCGACCACGTCTACAAGGAAATGACCGGCTATGCGCCGCTGGTCACGATGGGAAGCTATTTGATCGTGGCCGATACGGTGTTCGCCGAGATGGCCGGAACGCCTGTTGGAAAACCGACGGAAAAATATCCGGATGTGGAACTCTCGAACCCGCGCGTGGCGCTGCACCGGTTCCTGCGCGAGCACACCGGCTTCATGCACGACCAGGCCTACGCCGGCGGCGCCGTCTCCAATTTCCCCGACGGATTTTTAAAGCGTGTCCGCTAACGGGACGCCCGCTATTTGACGCCTTCCATGTTGAGGCTCATCAAGCGCCCCGTGTCTTTCTGCATGTGCGGTAGATAAGACTGCGAGAAGTCGTCGACGCTCGCATGTTCCGTCGTGCGCCAATCCCAGCGCCGCACCGCTTGGAATCCGACATCCATGAGCGCGGCGGCGAGGAAAGGCGCATCAAAAATCATTTTATGGAAATCGAAACCGTCGCGCTGTCCGCCCGCGATCAATCCGACAAGTCCCGAGAGGCCGTCGGAGAGTCCGCGTTCGTAGTAGATCTCGGCGCACGCCCTGAAATCGGGTACCGCCAGGCGTAGAACGCCGCCCGGCTTCAGCACGCGAAACCACTCGCGTAGCACGTCCTTGAATTCGTACCGGCCAAAGTGCTCCAAGACATGCGCGGCGTAGATCAGATCGACCGAATAGTCCGCGGCGAAATCCAGCTTGCGCACGTCCGCGACGTGATCGATGTGATCTTGCGGCAGGATATCGACGTGGATGAATCCCGGAATGAAGCGTTTCCCGCATCCGACGTGCAATTTCACCGGGCCTGAAAGATCGTTGGCCGCCGTCATACGGCCCCCTCCAGCCAACTGCCCGGGCGGCTGAAACCCGCCGTCTCCGGCAGCGCGGTTTCCGCCGTCTTGCGCGCGGTGCTGAGCAGGCGGCCGTTCGTGCGGCTGCGGATTCTGATCTCGTCGGTCTCGAAGCCCGCGTCCACCAGCCAGCGGCCGAGCACCTCGAAGTTCGGTGCGTACCAGTTCCAGCCGCGCTCGCGGATACCGCTATAGCCGCACAGGCTGCCGTCCGCGGCGCTGGCCTTGGTTTCCAGCACCAAGGTGCCGCCCGGCTTCAGATAGGCGAACAGGATCCGCGCGAACAGCATCGGATCGGTGACGTGATAGATGACGCCGCTGGCGTAGATCACGTCGTATTTCGCGCGCCAATCCCGGCGGTCCTTGTAGACGCTCTCCGTCACCATCGTCAGCGGGCAGTTCACAAGCTCGCACAAACGTTTCGCCGACGCGGCCGACTTCAGATGCTCTTCGATCGCGGTCACCTGTGCGCCAAGCCCGGCCAGCAGCAGCACGTCGCCGCCCGACCAGCAGCCGACGTCCAGCACCGTCTTGCCCGCCAGTTCGGCCGGAAGCAGCCCATATTGCAGGCACTCCCCCACGATCTCGAGGTGCCGCGCTCCCATCGCGCCCGAGCGCTTATGCCCGAAACCGAAGTCGTGATCGTGACCCCAGGCGAAGAAGTCGCGGAACTTATGGTCGGCCGCCGTCGTCCAGTAGCTGTTCGGATCGAATTCGTCCGGGAATTCCTCCGCGATGATGTCGTGCAGACGGCGCGCCTCGTTTTCCGATCTCGCGGTCCATTTTGAGACGGCGGCGTCCAGGCGCTGCCCGACCTCGGCATCGCTCATGACCTTCGTGGCTTCGGTGAAAGGCACGCTGGTGCGGATGCGATCGGCTTCGGTTCTTACGACCACGTTCTATTCCTTCTCGTTCTACGGCTTCTGGAAATAAGCCGACGGGCAGTAACACCACGGAATTGCCTGCAGCTTTATATTCTTGCCCGCCAGGAACTCGTCGGCGGCCGCGGACTCGCCGGGAAACTCCGGCAAGGCGTATTCGTCGAGCACCACGATACCGCCCGGCACCAGCTTGTCCCACAGCTGCTCCAGGCACAGCTTCGTCGGCGCATACAGGTCAAGATCGAGATAGATCAGCGAGAACCTGAGGCCCGGCGCGTCCGCCAATAGCTGCGGCAGCGTCTGCATCACATCGCCTTCGACGATGTGCAGGCGATTGCCGATCGTGCTTTGCGTGCGGAAAGTTTCGTAGTCGGCGAAGAAAACCTCGCGGTTCGTGGGAACGCCCCCCGCGCCCATGTCCTGCCATGACGCCTTCGACTTGTCCTCTTCGCCCACGGATGGGAATCCGGCGAAGGTGTCGAAGCCGTAAAGGTGGCGGCTCGAGATGCCGTCGTGGCGCTGCGAGCCGTTGAAAATCTCGATCAACCGCGCGAGGAAAAAGTAGTTGGCCCCGTTGCGCACGCCGAATTCGGCCACCGCGCCGGGCAACTCGGCGGTCTTGCGGTAAAGCTCGTAGATCGCCAACTGGCGCGCGGTGAATTCCATCCGCAAATGCATCGCGTGCTTCTGCATCTCGAAGAAGAAGTCGCGCCTGCTGCCGTCTTTGTCGGTGATCTGCATCATCGTGTTCCTATGCCTGGGTCCCCGAAAAGCGGAAGTCGAGGCTCCATCGCACCGTGTCCGTCAGGTTCGGCGCCGCGTAATGGATCAAACGCGGCGAGAAAAGCAGGGCCTCGCCGCGGCTTAAGGGGATTTTTCGGGGGATCTCGCGGGCTTCGTCGAAGCCCGCTACTTCGAATTGTTTGTACTGGTTTTCCACATGCGGCCGCAGGATCGCGCCGGTGCCGGGCACGATTTGAAGCGGCGCGAGGTCTTCGCCGACGTCGCACAGCGCGATCCAGACGTTCAGGTCATTCGGGTTGTCGGGCCAAAGCGCCGCGTCCTGATGCGGCCGGCTATGGGTGAAATCCTGCATCCGCATCGTGGTGCGCAGGCGCACGACGTCGTGGAGGCGTACCGGCGCGCCGAGCAGCGTCGCGGCCAGATGAGCGAGCGGACCGCCGCGCAAAGTCTCCGCGACCTCGGCGTCGTCCTTCGCGGCTTCTCTGATCTTGCGTGCGGTGCCGGGTGCGTGCTGTTCCTCGGCCACGAGCCAGGCCGAAAGCGCGGAAAGCCTGTTCGCCGCCGGTGCGCCGGCTTCACGCCGCGCGAGTTCGAGAATGCGTGTCTCGACGGCCGCCACCTGCGCTTCCAAAGACGGGCTGCGCATGACGAGCCACTCGAGGTCGCCGGAGAAGGGGGAACGCATGGCGGTCACGGTGCGGGCTCACTCATGGCAAGGGGGGCGAGGCGTTGCAGGACGCCCTGGATGCGCAGGCGCAGGTCCGGCGCCGCCATGGCGGCAACCCACAACGCGCGGTGAATGGCGCTGGCGTGCAGATGCTCCCCGATACGCACGGCATTGGTCGCGGTATGCATCATGAAGCCGACGGCGTGCTCCAGCAGCTCCCGGGTTTCGTCGGCCATGACCGATCCGAAGCGCGATTTCAGGATGGCGAGGCACTGGAACTTCAGGAACCGCTTGTCGCCGTTCGTGATGCGCGCGCGGTCGATCATTTCGAAGTAGCCGTTCAAAAGCTCCAGGAACGGCGGCATCACGCCAAGCTCGCCCGCGTACGTCGGCATCTCCTCGACCATGCGGTAGCCGTAATCCGAGCACAGCCGGGCGATGCTGCGATTGGTGCGGCCGGGGTGCGGCATGCGATGATAAAGCTCGCGGTCGACGCAATGGATATGGCCGTACAACGCGGCTTCCGCGACGAAGATGTGATCCGCGCCCATCCGGTAGGGCATGGGCGCCATCCAGTCGATCGCCGCCCGGCGCATGATCCCGTAAAGGACGTGGCCGGCGATGAAATCCCGCATCACCGAGGTGCTGCGCGCCAGCGGATCGTCCGCGGTCGCGTGAACATAGGTGGCCGGTGCGCTCGACGTCGCTGCGCCGACCTTGCTGTAGGCGATGGCGACCCGCTTGTCGGCGAGGACGTTCATCAGCGTTTCGATATAGTCCGGCTCGACCCAGTCGTTCGAACTGGCGAGCATCACGAACTCGGACTGCGGGATCCAGTAGCAGCGCTGGAAGTTCTGGATGGGGCCCACGTTGGAGTAGTTCGTGTGAACGGTGATCCGCGCGTCGCGCTCCGCGAATTTCCGGGCGATCGAGACCGTGGCGTCGGTCGATCCGTTGTCCACGACCACGAGCGCGAAATCCTTGAACGTCTGCGCCGTCAGCTGCGTCAGGCACTGTTCAAGGTTGCGGTCTTCGTTATAGGCGGTCAGGCAGACTGTAAGTGGGGCGGACATGACGTTCTCCGAAGGGCGCAATGCCGCCTCGACATGCCGCGCGACACGGGCGCCGCGAAAACGCATGAGGCGCCTGCGGCATTGAGCCTCCAGGGGCAAAGTCCAAAGCTATGAGCGCCGGCTTAATTTTTCTTTACCTATGGGGCGTCCCCGCGGGGTTAAGGGGCGCTTAACGCGGACCGGGCACGATACGCTACGGCTTTTTATGGGCCGCCACACGAGGTTCATCATGGCGGGACGCTCGCCCGACATCACCCTGACGCCCGGGCTGGCCGCATTGCAGGCCGCGCGCGACAACCCAAGAAGCCGTTTCAATGACGGTGCGGGCGGGGCGGCGGCGCGTCTCAAGGGCGGCGGGCCGGTGGCCGTTCACGGCAGTCCCAAGTTCAGGCTCTCGCGTGCCGATAGCGTCTTCACGATGGGTTCGTGCTTTGCCCGCAACGTCGAATACGCCCTGGCCGCGGCGGGCGTGCGCGTGCTCCCCGAAAAGTGGGCGTTTCCGCCCGAATTCATGGTTCCCGAGGCCGAGCGCCGCGCGAAGCTGGCGGCCGGTTTCCATCGTCACGTCATCCTGCGCTCGGTCCTCAACAAATATACCCCGGCCTCGATGCTCGACGAGTTTCAGCGCGCGCTCGCGCCGGAGACATGCCGCGCGCCGCATAAGGGGCTCGTCCATATCGACGAAGATCGCTGGTTCGACCCCCATGCCAAGGACACCGGCCTGCGCGGGCTCCAGGAAAGTTTAATGGTCCGCCATCTCGTCGAGGAAGCGTCGAAGTCCGTTCTCGGCGCCGGCGCGATCTTCCTCACGCTCGGGCTCACCGAAACCTGGATCGATACCGAGACCGGCATGGTGCTCAATGTCGCCCCGCCGCCGCTTCTGATCCGCAAGTGGCCTGAACGTTTTCAGTTCTTCAACGCCGATCATGCCCAGGCGCTGGATGCGCTCGAACGGATCCGCGAATTGGTCGCACGCTGCGTCCGCCCGGATATGAAGTTCATCGTCACGGTCTCGCCCGTGCCGCTCAATACCACCTTCACCGGCCAGGACGTCATCGCGGCGAATACGTATTCCAAGGCGGTGCTCCGCGCCGCGGCGCAGGCGTTTTGCGCCCGCCACGAGACCGCGGACTATTTTCCGAGTTACGAAATGGTGATGTCCGCGCCCGCGGATGTGGCCTGGGAGGCGGACCGCATGCATGTGCCGCAGCCCCTCGTGGAGTTCATCACGGCGCGCTTCGTGTCGGAGTATTTCACGGACATGGCGCCGCACGCGGCGGCGCGACCCGTTGCCGCGCCGGCATAAGGATCGATGCCGGTGACCCGCCTCTCCATCCTTTTGCCGCTGTTTCAGCCGAACGTCGATGCGACGTTCCGGAATTGGCATGGCGGGCGGATTTACGTCGAGAACCTGGCGCGCATTTTATCCGATTTGCCGGAGCCCGAGCGGCCGGCAATCTACGTCACGACGGATGAAGCGGTCGATCTGCCGGTCCTGCGCGCGTTGTTCCGCGAAACGGCCGTCGAAGGGATCTTTCGTCCCGACGGTTATCCGATGCTTCTGAAGCCGTCTCTGATGGCGGCGCTGATTGATCCTGATCATCAGCCGCGCCTGACCGAGATCCGCGCGCTGCTTCGCGGCGTCGATGTGACGTTCCCGGTGCTCCAGGCCGAGATTGATGCCCCCAATGGCCTGCATTGGGTACCCGACTTCCAGCACAAATATCTGCCCGAGATGTTCAGCGCCGAGGAGCGCGCGCGGCGTGACCGCAATTTCGCGGTAATGGCGCGTCACCGGCGCTTTCTCCTCGTCAGCAGCAAGGCCGCCGAGGCCGATTGCCGGCGATTCTATCCCGACATGCGCGCCGGCGCGTTTATCTGGTCGTTCGCCAGTTCGCTGGAAGCCGGCACGGGCGCCTTCGCGGCGCTTCGGCAAACATACGGCCTTCCGGAGAAGTTTCTGTTCGCGCCGAACCAGTTCTGGAAGCACAAGGACCATGAAACGCTCCTGCGCGCGTTCGCGCGGGCCCGCGCGAACGCGCCCGATCTCGCGCTGGTCTGCACCGGCGCCGGCCTTGACTATCGCCCCCCGGCGCTCTACGGCGATCTCCGGGATTTCGTGACGGGCAACGGTCTCGACCGCTGCGTCCATTTTCTCGGCGTGGTGACAAACGATGTCTTGAGCCGGCTCTTCCGGCATGCCGCCGCCGTCGTGCAGGCGTCGCGGTTCGAAGGGTGGAGCACGGTCGTCGAGGACGCCAAGGCCTTTGGCCGTCCGCTGTTCATCTCGGACTTGCCGGTTCACCTTGAGCAGGCCGAAACAGCCTGTTCGCCCTTCCACTTCTTCCGCGCCGGCGATGCCGAGCATCTCGCGCGCGAACTCGTCGCGGCCTGGCCCGGCTTGACGCCGGGCCCCGATCCCGAGACCGAACGGAAGGCCGGTGAACTCCGGCGCGTGCGCGCCTTGGAAAGCGCGCGGGCTTTCATGGCGATAGCCCGGACCATTCGTGATCGAAAAGCCGCGCCGCACGTTTTCGAGGATTCGATCGATACGCGCCGACTGAACATCCTCTCGTTGGAAGAAGACCCCGCGCGGCACGAGGCGGTGATCGTCGGCCAGCAGGATGACGCGTCGCCCGGCATCCGGTTCCTCCTGGAAAGCACGTACCTGGATAAGGATCGCGCCGCCGCTTTCGCGCGTTTCCACGACGGTCTCGAATTCCAGACGATGCGCCGCCTGTTCGATATCCTCGATGTAAAACCCGAGGCCCGCATTTGCGAAATCGGCGGCGGGGCGGGGTTCCTGTCCTGGGCGCTCGCGCGCAACGGTTTCACGGATGTGACCTTGGTGGAGCCGAACGGCAACTACAATACCGGCACGGGATACCTTCGCGCCCGGGCGGATGCGGCGAGCGTCGTGATTCACAACGATCTTCATGCCTGGCATGCGGGCGAGGACAGTTACGACCTCGTCGTCACCAAGAATTGCATCCATCATTTCAGGAACATCGCGCAGGCCGCCGCCGGCATTCGCCAGAAGATGCGCCCCGGCGGGCGCTGGTTCGCCTTCCGTGAGCAGTTCGCCGACACGCCCCGTGAACTCTATGAACTCCTCGCGGATCATCCGTATTGCCAGGAGCACGGCCTTTACGAATGGGCGTATCCCGCGTCTCACTATGTCGAAGCGCTTGAACTCGCCGGCTTTAAACTCAGCGCGGTCGTGCCCTCCGGTTACGCCAATCATGCGCTTGCGGCCTACCGGAACGATCCGGGCGACGATGAGGCCCGCAAGCTCACCGCTCAGGTCGACGAGCTTTTGAGCCGGGGACCGCACGGCACGGTGACGGGTTTTTGGAATGAAGTCGCCCGGAACCGCGCGGGCAACGGCGCCGCGGTGCGCTTCTTTTCCCGCCCGCCCCTGATGATCTTTGAAGTCAGGGCCGTTTAACATGCAAGGGACGGATCCTGCTCCTATCGCCTGGGTGACCGGCGCCGCCGGTTTCATCGCGCCCCATGTGATGCGCCGCCTGTCGCGCGGCGGCTGGCGCGTGGTCGGCCTGGACCGCGCGCCGGCGATTGACGTCGCGGACAAGGTCGTCGGCGAGATCGCGGCGGCCACGCTCGACGCGGCGGCGCGTCTCGCGGGCGTCCCGTCGCTTGTCTTTCATGCGGCCGGGACGGGCACGGTTGAGGATTCAACGCGCGATCCCGCCGCGTCGCGGCGCGATAATGTTTCCACCACCGAAGTCGTGCTCGACTGGCTGCGCCTCAAGGCGCCGAAGGCGACCTTCATCCTCTGCTCGAGCGCGGCTGTATATGGGAATGCGGGCGACGGGCCGCTGCCCGAGGACATCGTCCCCACGCCCATTTCGGTTTATGGCCGGGATAAGGCGGCTGCCGAACACGCGGCGCTGTCCGCCGCACAGGAAGGCCGGCGCGTCGCGATCCTGCGTCTGTTCTCCGTTTATGGACCGGGTCTTCGCAAGCAACTCCCCTGGGAGCTTGGACGCAAACTCGCCGGGCCGGCGCCGGTTGAGTTGTTCGGAACGGGTGCGGAAACCCGCGATTTCTTTGAAGTATCGGATGTGGCCGAACTTGTCGCCTTCCTGGCCCGTCTGCCGTTCGCATCGCCCCTGATCGTCAACGGCGGCACGGGCACGGCCACGCGCATCGCCGATTTCGTGGCCGCGTTCGCGGCGGCGGCGGGGTCCGCTGCGGCGCTTTCCTTCAATGGCGCGGCGCGGGCTGATGATCCGGTGCATCTCTATGCCGACAGATCCCGGCTCGATGCGCTCGGCTTCACGCCGCGCGCCGGTTCATTGCAGGCCGGCGTCCGCGCTTATGTCGCTTGGCTGAAGACGCTTCGGGAGTAGTGGGTGCGCGGCGTCATGTGAAGGCGAAACCGATTCCCGCGCCGGGATACCAATGATCGACGGGTTCCTCGCGGAAAAAGGCGAATCGCCGCTGCGTTTCCGACGCGAACTGCAGCAGCTTGTCCGTCACATGGGCGTTGTCGCCGAGCACGACGCTCTTTGCATGCAGAAGCGGCGAAATGGCCTGATACTCGGCGTATTCGTATTCGGCGCTGTGATCGCTGTCGTTGATGAAAACGTCGACCGGCTCCCGCAGCGTTTTGAGGGACCCGATCGAATCGCCGTACAGGATTTTTCCGTGTTGCGCGTAGGGCCCGCTCAAAAGATAGCCGGCCGCCGGATTGATGTCCGTGCCGATATAATGGCCCGGGGCGTCCTCGGCCGCGTTCCGGGTGAGGGCCGCGCATAGCACCAGCGCACCGTGCCCCTTATCGACGCCGGTCTCGACGACGTACTTTGGTTTGACCGCGCGCACGACGGCGTACCAGCCGAGGCGGCGGCCGAGGCGCAGCGCGGAATCCGCGGCGGCGGCGAGTTCGGGCCCGAGGCCGCCGAGGCTGTTTCTATAGTGCTGCCGGAGGGCTTCGTCTTCGACGGCTTCCCGCACGTAACCCTCGATCTCCTTGACAGGCTTCGAGGTCGCGAGCGCGACAGTCGCGGCGAGATACGCCACATTCCTGGGGTGGAGGTCGTAGCTGTAATTCGTGTGTTCCTTCGAAACTGCGGTCCACGCGAGAAATTCCTGCACCGGACGGCGCACATATTTGAAGGCGTTGGCGGTGCGTGCCGCCAGCCGCGTCAATCGGAACAGCATTTCCGTCGTTCGCGCGCCTTCTTGCGCCGCGGCGGCGCACAAGGCGTCCACCTCCTGACGCAACGGCCCGGGGGCGACGCGCAAGGTCGCGGTGAATGTCAGGGGGTCGGCGGTTTGCGCATGCGCTATCGTAATCGCGCCGGCATTCGGGTCGAAATGCACGGAGACCCCCAAATTCTTGTCGCCGATCTTCAGGTCTCGTGTGGTCATGTGCGCTCTTTTGCCGGTGACTTGGGGGCCCGGGCGGTGTTCACGAAGGGTCCTGCCAGGCGAAGATGCTGATGATGAACCGCTCGGTCTTGCAGTAGCCGAAGGGCGGGGGAACGAGGGAGGGTAGCCACGTCGCCGCGTGAAGATCGCCAAGGACGTATCGGAATCCCAAGGTCTCAAGCAGGGACAAAAGCCGCCCGATCGGCGCTTGTGTGCTGTCCATCGCGTGGACTTCGACGGCCATGCGTGAGACGCGCTTTAGGTCTTCGCCGCAGTCGGCGAACAGGTCGAACTCCGCACCCTCGACGTCGAGTTTGAGGAAGTCGATGTCCTCCTTGGCAAGAATCGACTTCAGCCGGACCGAAGGGACCTGCCGCGCATCGCTCTGTTGCGAGACATGACCGGCGTCGTCGTTGCTGTGGTCAAAGCTCACGCCGTTTTCGTGCGTCCATACGGCGGCCTGTGTCAGTTCGATATCCGAAGCCCCGAAAGCGGTGAAGTTGGCGCGGCAGAGTTCGGTGATCGCGGCGTCGGCTTCGAAGGCCCTGATGCGGGCAGCGGGATAATGTTCTTTGAAATAAAGCGAGGCCAGGCCCACATGCGCGCCGCAATCGAGGATCACGGGATCCTTCTTGGCCGTCCTGAAGCCGTACAGATCGTCGCCGAACAGTTGGCGGATTTGATGGTAGAGGCTGTGGAAATCGGCGTAGCGCAGGATTTTGCCGTCCACGATCAAGAGGCCGGGCTGACGGCGCGGCCACGACCGTACGCTTGGCGCCATCTGCGCGGCAAGGTCGAGCAACGGCTTCGTCAGCATGGGGCCTCGGAGAGTATGAGCGTGGGCGCGTCCGACGGTATGTCGGTGGCCTTAATTTTACTTTAACCAAGCGGGAGCCCGAGCGGCGGCCTAGGCGCGGACGCAACTTGTGTTTCCGGGCCCGGAGCGCCTAAAAGAGATATCCCGTCGCGCCGTGGTGGCCTTTGCCCGATCCCATTCGATTTCTGCAAATCACGCCCTTCTATCCGGCATACCTGGCTGATTTCTACGCCGCGCGGCCGGGGCTGGCGGCAGCGTCTTATGCCGCGCAGATCGATGCGCTGCTCGACGACGGTTTCTCGAACTCCCACATCTTTACCCGCGCGCTGCCCGCCCATGGGTTCGAGACATTCCATGTGGTTCCGAACAACAAGCACACGCAGGCGGCATGGCTGCGCGAACGCGGGCTGCCCGCCGAGAACGTCGACGGCGCCTATGTCACCGCGATGCAGATCGATGCCTTCGCCCCCGATATCGCCTACACCACCGATATCACGATGTTCCAGGCGAACTTCTTTCGCGTCCTCAAGAGAGTGCCGCCGGTCGTTGCCGGCTGGCGCGGATTTCCCATTCCGCCGGGCCTGGACCTCTCCGCTTGCGATCTCGTTCTGTCGAGTTTCGACCGTATTTTCGAAGAAGCCACGCAGCGCGGTGTGCGCCGCGTCGAGCGCTTCCATCCGGGTTTTCCGGAAGACCTGTCCATCCTCAAGGAACCGCGTGTGCCCAAGTGGGATGTCGTGTTCTCGGGAACCGTCACGCGCCAACACTCACGGCGCATCCAGATCCTCAATGTGCTCGCGGACATGAGCCGCGACCCGGTGATGGGATTTTCTTTCGGTCTTTTTATGCCCGATGCATCGGCCTTGTCGCCGCTCGCGCAGAACCTGAACCGGGGCGCGGTGTGGGCCGACCAGATGCTGCGCACGCTGCGCGACGCGCGTGTCGTCGTGAATATCGATATCGACTCCTTCGGCCAGCCGCCCAATATGCGCCTGATCGAAGCTACAGGCGCGGGGGCATTCCTGCTCACGACTCACCATCCGGAAATCGCATCGTTCTTCGAACCCGGCGAGGAGATCGAAACCTTCCGCACGCCCCAGGAACTCGTGTCCAAGATGAACTATTATCTCGGCGTTCCCGAACGCGCCGAGCAGATCGCGCGGCGCGGGCAGGAGCGGTGCCTGCGGGACCACTCGCTTTCCAAGCGCGCGGGCTGGTTCGCCGAGATCATGCGCCGCGCCCTTGAAGCCTCGCCGCGGCGGTAAGAAACAGGCGGGTATGCGTCAGCAGGTTGCCTGGTGCCAACGCCAGGCGTCGCGGATTTGTTGTTCCAGATCCGCTTCGGGCGTCCATTCGAGGGTCTCGCGCGCCGCGCGCGTGTCGGCGACCAGGATGGGCGGATCCCCCTCACGGCGGGGCGCCACTGAAACATTGATCAGCCGCCCGGTGATCCGTTCGCCGGCCGAGAGCACCTCGCGCACCGAGTATCCTGTCCCACAGCCCAGATTGAAGACGAAACCGCCGGGCGTGCGCTCAAGGCGCCGCAACGCCATGACGTGCGCGCGCGCCAGGTCGCGGACATGCACGTAGTCGCGGATACAGGTGCCGTCGGGGGTTGGATAATCGGCGCCGTTCAGGTGAAAGGCGCTGCCGTCCGCCGCCGCCTTCAGCATGTTCGGGATCAGGTGTGTTTCGGGGTCATGGCGTTCGCCGACCTCGCCGTCCGGGTCGGCTCCGGCGGCGTTGAAGTAGCGCAGCACGGTCCAATGCAGGCCGTGGTCGCGCCCGGCGGCGGTGACGGAATCTTCCATCATGCGTTTTGATTCGCCGTAAGGATTGATGGGCTTGCGTCTGGTCTGCTCTGTAATGGGCCCGGCCTCCGGCACGCCATAGACGGCGCACGAGCCAGAAACGATCAGCCGGGCCACGCCCGCATGGACAATGGCGTCGACGAGGACTTGAGAGCCCTCCGCGTTGTTGCGGAAATAGAGCTGCGGGTTGGCGATCGATTCCCCCACCAGCGCGACGGCCGCGAAGTGCATGACCGCCGACGGCCGGTGCGCGGCGATGACGGCGTCGAGACGCGCGCGGTCGCAGATATCTCCGGTCTCAAGGGGGCCCCACTTCACGAAGTCGCGGTGCCCGCGGGAAAGATTGTCGTAAGTCACGGGAAGATACCCCGCTGCCGCGAGCGCCTTGCAGGCGTGGCTGCCGACATAGCCGGCGCCACCGGTGACCAGGACCGTGTTATCGGCCATTGAAACCTCCGCGCTGCGTGTTGTCCGCTATCATTTCCGCATAGAGCTTCTCATAAGCGCGCGCCTGAATGGTAAGCGCGTACTCCGAAACGGCGACTTCGCGCGCGCGTTCACCCATGCGGCGCAGCCTGTCGCGGTCGGCCAACGCGTTCATGAAAGCCAGGGCGAGGTCGGCCGTGTTGCCGGAGCGCGCAAGAAAACCGGTTTCGCCTTCACGCACCGCGTCGGGGATTCCGCCGGCGGCGAACCCGGCGACGGGGGTTCCGCAGCAGAACGACTCAAGGATGGTGTTGGGCAGGTTGTCCTGCCGCGACGGGATCGCGGTGATATCGGCCGCGGCGTACAGCATCGCCATGGCGTTGTCGTCATAGACGTGCTCGGCCTGCATGATGCGGAAAGGTGCTTCGACGGAAAGGATATGGCTGTCCCCGACCCCCAGCAGCAGAAGACTATCGGCGTCCGGCACGAGGGAAAGAGCGTGGATAAGCTCGCGGAACCCTTTGCGCGCCAGCCGGATATGGTTGGATACGAACAGCACGATCCGCGCGTCCCGCGGAAGCTTGAGCGCCGCGCGCGCTTTTTCCTTTTCGACCGGCTTGAAAATGTCGGTCTCCAGGCCATAGGGGATGACGTCGGCGCGGAAACGCCCGAACAGCGCGCTTTTGCGGGCTTCCTCCGCCAGCCAGCGGCTGGGTGCGACCACGCGCAGCATGTCTTGCGGCCAGTGCGCGAGCGCTCTCTCTTTTCCTTGAAAGATGGTGCGTGAAAGATCGGTCTCGTCGTTCGAGCCCAACAGCGGGCAGGCGCCGCAGGTATTCACGTACTTTCCGCAGCCCTGATCGTAATGGCAACCGCCCGTGAACGGGAACATGTCGTGGAGAGTCCACACGACGGGCTTCTTGATGCGGTGGGAGAAGAACATCGGATAGTCCACGAACCCCGCGATCCAATGCAGGTTCACGAGGTCCGCGCGCGGCATTTGGATGAAGAAATTCTCGTCCTCGTCCACGCGTTCCTGGCTGAACAGCTCGATATCGGGGCTGCGCGTGGCCGCGTACTGCGCATAGGCGGCGTCGCGCTCGGACTTGCGGCGCGCCCGGTATGCGAGCGCGTCCGGACGTGGATCCGGGACGAAGCGCTGAACAGTGGGGTCGGGACGGTGCTGGTCGCGGACGTAATAGGTGCTTTGCACGCCGATGTCGCAAAGGCCTTTATGCAGACGGTGCGCCGCGCGCGCCGCGCCGCCCTTGATGTCGACCGTATTGACGAGAGCGACGCGCATCACGGCGCCTTGCGGGCGTCGACCACGATCGACATGACCCGGCGCGGGCTCGCCACGCGGGGGTCGTTGTCGGGCGTGCGTTTCACGAAACCCAGGGAATAGTCGATCGGACTCGTCACCGAGGTGCCGTCCGGCTGGATGTAGTGGAGGAATTCGATCCGGCCGTCGGCGGCGAAGGAGGAACGGGCGAACAGCGCCGCGACCGATTCATAGGTCGGGAACCATACATGGCCGCCGCCGACCACCATGCCGTTCTCGAACCGGCCGCCGCCGCCCGGATCGAACACGATGTCACCGGACTCGTTGGTGACGGACCGGTTGCGCAGGATATCGCACCTGTAGTCGGGAACGCTCAGTCGGAAAAGCCCGCCGGGCTTCAGGACGCGGTGAATATCTTCGAAGATCGGTCCGATATGCGCATAGGGCACATGCTCGAAAACATCTTCGGCCTGATAGATCGAGATGCATTCCGCGGGGATGGGCATGCGCATGCGTATGTCATGCGCGATGTTTCTCGCGTTCGGCCGGTTGATGGTCAGGCCGATATGCGTCGAGAACTGCGCGGCGTCTGGAAAAAGATCGCCGGCGTAAAGCTTATCGGACGATAAGGTCCCCCAAGTCGCGGTGACGTCTTGCATGCGCTCGTATCGACTGTAGGCGACGCGGCTCGGCTTCGAGAGAGGCAGACCTTAGCGCGTCAGTTGTGCGACGGCTGCGGGGCGCGGGATGCGGGCCGGAGCGCGGAACGCTTGGAATGAGAAGACGCCGAAGGCCGTCGGGCGATCCCACTTGGCCCTGAACGTATCGCGTTCTTGTTCGGTGTAAAAGTGCCGTACGGTGCGATCGCTGTAAACATGGTCGAGGAGTTGCGCGGGCGGCCGGAAGGCTTCGCGGAACTCCTGGTATTGCCGGGCATTGTTGCGCTCGGCGGCGGTATTCCGTCTGGCGAGCTTCACCGGTGTGCCGATGAATTTTTCGATGCTTGCCGCCTTGGCCTCGTCTGCGTCGTCGCTGCGCAGGACCAGCATCTTCAGCCGGCTGCCGCTGGCCACCAGCGATTTGGTGTCCGTATCGAAAGGCTGTGCGTATACGTCGAGGCCGAAAACCTCGCGGGGCTCTTTATTGAACCATGAGAAATAGTGGTTGGGTTCGCCGAACTGGTTGCAGACGCGTTGACGCATCCACGCGCCGACTTCGTCTTGCCGCGCGACGACGTCGACGTCCCGGAATTGGCGGTAGACGGCAAGGCGCTGGAAGAAGCAGGACACCAGCCAGGCCATCGGATCGCGGACGGCGGTGATGGCCCAGAAGCTCGCGCCCTCACGAATTTTCGGAAGAAGGGCGCGGGAGACCTCGGCATGCCGCGGTGAAGGCAATCCGGCGCCGCGCTGCGTCGCTTCGACTTCCAGAAGCTTGCCCCAGTTCAGGGTATGGATGTGCACCGTCGGCAGGCCTGCCGCTTTGAGGGCCGAATAGATGGCTTCGGACCCGACCTTGCCGACCGTCCAGACGAGCAACTCGTGATGAAGCATGGGATGCTCCCTTCGAAAGCTGGAATCGAAGGTTCTGCATACCGTTCTGAGGCTAATTCTTTCTTAAAGAAGGCCGGAGAGCGCAGGGTGAGTGCGGCGCAAGGTTCAAAAAAACGCCCTGCCGAAGGGCAGGGCGTTGATTTCTTTGGGCCGAGGGGCGGCTAAATGCCGCAGGTCGCTTCGGCGCCCGTGAGGTTGTAACCGCTTTCGTCGATGTTCAGCTTTTCCACGACGCCGTCGTTGACGATCATCGAGAAGCGCTTGCTGCGCAGGCCGAGGCCCGCCTTCGTCACGTCGAATTCCAGGCCGAGGGCACGGGCGAACTCGCCGTTGCCGTCCGCCAGCATCAGCACCTTGTCGCCGACACTTTGGGATTTGCCCCAGGCGTCCATGACGAACGCGTCGTTCACCGCCATGCAGGCGATGGTGTCCACGCCCTGGGCCTTGATCTTGTCGTGGTTCGCCACGTAGCTCGGCAGGTGCTGCTTCGAGCAGGTCGGGGTGTAGGCGCCCGGCACGGCGAAGAACACGACCTTTTTGCCCTTGAAGATTTCGTCCGTCGAAACTTCCTTCTGGCCGTCCGGCCCCATCACACGGAACTTGCCCGCCGGCAGTTTTTCGCCTTGTTTGATCGCCATGGTGTCCTCTTCATCTGGGGGAAATGAAATGCGCCGTGAATCGCTGCGCTTTCACTAATAGCGCTAGCGGGCGGTCTCTTAAAAGGGCTGAAAGTCGCTCCGCGGCCGTTTTAATTCGCGTAACTCGGCCGCATCACATAATGGCTCCCGCGGAACTCGCCGAAGTAGGAGCCCACTTCCGGGTGCTGCACGGGATCGCCGGATTCGTCGGCCAGCAAATTCTGCTGCGACACATAGGCGACATAGTGCGTCTGCGCGTTCTCGGCCAGCAGGTGGTAGAACGGCTGGTCCTTGTGCGGACGCACGTCCTCGGGGATCGACTGCCACCATTCCTCGGTGTTGGCGAACTGCGGATCGACGTCGAAGATCACGCCGC
The DNA here is from genome assembly GCA_041913245.1 of Rhodospirillaceae bacterium. GTDB lineage: Bacteria > Pseudomonadota > Alphaproteobacteria > Rhodospirillales > Rhodospirillaceae > SHVO01. The sequence continues at coordinate 5,514 of JAYSFT010000018.1, read as the reverse complement.
GGAACGGAAACAGGCGGTGCTTCACCACCTGGCCGATCTTGAATTTGGCTTCTCTGGATTCCATGACGCGCGCCGGCTTCGCCGGTCTCCTTGGATCGAGGCGTTCAGAATAAGAATCCGCGCGTCCGCGGTCCAGTGCGGCGCTTTAAATATTTGATATATAACACAAATTGCCTCAACCAAAGCGTGCGGGAGCGGCGCGGTTCTCCGGGCTTCTTTCCATTTCCGCTGCATGGAGCAAGCGCGCGGATCTGGGTAGGATGGCGGCGGGGAATGTGGGGACATCGAGCCATGGGCTCACCGGCGATCCAGACATCGATGGGTCTGAAGCTTGGCGCCGCCGCGGCGCTTGCGCTCGCGCTTGGCGCGGCGCTGGTGGCGGACCGTTCCGGCCATCATCTCACGGCCCAGGTTCTGCTGGTCGCGGTGGCGGCCTTTGGCGGCGCCGTGCTCGGCGCGCTTTACCTTCTTTCGCAAGGCCGGGCGCGCGCGCCGGCGCCGGGGGCCGTCCTGCGCGCGCCGGCCTCGGCCGAACTTCACGCGCTGGCGTCGATCGGCTGCTGGGAATGGGACGTGCGCACCGAAACGTTCCTCTGGAGCGAAGGCATGTACGCCCTCTATGGCGTCAGCCCGGGATCCTTCCTGCCGACCAAACGCTCGCTGCTCGATTTCGTCGTGCCGCAGGATATCCAGCGCGTGCTCGACACCTGGGCGAAGGAAAATGAGAGCCCGCCGGCCGGGATGATCGAGTGCCGCATCGTGCGGCCCGACGGCGAGCAGCGCCATATCCGCTTCTCCTGGCATTCCGTCGATGTCCACGGTCCGCGCCCGAAAGTCTTCGGCCTGGCGCAGGACATCACCGCGCTGCGGCTGGGCCGCGCCGACGACGCGCAGCTGCGCGGCATGGTCGAATGTTCGGCCGACTATATCTGGGAGTACCGCTCCGGCGATGCGGTCGCGCAAGGGGTCCGGCTCCAGAATTTCGGCGCCGAAGTCTCCGGCGCCGGCAGGCCCGCGCTCGACGTCGCCGGCGGCCATGATTTCGGCGCCCTGGAGCAGGCGGTCGCGGAGCGCGCCAAGTTCCGCGACATCCTCGTGCCCATCGTCGACGGCAAGGGCGAGCCGCGCTGGGTCAACCTCAGCGGTCATCCGCAGTTCGACGGCGGCGGTGCATATTACGGCTACCGCGGCGTCGGCGCCGACGTGACCGAGCGCATGCGCGAGCGCGACTTGGAGGAAGGCCGCCGCCAGGCCGGCGCCATGGGCCGTCTCGCCAGCGGCCTCGCGCATGAGATCAACAATCTCCTGCAGCCGATCCTCATCTATTCGGCGTTCGGCGCCGACGAAGCCCGCCAGCATGAAAAGATGCGCCTTTATTTCACGCGCATCACCCGCGCCGCCGAGCGCGCCACCTTCATCGTCAAGAACGTGCTCTCCTTTGCCCGGCAGACGCCGCCGAGCCGCGAGAACATCAACGTCCTCGCCGTCGTGCGCGAGACCATCGACTTCATGAGCGGCGCCATCGGCGGCCACACGCAAATCGAACTCGCGGTCTCGGACGACGCGCCCATCGCCCGCGCCGAGCGGACCGGGGTCGCGCAGATCGTCACCAACCTTGTCGCCAACGCCGCCGACGTCATGACCTCCGGCGGGCGCATCCTTGTGCGCATCGATCGTTTGAACGTGTCCGGCGAGGCGTCGAAGGCCGCGGGCGTCGCGCCCGGTCCCTATTGCCGCATCACCGTCGAGGACAGCGGGCCCGGCATCGCGCCCGATCTGGTGGCGAAGGTCTTCGATCCGTTCTTCACCACCAAGCCGCAAGGCAAGGGCACCGGCCTCGGGCTCGCCGTCGTTTCAGGCATCGCCAAAAGCTGCGGCGGCGCCGCGGTGGTCGACAGCGTGCCCGGTCAAGGCTGCCGGTTCATGGTCTATCTGCCCGCGCCCGAGCGCGAACTCCAGGCGGCGCAATGACGCGTCCTCCCGCCGTGTGAATTCAATTCGACTTTTTATCAATTCCCTTTAGTGTTGCGCTTCTTCGATAGACGCAACCTGAGCTGCACATGCTGGAAATCACCCCCGAACGCGAACACAACATCATCTTCTTTCGCGCCGTCGACACCCTGACCGAGGAGGATTACGCCGAGGTGTTCGCGCCCGCGATGAACGCGCTCCTCGCCGAGAATGCGAAATTCCGCCTCTACTGCGATCTCAGCCGCCTCGGCGGTTTGGACGAGAAGTCGCAATGGGAAACCGGCGCCATCCTCGCCGCCAACGCCGGCCGCTGCGAACGCGCGGCCATCGTCGGCGGCCCGTCCTGGGCCGGCCTCGCGCTTCTCCTGCGCGATTCCCTGCCGCCCGGGCACTACGAATTCTATACGGACGGGAATCAGGCGCGCGCCCTGGCCTGGATTCGCGCGGTCCCTTGAGTCCGCCGCGCTTTCCGTCTGCGCCTTGAAGTTGATTGATCCTCGCCAACCTGCACGCGTTGCTGGGCGTTCCTCGCCGTGCCGGGCCATGCGTATCCACGAATTGTCCGGTCCCGGCGGGCGGATTATTATGGGCATTCGAACGATCGAACCCGCGCGTTGAGGTCAGGTTCGTGCGCCGCTGGGGGACGAGGGAATGGCCGATCACAACAAGTCTGTCGACATCCTGGTGATGCGCGCGGCCGCGGAGATCCGCAAGGCCGCGGCGCTCGACAAGAAGCGCGGGACCGAGCTTTCGGGCGTCGCCGACTATCTGGAAAGCATCGTCTACGAAAAAGAACTCGGATACGGCGAGCCGTTGTTCCCCGATGCGCCCCTCCCGGACTCCCTGCCGGACGACGAAATCAAGCGGATGATGAAACCCTTCAAGGTCCGGCTGACCCGATAAGCGGGTAAAGCGTTCCATGGGCCCCATTCTTTCACATCCGCCGGCGCAGCTTTCCGGCGCCGGCAAATTCCTCGACGCCTTGCCGGCCGCCGCCGTCATTGTCGACGAAGGCGGGATCATCGTCGCCGCCAACACGCGCGCGGAGGATATCCTCGGCTGCACGGCGGCGGCGGCGCTGGGCCGTCCGGTCGACGGCGCCTACAAACTCTTTCTTGAGCGCGCCCGCCGCGCGGCCGGTTCCCAGGCCGCCAATTTCGTCCAGCCCTTCGGCCTCGGCTGGTACATGATCTATTGCTTCCCCCTGGAGGCTGGCGCCGACTCCGGTGCGGCGTCGGGCCCCTGGACGGTGATTTCGGCCTTCGACATCACCGCCATGAAGAACGCCGAGTTCGAAATCCGCGAAAGCGAAGCCCGGCTCGAAGAAGCCACCCGCATCGCCCAGCTCGGCACGTACAAGATCTTCTGGCAGACCGCGTCCGTACAGTGGTCGCCGCACATGTATGTCATCCACGGCGTTTCGCCGACCGCGATGCCCCATCCGTTCGGCAAGTACCGCAATCTCATCCATCCCGAGGATCGCGAGACCTTCGAGCGCATCTTTGCCGATCAGCTCGACGGCAAGGCCGTGCGCGGGGCGGAATACCGCATCATCCGCACCGACGGCGTCGTGCGCTGGCTGCGGTTCGACGCGCGCGTGCTGTTCGACGCCGACGGCGAACCTTACGCCTCCTTCGGCACCTGCCAGGACGTCACGGAAGGCAAGCAGCGCGAGCAGGAATTGAAGCAGCTCCTGCGCCGCAACGCGATCCTGTACGAAGCGCTCGACGCCTCGCCCATCGGCGTCGCGGTCGTCACCACCGACGGCGCGCGGCCCGAGGTGTTCTACGCCAACGCCGAATTCGAGCGCCTGACCGGTTTCAACACCTCGGCGCTCGGCACGCGCGGCATCGCCGGCTTGCGCCCGCCGGACGAAAGCGGCGACGGCTGGGACGCGGTGTTGCGCACCTTCGCCACCTCCGCCAGCGGCGCGTTCGAGCTGACCTGCGCGCGCCGGGACGGCAGCAGTTTTCTCGCGCAGGTCGAAGTCGCGCCCGTTAGCGACTATCCCGGGCGCGAGGCCACCGTGTTCGTGCTGAACCTCGACGACATCACCCACGAAAGGGAACGCGCCGGCCAGCTCCTCCAGTCGCAGAAGATGGAAGCGCTCGGCCAGCTCTCGGGCGGGGTCGCGCACGAAATCAACAACCTGCTCCAGCCGATCCTCGCGCTCGCCGACCTCGGACAGGATTTCGCCGACAAGGATCCGGGCAAGGTCCGCAAATATTTCGAGGTCATCGCCTCCAGCGCGCGCAAGGCCCGCGACGTGGTGCGCCAGGTCCTGACCTTCGCCCGGCGCGACACGCCGCAGCTCGCGCCGCACAGGATATCCACTCTCGTCGCCGACGCGCTCAACCTCCTGCAAAGCAGCCTGCCGCCGGGCATCCAGCTCGACCGCCATCTCCAGGCCGACGACGCCGTCGTCCTGGTGAATCCCACGCAGGTCTCGCAGGTCGTGCTCAACCTCGTCGCCAACGCGGCCGACGCCATGAACGGGCAGGGCCGGGTTTCGGTCCGGCTCTCGGCGGTCGATCTCGATGCGGCGCGCGCCTCGGCGCTGACTCTCGCGCCCGGCGCCTGGATCGAACTGTGCGTGACGGATCACGGCTGCGGCATGGACTCCTACACGCTCTCGCGCATTTTCGAACCCTTCTACACCACCAAGGTCGCCGGCAAGGGAACCGGATTGGGTCTGTCCGTCGTCTACAGCATCGTGACCGGCTGGGGCGGCACACTTAAAGTCGAGAGCGAAGTTGATCAGGGAACGACGGCAATGATATACATTCCGACCACCCTATCTAAACCTTCCGCACAAGCTTCATCCTAGTTTCGGATCGGTCATGGCGCACATCCTGCTCGTCGAGGATTCACCCGAGGTCAGCCTTTCGGTGCGCGAAATACTGTCCGCCGCCGGGCACACGGTCGAGGACGCGGCCTCCGGCAAGGAAGCGCTCGTGCGTCTCAAGAACGGCCCCTTCGATGCGATCGTGTCGGACATCTGGATGCCGGAAATGGACGGCATCGCCCTCCTGAAGGAAATTCGCGGCGCCGGCAACAACATCCCCGTCGTCGTGATCTCGGGCGGCACCCCCAACGCGCCGCTCACCTACACCGCCCCGCTCGCGGCCACCTTCGGCGCCAACGTGGTCGTCTACAAACCCTTCGAACGCGCCGAACTCCTGAAAGCCATCGACACGGTCCTGTCGGCGTAAACGTCCGGGTTTCCCCCGACTCGCCTATGCACATTTCCGATTTTTCGTGGGCGATCAAATCTGATCGGACCGCAGATATATTTCCCCACATTACAATGCGAATTATATACTGTGATACGAGCGAGTCGCCGCGAGGCGGTTTGCCCGCTGCTCTTTGACATTGTGAATCGGTTTGAAATAAGCGCGATGAGTCGCGGCCTTTACCGCGAAAAAACTTCGAAGTGTCGCCAAAGTGTCGCCAAAGTGTCGCCACGGCGCGATTTAGGGCTACGTCCCTGGATCGATTGGCGAAATCCAAAAGTGTCGCCTGTCGCCACTGTCGCCAAACGAA
>JAYSFT010000017.1:0-28897 GCA_041913245.1 Rhodospirillaceae bacterium | reverse complement strand
GAGTGGGAGTGAGGGGACGTTTTTTCCCCAAGAGTCGCTCGGCTATTTGGTGGCGCGAAGCGTTTCCAAACGCCTCCAGAGCGCCGTATGGCACGAACCGTACTGCACCAGCGCTTCCGCATCCGAGCGCATGACTCCGTCGACGACGGTCGGTACGGCAAGCGCCACGGCGATCTTGATGTCCCGGCCATCCGGCCGCTTCAGCACCAAGGTAACTTCCTTATCCTTGAACATCTCGACGTGTAATTGCAGTGCTGAACCTTCGCCCGTAAAGAATGTCGCTAACGCATCGTCTTCGGGTAACTGAGCGCGGCGGTCTTCGTCCGTCGAAACACCAGCCCTTACTTCAAGATGCGCCGAGAGCGGCATCACGGGCGCCAGCTTCATTGGATCTGTAGGTTTCACATCCATCGCTCGAACGTTGAGATAGTGGAGCATCTCCTTATCTTCTTCGTCCAGGATCATGTGCAGAGCGAGGTGCCGCCTTCCGTGGCGGAGGACGCTTCGAGATCCGCGGTCATCCTGCCGACGCCCGACTCACGCGCGGCAATGTCTGTCGCGGTAAACATGACAAGCCCGGCTAGCACTGTTAATCCGATGCGCATCGGTGTCTCTCCCGCCAACCCGTCTTAAAGTAGAGCCGACAATTAAGCCGCTGCGAAGGCGCGACGTGGAGAATAGGCGGAAAGTTTGGAGAATTGCGAGGCTAAATCCAGGCGTTTCCCGTGCGCGGACGATCGCGTGGGCGTAGCGACCGCTGCGAAGCGGTTATAGCGGGAATGCCGCGGCGCTAAACCGGATGAGCCGCGCTTCTGGCCGCGGCTTTCGCATCGTTGCCGAGCAGCCTCATCAGCGTGCCGCGGTTCTCCACGAGGTCGGCGACCGTGTAGCCGTCAAGCACGGCGAGAAAGGCTTTCAGGGCATCGCTGATCGCGCGCTTCAGCTTGCAGGACGCGGTGAACGCGCACGACCCCGCGCTCTCAAAGCATGAGACGGGCGCCAGGTCGGGCTCGGTGGTGCGCACGACCTCGCCGATCACGATGTCCTGCGGCTTCTTGGCGAGCCGGATGCCGCCATGTTGGCCGCGCAAGGTTTCCACATACCCCGCGACTCCGAGCCGGTGAACCACCTTCATGAGGTGATTGCGGGAAATACGATGCGCGGCCGAGATCTCCGAAATCGTCGAGAGCCGGTCCGGATGCATGGCCACATACATCAGGACGCGCAGAGCATAGTCGGTGTAGACCGTGAGACGCATTCTCGTCCATTAAACGCAATATCGATGCATCCATGATATCAATTTTCGCGGCGCGACACTATGCGCCGCGCGGAACGCGCATCGCGTGAAAATCGCGGCGATTGATCGGCCGGCTTCACCGCCGGCCTTGCGTTCGGACAGCCCCGGCACGACGCGAATATAAGCTTTTCAGGATATGGGGCGCGCGCGGACGCCGCGCCTTCTTTTTTTGACTCAAAGATGTATTTTTAATATTGCTTTGCTGTCATCGGCCCGGTAAGATGTACAAATAATACATCTTTGGAGGACTGCGATGGTGGAAGTTTCTCGGCGTTCGGCGCTTTTATCGGGCTTGGGGGCCGCGGCGACGCCGGTCCTGGCAAGCGCGGCCTCCCCTCCCGCGAAAGCCGCTTCCGCCGCTCCCAGGCGCGGCAAGGGCCAATCCCACAAGTTCGAACTGAACATCGAGGACACGCGGATCACTTTGGTGGAACAGCAGAAGTTCCACACCTTCGCCTTCGCCGGCCAAGTCCCGGGACCGCTCTTTCATGTGCGTGAAGGCGACGAGGTCGAAGTGTTGCTCAACAACCTGACCACCCTCCCGCACTCCATCCACTGGCACGGCATCCTTCAGCGCGGCACATGGGAAATGGACGGCGTGCCGGACATGACGCAGGTCGGCGTCCAGCCGGGGGACAGCTTTACGTACAAGTTCATCGCCGATCCGCCAGGCACCATGTGGTACCACTGCCACGTCAACGTGAATGAGCATGTCGCCACGCGCGGCATGTGGGGGCCCTTCATCGTCGAACCCCTCAAGCCTCTGCCGCTCGAGAAAGAGGTCACCGGCGACTACATCCTGATGTTTTCGGAATGGGCCTCGGCCTGGGCCAACAAGCCCGGTCAAGGCGGCATGCCGGGCGACGTCTTCGACTATTTCACCATCAATGGAAAATCGTTTCCCGAAACGCAGCCGATCCGCGTGAAAGAGGGTGATGTCATCCGCCTGCGCCTGTACGGCGCCGGCGGCGGTTTCCACTCCATCCACGTCCACGGCCATGTCTTCCTGATCGCGTACAAGGACGGCCACGCGCTTCCCGCGCCGATCAAGGCCGACACCGTGCTCGTGGGCCCCGGCGAGCGGTACGACATCATCATCCGTTGCGACAATCCCGGCCGCTGGATGATCCACGACCATATCGACCATCACACCATGAACGGCCACACGCCGCACGGCGGGGTCATGGCCGTGATCGAATATGAGGGCATTCCGCGGAACCAGCCCTATTACCACTGGGGCCACAAGGAATTCGTGCCCGACTTCTACTACGAGGAAAGCATGCGCAAGCCGCTCGGGGTCTATCCGAACCCGCGCTTCAAGGGCGAACCCATCGGCTGACGGGGACTCACATGAAACTTATTTCCTTCCTTCTCGCGGCCCTGGTCGCGGGCTCGGCTCAGGCTGCCGACACGGCCGACCTTCAGCGTCAATGCGGCGAATGCCATGCCTTCGAAAAGCCCGCCGACGCCTCCGTGGATCGGCTGTGGACACGCAAGGGTCCGGACCTCTGGTACGCCGGCGCGAAATTCAACCGCGCATGGCTGGTGAAGTGGCTGCAGAAGCCGCAACCGATCCGGGCCGGCGGCGTCATGTGGTTCAAGCACGCGAAACCCGGCGAACCGCGCGACACCATCGATCCCGCCGGGATCGCGCCGCATCCCGCGGTCGATGCCGCCGCGGCCGGCACGCTGGCCGACGCCCTGATGACGCTGACCGGCAGCGGGATCGTCGAAGCCGCCGCGTTCAACCCGGAGGGCGCCAACCTTGCCATGGGCAAGCTGGCGTTCGGCAAGTTGCGCGGATGCACCGCCTGCCATCAGGAGAAACCCGGGGTCGGCGGCGTCAGCGCGCCGGAACTGTACGACGCCGGCGAACGCCTGCAACCCGCCTACGTCCTCGCCTACACCAAGAATCCGCAGGCCTTCGATCCCCATGTCTGGATGCCGCGTCAGGACCTCACCGACGTCGATCTTCAGCGCATCACCGCCTACGTCGTGTCCCTGAAAGCCGGAGAATGACGATGAACAGAATCACGATGGCCGTCGGCGCCGGCGCGGGACTTCTCCTGCTGGTGCAAGGCGCCTTCGCCGCCGACGCCAAGATCGAACAGGCCGCCCGGCTCTACGACACCTACTGCGCCCAGTGCCATGGCGTCACCCGCAACGGCAAAGGCGTGAACACCGTCGGTCTGTCGGTGCAGCCGCGCGATCACAGCGACTCCGCGGCCATGTCCTCGCTGCCGCGCGACCAAATGGTGCGCGCGATCCGCGAGGGCGGCGCCGCCGTCAACAAATCGGCCCTTATGCCGTCCTGGTCGTCGGTCTTCACCGACGCCGAGATCGAACAGATGGCCGATTACCTTCTTTATGTGTGCAAATGCGGACAACCCTAACAGGAGAATGTGCTGTGAATTCGTTCAAAATGAAACGCGCGTTGCTGATTACGTCGTCGGTGCTGGCCATGATGGCCATGCCGGGAATCGCGGCGGCCAAGGACATCACCATGAAGCTGATCGCCAAGGAAGTGGCCTTGCCGGTCGACAACAAGGGCACCACGCAGGTGTCATGGACCTATGAGGGACAGGTGCCGGGACCGGTGTTGCGTGTCACCGAAGGCGACCGCGTGACGATCGTGCTGACCAACGACGGCGCCAACAAGAATTCACACTCGATCGATCTGCACGCGGCCCGGGTCGATGTCATCAGCGCCTTCGAATCGGTCAAGCCGGGCGAGACCAAGACCTTCAGCTTCGTCGCCACCTATCCGGGCGCCTTCTACTATCACTGCGGATCGGATCCGATGTACCAGCACATCGCCCGCGGCATGTTCGGGATCATCCTGGTCGACCCGAAGGACGCGGCGTCGCGGCCGAAGGCGGACCGCGAGTACGTGCTCATTCAATCCGAAATCTACAACAATCCCGACGACACGCATTCGATCATGAAGAACGACTGGAAGCACGTCGTCTTCAACGGGGTCGCCTTCAAGTACGACCCGGTGCACGATCCCGCGGCCACCAAGACCCTGGTCGCCAAGCCGGGCGAGCGCGTCAGGGTGTACTTCGTGAACGCCGGACCCAATGAGATTTCTTCGTTCCACCCCATCGCCGGAATCTGGGACTCCGTCTATCTGAGCGGCAATCCCAAGAACAAGATGACCGGCCTGCAGAGCTTCCTGGTGGGTCCGGGTGACGGAGCCACCTTCGACCTCATCTCGCCGGTGGCGGGCGCCAACGTCATCGTCGATCACATCATGCCGCACGCGCACAGCGGCGCCATGGCGGTCGTCATGTTCTCCGATGATGCGGATCCCAAGATGGGCCGCGGCGACAACATTCTCGTTCGCTAAGCGGCGCAGGCGGTTCGAGCTGCGGCGGTCGCCCCCTGCCGCCGTCGCAGCTCGGCCGTTCAATCGGACCGGATCATGAAATTCAGCGTCATACGACCCCTTATCGTTTCTCTCAGTCTGGGGGTGGTCTCTGCCGCCCGCGCGCAGGACATGGCGGCGGTCCCGGAGATCGAGATGGCCGAGATCGCGATGCCCGAGATCGTGATCACCGGCGCGCGCGAGGGGCAGCTCCGGTCGGAAGTCGCAAGCTCCATCACCGTGATCGGCCGCCAGGATATCGAGAACATCCATCCCCTGCATCCGTCGGACCTGCTGGGGCGCGTGCCGGGCGTCACGGTTCAGCAGACCAACGGCGAAGGTCATATGACCGGGATCCGTCAGCCCGTCGGTACGTCGGCGGTGTATCTTTATCTTGAGGACGGCGTACCGGTCCGCGCCTCCGGCTTCTTCAATCACAATGCCCTCTACGAAGTGAACCTGCCTCAATCGGGCGGCGTGGAGGTGATCCGCGGGCCGGGCACGGCGCTCTACGGAAGCGACGCCATCGGCGGCATCGTCAATGCCATCACGCGCAAGCCGGCCGCGGCGCCGGAGGCAGGCCTGACGGTGGAGGCGGGCTCCTTCGGCTGGCTGCGTGCTCTCGGGTCGATGAGCGGTACATGGAGCGGGGTGGGCCTGCGCGCCGACGTCAACGTCACGCACAGCGACGGCTGGCGGACAGCGACGGCTTACGACCGCCAGAGTCTGACCTTGCGGGCCGATGTCGAGCTTGCCGGCGGCCGCCTGAAGACGGTCCTCTCGGCCACCAATATCGACCAGCAGACGGGCGCGAACAGTGCGCTGCGTCTCGCGGACTACATCGGCAATGCGACCGCGAACTACTATCCGATCGCCTTCCGCGAGGTGCAAAGCGTGCGCGGATCGTTCGATTGGGAAAAGGAAGCCGGCGCGTCGCTCGTGTCGCTGATCCCGTATTTCCGCTGGAGCACGATGGACCTGTTGCCGACGTTCACGCTCACCTTCGATCCGGTGACGACCACGAGCGGTTATGGCTCGGGCGGCCTCATGGCGAAGTTCCGCCACGACCTCGCGCCGTGGCGCACGCGGATCATCGTCGGGGCCGATCTCGACTACAGCCCGGGTTTCCGGCGCGAGGATCGCATCGCGGCGGTCCGCGACGGCGCGGTCTATGCGTCCTACACCAATCTCGGCCGTATCTACGACTACGACGTCACCTTCTGGCAGGCCTCCTCCTACGGCCAGATTGAAACCTCGCCCGTGTCCGATCTGCGCGTGACCGCCGGTGTGCGCTTCGACGTGCTCGGCTACAAATACGACAACCGGCTGTCCGACGGCGCCTTCGCCACACCCACGCCCTTTGGTCCGCGCACGTTCTTCCGGCCCGCCGACACCGATATCGGGTTCCGGCGCGTCACACCCAGCCTCGGCGCCACCTACCGGCTGTCGCCGGCGGTCAATGTCTTCGCCAGCTATAAACAATCCTTCCGGATCCCCCAGGAATCGCAGGTGTTCCGCCCCGGAGCGGCGAGCAACTCGCTCGCCCTGAAACCGATTGTCGCCGACAGCTACGAGGTGGGCGTGCGCGGAGCCGTCGCCGCGCTGGAGGTCGACCTCTCCGCCTATCGCATGATCAAGCGGAACGACATCCTCACCCTGACGACGGGCGCGGGCCCGGCCCAGACCAACAACGGGCGCACGCGCCACCAGGGCCTCGAGGCGTCCGTGGCCTGGCAGGCGGGTTCGCAGCTCCGCGTCATCAGCGTGATCGGCCTCAGCGATCATGTCTATCGGCACTGGATCGTCGACGCGGCGACGGACCTGTCGGGCAGGGAGATCAGCGCCGCCCCCGCGATCACCGTCAATACGACGCTGGAATATACCCCGGCGTGGCTTGCGGGTTTGCGGCTCGAAGCCGAATGGGCGCGTGTCGGATCATACTGGATGGACGACCTCAACACGCAGTCCTACGGCGGATACGATCTGGCCAACCTGCGTGCGTCCTACATGATCTCCGCGGGAGTCGAGATCTTCGGGCGCGTTTCAAACCTGTTCGACACGCGCTGGTCCACGGCCAGCTCGGTCTCGAATGGCCAGGCGCAGTTCGCGCCCGGATTGCCGCGCACGGCCTATATCGGCCTCACGACGAGGTTTTGAGATGAGCACCGTCAAAGGCATCGTCTTCGCTCTTGCGTTTCTCCTGGCGTCCCCGCCGCTGGGCGCCGCCGATCATTCCCGGAAAGGCGCTGCGGCGGCGCGCGAAGCCTGCGTCGATTCCGCGCTCGCCTGTTCCGACAAGGCGCAGCCCTTTTTCGACAAGGACGGGACCTTGTGGCTGGTCTGGCAGGGCGGCGGGCGCATCGTTGTCGCCGCGTCGCGCGACGGCGTGCGGTTTTCACCGCCGGTTTTCGTCACGCCCGAAGCCGTCCCGGCGGATGTCGGGCCGGAGGCGCGCCCCCAAATCGTGCGCGACGCCGCGGGGATCCTGAGCGTCGCTTTCACCGTGATGCAGGAGACGCCGGGGTATAACGGGCGGATCTACCTGAGCCGGTCGGCGGACGGCGGAAAAACCTTCTCGCCGCCGGCGCCTGTGACGGACGATCCCGCCAGTCAAAGATTTCCGGTGTTGGCGGCCAAGAGCGACGGCCGCGTCTTCGCGGCGTGGTTGGACAAACGCAAGGCCCGCGCGGCGCAAACCGGTTACGACGGTGCCGCGCTGGCGTTTTCCTGGCTCGACGGCGCCGGCCCCGCGCCGGCGGTCCTCGCGCGGGACAATACCTGCGAATGCTGCCGCTTCGCCGTCGCCTTCGATCCGCCGGGCAATGTCGCCGTCCTGTGGCGGCAGATCTTCCCCGGCCAGGTCCGCGATCACGCGGTGATGACCTTCACCGGCGGCCGGCCCGGGCCGATGCATCGCGTGGCCACCGATTCGTGGCGAATCGACGCCTGTCCGCATCACGGCCCGGCTTTCGCCATCACCGCCGACGGGTCCTATCACGCGGCATGGTTCACCGAGGGCGATGTGCGCAAGGGTCTGTTCTATGCGCAGTCGCGCAACGCCGGCGTCACGTTCACGGCGGCGAAGCCGGTTGGAACGGCGGCGAACAATCCCGGGCACGCGCAACTGCTTGCGGTCGGCCGCGGCCTCTGGCTGGCGTGGCAGGAATTCGACGGCGTCCGGGTCAGCATCCAGGCGATGAAGAAGACGGACGGCGCCTGGTCGGCGCCGCGTGAGATCGCCGCGACCGACGACAGCTTCGATCTGCCGGTCCTCGTCGCGCGCGGACCCGAGCCCTACCTGTCGTGGCTGACGGCCAAGGAAGGCTACCGCCTCATCGCGTTGGAGGATGCGCCATGAAGGCGCTCGCGTTTCTTGCGGCCCTGTTGCTCTGCGCGGGACCGGCCGTCGCCGGCGATGCGGCGCCCTTTGTCCGCGGAAGCTGGCAGGACATCCGCGCCCACTATGCCGAACGGCCGCTGGTGGTTCATCTCTGGGGCCTCACCTGCGGCCCGTGCCTCACCGAACTTCCGCGGTGGTCGCGGCTGCGCGCGGCGTTCCCGAAGATCGATCTGGTCCTGATCGCCGCCGATCCCGCGCCGATGCCCGCGGAACGGGTTGAAGCCACGCTGGCCAAGGCGGGGCTCGGCGACGTCGAGAGCTGGAATTTTGCCGACCGCTTCACGGCGCGTTTGCGGTTCGAGATCGACCCGGCGTGGCGCGGCGAACTGCCGCGGACACTTTTGATCGACCCGGACGGGACCGTCACGGCGGTGCCCGGCGTCACGAACTGGAAGACGATCGAAGATTGGGCGAGCGGGCGGTGATTTAGACGTTGAGTCCCGGCGCGGCGGCGGACTCGATCAGAGACCGTTGAACCGCGGCGAAACGTTCCTGCGGGTCCTGGGGTCCCAGCGCGGCGCAGGCGCGGGCGACAAAGCCCGTCAGGTTGGCGACCGCGAAACTGATGCCGTACAGATTGCGCACCGGCGGCACGCCCGGGATCGGGCGCGGATAGCCCGAGGCGTAAAAAACCGCGGCGCCGTCTTTGTGTTCGTGGCGGTACGTCTCCCGCGGGATGTCCCAATCGAGGCCGACGCCGATGACGCCCGCCAGGCTTCCCGGATAGCAGAGCGTCCCATTGGTTTCGCGCGCGGCCACGATCACGGTTCCGCGCCGCAGGCAGCGGTCCACCGCGTCCGCGAAAGCTTCGGCATACTGTGCGTTGACCGTCCCCAGGCTCAGGTTGATGACGTCGATGCCCTGGCCGAGGCACCAGTCGATGGCGCGCACGAGGGCGAGGGCGCGCGTGCGCAGCGCGTCGTGAAAGACCTTCACCGCGTACAGCTCCGCCGCGGGCGCGCCTTGCTGGATCGCGGCCATGACCGCCGTGCCGTGACCGAGTTTATCGATCCACGCACCCTCGCCGGTGTCCAGGTCTCCCGCCATGGTGACTCCGACGCCGCCCGCCATCCGCCCGATGTGCGGATGTGACGGATTCACGCCGCTGTCGATGGCGGCGACGCGGATGCCCGCGCCGCCCGTCACGGCGCCGCCGCCCGAGGAAGCCGTTCCTCGTACCGCGCGCGCCCGTTTTCGATGACGATGGTCGCATCGGCGCGCGCGGCGATGGACGCCTTGTGCGTGATGAGGATGATCGTCGCGTCCGGCAGCATGGACCGCAGCCCGGCGGTCACCAACTCCTCGGTTTGCGTATCGAGCGCCGAGGTCGGCTCGTCGAGAACGAGCACGCTGGGGCGCCGCAATAGCGCGCGGGCGATGGCCACGCGCTGGCGTTCACCCACCGACAGCGCCAGGCCGCGTTCACCGGTGCGGGTGTCGAAACCCTCCGGCAGCCGGCGGATGGTTTCGCTCAACCCGGCGGCGTCCGCCGCGGCGGCGATGTCCGTGCGGCTCACCGGCGGCAAGGCGAAGGCGATGTTGGCCGCGATGGTGTCGTTGAACAGGTACGGCGTCTGGTCGACCAGAATCACTTCGCGGCGCAGGGCGCCCAGGGCGACGTCACGCAGGTCATGGCCGTCCATGAGGATGCGGCCCTCGTCGGGATCGATATAGCGCACCAGGAGGTCGGCGAGGGTGGATTTGCCGACGCCGCTGGGGCCGAGCACCGCGCAGGTCGACCCGCGGGGGATTTCAAGCGAGATCCGCGTCAGCACCGCGTCGCGGTCGTGGCGCACCGAAACCCCCTCGAAGCGGATCGCATTTTTCAGCGGACCGACGGCAAGCGGATCGGCGCGCTCGGTCACTTCGGCCGGCGTATCGAGGATCTCGAAAATGCGCCCCAGCGCGACGCGCGCCGAGGCCAGGCCCGCGCTCATCGCCATCAGCGTCTGGATCGGCGCCAGCAGGCGGGCGTGGTAAGCCATGAAGGCCACCAGGGTGCCGATCGTCATGCGGTCGTCGATGATGAGATAGCCCCCATACAGGAAGACCATCGATGTCGACGCCGCCAGCAGGGTGCCGGGCAGGGCGCCGGTCATGAACGAGGCCATCTGGGTGCTCAGCATGCTGCGGACAAAAGCGTCGCTGCGCGCGCGAAAGCGTTCGACCTCGTGTCTGTCGGCCAGAAGCGACGTGACCACGCGCATGCCCAGGATCGAATCGACGAAGTGGCTGCCCACGTCGGCGCCGCGTTCGCGCATCTCTTTCGTCAACAGCGTCAGGCGGCGCTGATAATGCAGGAAGGTGAGGATGCAGGCGGGCACCAGCACGGTTCCCACCAGGAACAGCCGCCATTCCAGCCACAGCATCATCGCGACGCTGCCCGCCAGGAACAGGAGGTTGCTGAACACCGAAAGCAGCGTGTCGGCCGAAATGCGCTGCGCTTCGCCCACGTCGGCGTTCAGGCGCGACATCAGGTCGCCCAGCCGGAAGCGCGCATAGAAGCGCGGCGACAGCGTCTGCAGGTGCCGGAACAAGGCCACGCGCATGTCGAACAGCATGGCGGCGGAAATCTTCAGGTACTTGTAGCTCGTGACGATGTTCACCGCGAACCCGGCCACCGCGATGACGAACATCAACCCGGCCAGCAGCGCCAGCATGTCCATGTCGCGCTTCAAAAGCGCTTCGTCGATCAGGAGCTTGGAGAAATAGGGCTGGACCAGGGTCAGCGCCGTGGCGATGAGGCTGACCGCCCCCACCGCCGCCAGCGCGCGGCTGTAAGGCTTCAGGAAAACCCACAGACGCCCATAGGTTCGCCACTCTGCGACGGCGGGAGGAGTGGTCACGGGTTTGATGCCTCGATGGAAACCAGGTCGAAGTCCTGCAAACGGTAACGCGGCTCTGGCGTCAGGGCCAATTGCGCCGTGCACCAGTCGTGGCCCTCGCGCAGCAGCGCGCACTGTTCCCTCCACCAGGCGCCGGTTCCTCCCGAGGCGTAGAATTCCATGCAGAGGGCGAGGTGCCTGCGCATGGCCCCTGTCAGAAGGCTCGCATAGTGAAGCAGCAGGGGCTCGGGCGCGCCGCCTTTGGCGATGGCCGACAGCGCCGCGCAGGCCAGAATGGCTGCGCGCGCCGCGGTGGCCGTGCCGTCGCCGCAGATGGGATCGAACGTCATGGCCGCGGAGCCGCAGGCCAGCCAGTCGGCGGCGCGCAAGGGATCCGCGATGCTGGGGGAGATTTCAAAGAAACCGGCCACGGGGGTTATCCCGTCGACCGCCGGCGCGATCAGGCGGCTGGCGCCGAGCAGCGCTTCGGCGTCCGCGCCGACCGCGAACAGCCGCGCCTGCGCGGCGCTCGTCGGGATCAGGAACAGCCAGCCGTCATCGAGCGCCTCCACATAACAGGCGCCCGCGTCCGCCGCGGGCCTCAGCCGGGCGGTCAGGCTTCCCGCTTTCTGGGTCCCGAACCGGCGATACGCCGCCGCGTCCGGCAAGGGTTTGGCCGCATGGATGGTGTACGCCGGCGGGGCCTCGTGCGTTTCCTCGCGCGTTTCCGGGACCGGCAGGCGGGCGATCAACTCCTCCTCGCCGACCACGACGCCCATGTGCGGCACGGCCACGGCGTCCGCCTTCGGTCCCCAGGCGACCCGCCGGGTGTGGATGCGGTGAAGCCCCGAAAACGGCTCCTCCTGCGCGAAGATGTCGCCCAGCAGGCGCATGGCCTGGGCGCCGAGCAGCAGCGCGGGAACGTGTCCGCGCGCGGTGGGCGCCATCGAAACGCCGAGGCCCGCTCTGCGCAAAAGGCGCGCGCAGGCAAGGGCCGCGACGCCGTCGCCGTGGATATGCACCGAAAAACGCTCAACCATCTTCCTGCCGCAGCCTTTTAATGTACCCGACAGGCGGCGAGGTTCGGTTGTTACTCGACCACCACCAGTCCGGCGCCCGTGACGTCGTTATTGAGGTCCCAGGTGCTTTCCAGGCGCAACGTCTCGGTATTGTAGACCTCGAGGTCGAAGCTCGCGCCGTAGATATACAGTTTACGGCCGTCGTGGGACATGCCGAAGCTGAAACGCGACTTGCACGGGAATTCGCTCTTGGTGCGCAGGGCGTTGCTTGCAAGGTCGATCCGCCAGAACTCGCAGCGTTTGTTGCCGTAAAGGCCGGTGGTGACGACCGCGAAGGCGTCGCGCTTGTTCGGCGCGACCTGCAAGCCGGTCATGTTCGCCGGCGCCGGGCCCAGGGGCGTGAAGTCGAAGCTGCGCTTGGCGAGGTCGAAACGCCCGACGCCGAACACCTTGTTGTGCACGATCGGGTCGGTGGCGTTGAAGACCGAGGTGAAATGTCCGGGCTCGCGGATGGTTTCGAGCGCGCTGCCGAACGTCCCGCTCTCGAGACCGTCGAGGTCGGGCCGCGCCAGCTGGATGCGGTCCACGGCCTTGAGGTCGGCGGTATCGATGACCACGACCTTGTCGCCGAAGTGATAGAGGAATTTGCCGTCGGGCGAGATGTCCACGCCCACGCGGGCAAAGCCGCCGCGCAGGGCTTCTTCGTCCTCCGGAGCCAGGGCGGCGGTCTTGACGACCTCTTTCTTCTCGAGATCGATGACCGTGAATTTCGGTTCCTCCACCTCGTACCGGTCGAGGTGCTTGTCGATTTTCGTGGCGATGACGTAAAGCAGCTTGCCGCTGGGGTCCGGCACGCCGCCGCTGAAGCGGTAGCGCGTCGTCGGCGTATTCAGCGTGAAGTGGTTGATGACCTTGCGCGTGGCGATGTCGATGACTTCCACGCCGCCGTTGGTCAGCGTCGTGACGTAGAGGCGCTTCTTGTCCTGCGAGAGCCGCAGGCTCGTCGGCAGGCCGGTCTCGAGATGGATGCGGTCGGTCAGGGCGCCGTTCTTGTCGTTGAAGACGACCACGGAGTCCGGATAGGCGCCCATGAAGAGGGACGCGCCTTGCGCGATCCCCGAAATGGTCATCGCCCCGAGGATGGCGGCAATGCCGATGCAGGTTCTTTTCATTGTCGTTCCGGGCTCTAGGGGAATACCAGGTCGAGCTTGCGCCAGTCTTTGGTGGCGACGGCGCACTTGTCGGCCCAGTCCGGGTAGTTGTTGACGTGGTCCGGCACTTGCGCGGGCCAGAAGCAGGTCACGTAGCAATCATAGATATCGCGTTCGACCGGCTGGCACAGACCGGCGGTGCCGCCGCCGGCGTCGACCTCCCAGCCGGGCGAGAACGCCAGGCTGCAGCCCATCGGTACATGCGGCCGGTTGGGATTCGGCGCCTGCTGCAGGGCGACGACGTCCGCGTCGTTCGACGACAGGATGGCGTCGATGCGGCGGGCCTTCTTGTTCAGCGCGCGAAGGTGTTTCATGACAGCGCTTTCCTTTCGGCAAATTTTTCCAGAAATGCGGGGTTGTGGGCGGCGACGGCGCCGTAGATGCGCAGGCACTTGTCCGTCCACTCCCTGATCCAATCGCAGTAATGCAGGTTCGCGTGGCCGGTGTCTCCGTAACGCACGAAGGCCTCGTGGTGACAGCCGCCGGCGCACAAGGGGCGCGCCCAGCAGCTCTGGCAGTCGTATTTGGCGTTGATGTGGCCCTTGGTGAGGAAGTCGCTTTGTTTGGAGCGGTCGAGGCCGGTATTCACATGTCCCAGCGTATGCGCGTCCGCGTCGGCGAAGCGGTGGCAGGGCGTGAGGTCGCCCGACGGTCCCACGCCGAGCAGGCCCAGGCCCGCGCCGCACGGATGCGACTTGTTCACGCCCTGGATCAATTCCGAGAGCGTGTCGCTGACATTGGTGAAGCCGTGCATGCGCCCGTTCAGGGCGTATTCCAGCCATTCGTCCGCCAGGGCGTGGAACTGCGCGACGACCGCGTCCATGTCCTTGCCCGTGATGGCGTAGTCCGCGGTCGACGACGAGGTGACCGGCGCGAAGCCGACTTCGTGGAAGCCGAGGTCGTCCTTGAGATGGCGGTAGATGCGCATCACATCCGTCACGCCGTCGGTGAGGGTCACGCGCGCGGTGATGGCGCGGGTGCGGTGGTTGGCGATGAGATGGCGGATGCGCGGCTCCACGACCTCATAGCTGCCTTTGCCGCTTTTGTAGACGCGGCGCTTGTCCTGCAGCTCCGGCGGACCGTCCATGCTCACCGTGACGCCGATCTCGTTCTCGGACAGGAACGCGACGATCGGCGGCGTCAGCAGGGTGGCGTTGGTGGTCAGGCTGAAGTCCACCGTGCGGCCCTCGGCGGCGGTTTTCTCCTTGGCGTAGGCGACCACCTCTTTCAGCAGCGGGAAGTTCATCAGCGTTTCGCCGCCGAAGAAGGTGATGTGGATCGCCTTGCGGCCCGCGGACTGCTTCAACAGGAAATCCACCGAGGCTTTGGCCGTGGCGATGTCCATGTATTTCGCCTTGCCTTGCGGCGTCGCGATCTTGTCCTGGCCGAACTCGTAACAATAGGTGCACGCCAGATTGCACTGGTTGGTGATGTTCATCACCAGCGACTGCAAGGGGAAGTCGTCGGGCGGGTTGGCCAGCGGGGTGGGCGCTATTTCTCCGGAGCCGATGACGCGCGCCCCGAACAGCTCGCCGATCAGCTCGTGCGCGTCCGGCTCTTCCACGCCCGTCGCCGAAAGCTCCTGCATCAGCTCGCGGTGCGACGCCGGCCCGTTGCTCAAGCGGTCGATGACCCGGCCGGCCGGTCCGTCGATCTCGAAGATGGCGCCGGCGGGCACCAGGTAAAGGAAGCGCCGGTCCGACGATGCGAACTGGTGAAATTCACCGAGCCGGTAGGTCCGGTTGATCCCGACGTTCATTGGTTCACCTCGGGCTGGTCCCAGCGCATGTAGCTCGGAACCGTCACGACGAGGCGCGAGCGGCCGTTGACCGCTTTTCCATCCTTGTCCTTTTCGGTCTTGGCGGTGGCCACGACCCATACGTCGCCGTAGTTGTTGCGCCCGAACTTGCGCTTGGGGTTCGGGCCGTGCAGCGCGGGGGTGAACAGGCCGCGTTGATTCAGCTCGCCCACGAACGCGCGGTCGTCGTCGCCGTAAACGGACAGGAACTCTTCCACGGACCAGGTGACCTCGAGCGGTCCGATGGCGATGTCGTCGGCCGTGCGGGCTTTCCCGTCCGGTCCGTTCTCGTAGCCGATCGCCTCGAACTGCTGATAGCCCTTGGCGAAGTTGCCGGCGCCGCCGAGGCGGGCGAGGCCGGTCTCCGGCGTGACGACGATGTTGTCGATCCTGCGGTACACCGCGAACGCCTGCTCGACGACCGATCCGCCCAGCCCCACGTCGCGCTTGCCCGAGACGGCGGCGCCGTCGATGTCGACGTCGACGGCGATCTCCGTCGCGGTGTTCGACACCACGCGGTTGACCGTCACGCCCGCGCCGAGATCGAGATCCGCGGCGGCGACGGCGGCCGGCAGGTTGGCCCCGGAAATCTTCAGCTGCACGCCCTTGGCGCCCGCCTTCACCGACGCCGGGCTGACGCCCAGCACCGCGGCCGTGCTGCCCGCGCGTTCCAGGCGCACGTCGAAGCCGAACTCGTTGTATTCGCCCCAATACCAGCGGCCTTCCGCGTAGGACTGGTCGGGCGCGAACCACAGCGTCTCGCGCGTTTCGCTCATCGCGTCGTCCGGCCGGCTGACGGCGGTGTTGCCTTTCGAGCGCCCGCGCCAGGAATATCCCGCGTAAACCAGCCCCGTGCCGGAGCGCGTCATCGCGGCCCCCGTCGCGACCGAACGCAGATGGACCTCCGTGCGGAATTCGTCGGGGACTTCCGTCGGCGAGATCGTGAGTTCGCCGACATATTTGCCCTGTCCCGGCACGGTGGCCGAGACGTACCACTTGCCGGCGATCCGCGGCGCGCGGATGCGCGAGCGCCACGCGGTCCATTCCGGCGTGTGGAGCGGCGCCGCCTTGGCGAGATATTCCAGCGCGGCCTCGCCGGGGCGCTTGGGCTTCGGGCTTCCGTCGCTCGGCGCCGCGCCGCCGCCGGCGGCTCCCCAGCGGATGGGCGTGCGGAAGCCCGCGTCGGCCTGCGCGAACATCGCGACGTGCAGGTTCTCCAGCAATTTCCATTCGTTCTTCGTGCGCCGCCACGACAGCGCGCGGCCGAATTCATGACAGCGGGAACAGGCGTCGCGCACGATTTCGCCCGGCAGGTTCGGCTCGTCGATGATGCGCTTCTCCGGGACATACATCACCGGCTTGGCTTCTTCGGGCGCCATGCCGTGATACGTCGCGAGGTACTTCACGATCGCGCGGCCCTCCGCGGGCTCCAGCACGACGGCGTTCAGGCGCACCATGCGGCGGATGACTTGCGCCCATCCTTCGGGCGTGCTGCGCGACCAGGAAATGCGTGACAGGTTGCCCTTGTCGTCCGCCTCGTGGCAGGCGCCGCATTTTTCGATCACGAGTTTATCGGTGACCGGAATGCCCGCTTCGGTTTCGGCCGTCTTGGCGGGGGCTTCGGCGGCGCTCGGGGCGAACGCGGGCGCGCAGCACAGCGCGACGAGACCGAACCATGTGGCAACCTTGTTCATGCGGACCCCTATATCCTTCGGCCTGCCGATGGGCGGGGCCAGCATATCCCGCCGCGCACCGGCGGCGGACACATAATTTGATACCTTAGCGGTGCAGACTTGATCGCGCGGTGTTCGCCCCCGAGTCGGTCGGATCCAAAGACGGCCCACGCCTTGGGCCAACCCGCCTCCGGGCCCCGCAAACGTCAAATCGCGGGGGGCAGACTAGACTGAAATACCTTTCATTTTCCTGTCCCCGGGGCGGGCTGCACGATTATGCGCGCCAGCAGGCCGCGGGCGCCCGCGGGCCGGTCGGCCATTTCCACGCGCCCGCCGATTTTGGTCACCAGCGTCTGCACGATGGCAAGCCCGAGGCCCGAGCCCGCGCGGTTGCTGTCGCGCTTGAGGCGCGCGAACCGCCGGAAGACGTCATTGCGTTCCTCTGCGCTCAGCCCGGGGCCGTCGTCCTCGACCTCGAGGCACGGCGCGCCTTCGCATCGGGTGACGCGCACCGTGACACGTCCAGCGCCGCGCCCGCCTGCGCAATTGTAGCGGATCGCGTTGTCGATGATGTTGGTCGCCGCTTCTTCGATGATGAACGGCGCGGCCCACACCATGACCTTGTCCGTCTCCGTCGATTCAAAGCTGATCTCGATCCCGGCGGCGACGGCCTGCGGCGCCCGTTCGGCCGTCAGGTTCTGCGCCAGGGCGGTCAGATCGACGACGGACAGCGGAAGATGGGCGCCGCGCTCCTCGGCGCGCGCCAGCGAAAGAAGCTGGGTGAGCAGCCGTTCCAGTCGCGTCGCCGCGGCCTCGACTTCCTGGAGATGGTCCGCCGCCTCGGCCCCCGCGGCCCTTGCCCGCAGCGCCAGGGAGAGATGGGTTTTCAACGCCGCGAGCGGCGTGCGCATCTGGTGCGAGGCGTCCGCCGTGAAGCGCCGCATGCTCGCCGTGGACGCTTCCAGCTGCTGAAGCAGGCCGTTGAAGGCGCCGACGAAGGGTTGGATTTCGCGCGGCGCTTCCTTCAAGGACAGCGGCGACAGGTCGATCGGGCCGTTCGTGGCGCGCGCTTGTATTTCCTGGCGCAGGTGGCGGAACGGCCGCAGCCCCCAGGCCAGCGCCGGGCCGATCAGCACCGCGGTCGCGACCACCAGGACCGCGCCGGACGCCAGCAGGATCGAGGCCAGGCGAAACAGGAGCTGGTTGCGGCCGTTCATGGTTTCGGCGACCTGCACGATCACCGGCTGATCGAGGCGCGGCAGGCGCCGCGCCAGCGCCGCGACGCGCACGCTGGCGCCGCGGAAAACGTCGTCGCGAAGGGCAGGGCGGTCGTCGGGCAGGCTGGCCGGGTCGGGCGAATGGAGATCGGCGTAGCCGGTGAGAAGCCGCCCCCCGTGACGGATGCTGTAGTAGACGTTGTCGCGGTCCGCCGTTTCCAGCATTCCGAAGGCGGCAGGCGGAAGATCGAGCGTGATCTCGCCGTTTTCGATGGCGAGGGTTTCCGCGATCGCCGACAGCGAGCCTTCAAGCACGCGGTCGCTGGTCTGTTGCGCCACGCGATGGACGAAGATCCCCCCGCCGACGATCAGCGCCAGCGCGATGGCGGCGAGCGGGCCGACGACGACCGTCAGAAGCCGCGTGCGCAGCGAACCGGCGCTCGCCGTGCGCAGCGCCCTCATGCCTTGTCGATCATGTACCCGACGCCGCGGATGGTGCGGATCGCCGGGCCGCACGGCTCCAGCTTCCGCCGCAGGCGGCCGACATAGACCTCGAGGGCGTTCGGCCCGACGACCTCGTCATAACCGAAAATCTGGCTCTCGATCCTTTCCCGCGGCGCGACCTTCCCGGCGCAGCTGGCGAGCACTTCGAGAACCGCGAATTCGCGCCGCCGCAGGTCGATCAGGACGCCGTTGAGGTAGGCGACCCCCGCGCAGCGGTCGACCGCCAGCGGCCCCAGCGTGAGCGCCGGCTTTGGATCGCCGCCCGCCCGCCGGATCAGCGCGCGCACCCGCGCGGCCAGCTCGGACGGATCGAAGGGTTTGAGGACGTAGTCGTCCGCGCCCAGATCAAGCCCGCTGATTCTGTCGCTGATCGCGTCGCGCGCGGTCAGGATAAGGATAGGGGCTTTCGATCCCCGGGCCCGCAAGGTCTTGAGGACCTCGAAGCCGCTGACCCCCGGAAGGTTCACGTCGAGAAGGATCGTGCTGTAGTCGTGCGCCGATTCGATCTCGAGCGCGGTTTCGCCGTCCTGGGCGTAGTCGGCCGACAGGCCCTCCGCCTTCAGGGTCGCCATGACCCCGCGTGCCAGCGCGCGGTCGTCTTCCACCACGAGAATACGCATCCTGGACGTTGCTCCCCCCTCGCCCACGATATATAGCGCGCCAGATGTCGTGACAGCTAAACGACAGGTTCGCCGCTTAAGCTGTCCTATACAGTAGGTGACCGGGAGGCCCTCAGCAATGCTTTCGCGGCGATACCTGATCGCGATGGCAGGCGCGTTCGCCGCTTCCGCGGGCGCTGCCGGTGCCGCGGAGCCGCAGGTGCGCTCCGGTTATCCGCGGTCGTACGACCGGCTTATCGAAGAAGCGCGGCGGGAAAAGACCTTCGTCATCTACACGACGATGTTCCCGATCGACCTGCGCGACGTGTTCGCCGACTTCCGCACGGTCTATCCGTTTATCAAGATCGAGTATGTGCTGCTCGCGACCGGCCAGACGATGCGCCGGGTGATGGTGGAATCGGCCGAGCGCAAGGGCACCGCCGATCTCGTGTGGCTTCACAGCATGGATGAGTCGGTCAAACTCATCAACGACGGCTACGCTCAGGCTTACAACTCCCCGGAAAAACCCGGCCTGCCCGATTGGGCGGTCTGGCGCAACGAAGGCTGGGCCATCACCGCCGAGCCGGCGGTGATCGTCTATAACAGGAACTTGGTTCCCGCCGCCGACGTCCCGGGATCGCGCGACGAGTTCGAAAAGCTGCTGCGCGCCAAGGCGGAGTTCTACCGCGGGAAGGTCGGCACCTATAACGCGGCCGGCAGCGGCGTGGGGTTCCGCTTTTTCTCCGAGGATATCCGCATCACCCGCGACACCTGGTCCTTGATCGAAGCCATCGCCGCGTGTGAACCGACGCTGTATCCGTCGAGCGAGCAAATGGTCAATGCGGTCAGGTCGGGCAAGATGGCTATCGCCTACAACGTGCTCGGGACCCATGCCTTCGAGGCGGCGAAGGAAGACCCTTCGTTCGGCGTGGTGCTCCCGTCCGAGTACACGCAGATGAATTCCAACATCGCGTTCATTCCGAAGGAAGCCTTGCATCCGTCCACCGCGCGCCTGTTTCTCGACTACGTCCTGTCGCAGCGCGGCCAGCGCATCCTCACGCGCCGGTCCTACACGCCCGTGAACATGAAGGTGCTGGAGAAAAGCGATGGTCCGCACGCCGCCACGCACCTGGTCCATGCCGTGCGCATGGGGCCCGGCGTTCTCGCGAACGTCGACGTCATCGGCCGCTCCAAGTTCGTCGATCGCTGGTCGCGCATCATGCACGGCGCCACGCTCGCGCCGTCCCGGCCGCCCGACGTGATGCAGTGACACCCGCCGCCCCGCGCGGAGGATGCCCGTGTGGATGATGCGGGCGCGAATAGATTGAGCGGTCATTCGGTTAATGCGGAAAGAGCCGTAACGACAGGCGGATGACAGCTTGTCCGGTTAGCCTTCGGCGGGGCGCGGATATTGTCATCCGCCGGCATTTTTAGGGGGCTCAGTGAGCAATACTCAAGTCATGTCCGCGCGTTCGCGCGTCAAACGGAACGCGCTTGCGACCGTCAGCGCGACGGCGATGATCCTCGCGGCGGCGGCGCCGCACGCTTATGCGCAGACGGCGCCCGCGGCGGGCGAGGCCGCCGATGAAATCGTGGTGACCGGCACGCGCATCGTGCGCGACGGTTACGAAGCGCCGACGCCGATCACCGTCGTCGGGGTCGAGGAATTGCAGGACGCGGGCACTTCCAACGTCGCCGACTACGTCAACACGCTGCCCGCCTTCGTCGGCAGCCGCATGCCGACCAATACCAGCTCCACCATGAGCTCGGGCGGCTCGGGCATCAACGCCATCAATCTGCGCAGCCTCGGACTGAACCGGACCCTCGTGCTGGTCGACGGCCAGCGCTCCGTCGGATCGAGTTCCGACGGCCTTGTCGACATCAACACCATTCCCCAGGCGCTCGTCGCGCGTCTCGACGTCGTCACCGGCGGCGCGTCCGCGGCTTACGGTTCGGACGCGGTCGCGGGCGTGGTCAACTTCATCCTCGACAAGGAATTCACCGGCTTGAAAGGGCAGGTCGCCGGCGACATCACGACCTACGGCGACAACGAGTCCTGGGACACGTCCTTGACCTACGGCACGCCGTTCGCGTCCGGGCGGGGTCACTTCCTGTTCTCGGCATCGGTCAACGACGTGGCGGGCGTGCGGCTCAACCGGCGCGGCTACAACCTCGCGGGCTGGCAGATCGTCGTGAACCCGGCTTACGGCACCAACGCCGCCCTCGGACAATCGACTTCCGTCCCCCAGAACATCGTGCGCGATCAGTCGAGCGTCGCATTCGCGACCGTCGGCGGGATCATCACGAATACCGCCCTGGCGGGCACCGCCTTCGGCGAAGGCGGCGCGGCCTATCCGTTCCCTTACGGGCCGATCGTCTCGAACCCGGTCATGGTGGGCGGCGGATGGCGTACCGCGACCACGCGCGGCTCGCGCGTCGGGCCAAGCCTGACCTCGCAGATGGAAACGCAGAACGTCTTCCTGCGCGCCAGTTACGATCTGTCGGACAACGTCTCGGTGTTCGCGCAGGCCAGCTGGACCCACAACCAGAACCGCAACTGGTGCTGTACCCGTCAGGATACCGCCAGCCTCAACATCCGTATCGACAACGCCTTCATCCCGTCCGACGTGCTGGCGCGCGCCAACGCGCTCGGCATCACTCAATTCACCATGGGCAGCCTGCACGGCGATACCCGTCAGTCGGGCGCGTTCAACGACCGCCGCGTTCAGCGCTATGTCGTCGGCGCCAACGGCGCGTTCGACGCCATGGACTCCCATTGGACCTGGGACGCCTACTATCAAAAAGGCATCGCGCACCTTCACCAGGAGACTTTCGACGTCGTGAAGCGCTCCGCCTTCAACAAGGCGCTCGACAATATCCGCTCGCCGGTCACCGGTTTGCCCATCTGCCGCGTGAACGCGGACGCGGATCCGACCAACGACGACCGTCTTTGCGTGCCCTACAATATCTTCGGCACCGGCGTGAACTCGCCGGAAGCCATCGACTATCTCCACGGCAACGGCGAGCGGGACTTCCGCACCGAATCCCCGACGCAGGACGTGGCCGCCGCCTCGGTCTCGGGCGAGCCGTTCGAGTTGTGGGCGGGCGCCGTTTCGGTGGCGTTCGGCCTCGAACACCGCAAGGAAAGGATCAAGGGCGTCAACGATCCCGTTTCGGCGGCCTTCGATTGGAACTTCGGCAACTATCAGGTCTTCCGCGCCAATCTGAGCGTGACCGAGGGTTTCTTTGAAACCGTCGTTCCGCTCGCCGTCGACGCGCCCTTCGCGCGGTCGCTCGAATTCAATGGCGCCGTGCGCGCCACCGACTACAGCGCGTCCGGCTATGTCACCACCTGGAAGCTGGGGCTGACCTGGGCGCCGGTCGACGACATCCGCTTCCGCCTGACGCGTTCGCGCGACATCCGGGCCCCGAATTTGCAGGATCTCTACAACACCGGCACCAGCGGCTTCCCGGGTTATCTCAACCCCTTCCGTACCGATCCGGTGACCGGGGCGGCGATCAGCGAGCTTGGCCGCTCGCGCACGCTGGGCAATCCGAATCTTCGCCCGGAAAAGTCGGACATGACCGGCATCGGCGCGGTCATTCAGCCGTCGTTCCTGCCCGGCTTCAACGCCTCGGTCGACTACTGGAACCTGAACATCAAGGACGCGCTGGGGTCCCTCAGCACCCAGCAGATCATCGATCAGTGTTTCGCGACTCAGAACCCGCAGATCTGCGGCGCGCTCGACTTCAACGCCGACCGTACGATCTCGCTTATCCGCGTGACTCCGTTCAACCTCGTCACCCAGGTCGCGCGCGGCATGGACATCGAGGCCGGATACACGATTCCGGCCGACGCGCTGGTCTCGTCCATGGCGGGCAATTTCAGCGTCCGCTTCATGGCGACTCATTTCATCAAGCGCTATGAGTCCAACGGCATCGGCGTGCCGGTGGAATATGCCGGCCAGAACAGCGTCCTCAACAACATCACCGCGCCGGATTGGAAGTACCGCGCTTCGGTGGGCTACACGGGCGAGATGTTCGACTTCAATATCGCCGCGCGCGGCGTCAGCTCGGGCGTCTATCTGAACTCGAACATCGAGTGTCAGACGGGCTGCCCGGTGTCGACGGTGAACAACCGCACGGTGGATGAGAACGACATCGCCGGCGCCGTCTACTTCGACACCGCGGTGACCTACAAGTTCGGGATCGGCGAAGACGTCGATATGGAAGCGTTCTTCAACGTTCAGAACGTCTTCAATAAAGATCCGTCGATCGTCGCTCCGGGTCCCGGCGGCGATACGTGGGAACGCTCTCCCATCAACTCGTCACTTTATGATGTCATGGGCCGCACGTTCCGCGCCGGCCTGCGCTTCCGGATGTAGGGGTCCCCCCCACGGCGCGTCTTTCTCCCGCGCCGTGTTTTGGGAAGGGGTGTGGCCCGGACCGGGCTACACCCCTTTTCTTTTGAGTCCGGTCATTTGACTCCGGCGCGCGGGCAGGTCGAGGCGCCGAGCATGGTGTAAAGCGGGCAACTTCCCAGCACCGCCGTCGCCAGCGGGATCAAGCCGAGCCAGCCGACCCCGTTCCAGCCTGTGGCCGGAAACCCGATCGGCACGGCGTAGGCGATGAGCACGATACCCACGATCAGACGAATGATGCGGTCGAGGGTCCCGACGTTTTTGGTCATGATGACACCCGTTAATTTTCACCTGCCGTGAATTCTAGGATCGCGGGCTGAGGCGCTTCGTTGACGCCGATCAATGATCGGAAATACCCTCTCGGTGAGGATTCAGCCCAAACAATGGAGGCTTCATGCGTGTTTTCCTGTCTTCGGGCCAGTCTTGGGATCCAATGTCCATGCGGACGCTGATGTTGCCGCTGGCGGTCGCCGCCCTGGCGATGACGATGGCGGCGGCGCCGGTCCTGGCGGCCGAACGAGCGGCCGACCCCGCGGGCGATCCGGCCGCGGGCAAGAAGGTCACGGAATTTCTGTGCAGAAACTGTCACGACGTTTCCGGCAGCGAGCGTCCGAAAAGCCCGCCCGGCGGCGCGCCGGCGTTTTTTGACCTCGCGCAATCGCCCGATACGACCACGGCGTCGATCCGCAAACTTCTCCGGCTGCCCCACGGCCGCATGACGAACGTCCATTTGACCGACAAGGAAATCAACGACGCCGCGGCCTACATCATCAGCTTCAGGCGCAAGTGACGGCGCGCGCACGGGAAGGCGCGGCCATGACGAACGAGACCGGCGCCGACGTCCACGCGGCGCGGGCGAGGGCCCAGGTCCTCGCGGCGCGCGGCGGCGAACTCAAGACGCCCGCCGTGCAGGCGTTTTTCGATGAAGCGACCTTCACGGCCAGCTACGTGGTCTACGATCCCGACGCCAAGGTCGCCGCCATCGTCGACAGCGTGCTCGACTTCGATCAGGCTGCGGGCCGCACGCATACGGACTCCGCCGACAAGCTTGTGGCGTTCGTCCAGGAACACGGTCTTGCCGTCGCCTACATCCTCGAGACCCACGCCCACGCCGATCATCTTTCGGCCGCGCCTTATCTCAAGCAGCGTCTGGGCGGCCGAATCGTCATCGGCGCCGAGATCGCGAAGGTTCAGGAGGTCTTCGGCGAGATCTTCAACGAAGGCCCGCTTTTCGCGCGCGACGGTTCGCAGTTCGACAAACTGTTGGCCGACGGCGACACGCTGACCATCGGCACCGTTCCCGTGATCGCCCTGCATGTCCCCGGCCACACGCCCGCGGACATCGCCTATGTCGTGGGCGATGCGGTCTTCACGGGCGACACCCTGTTCATGCCCGACTATGGAACCGCGCGCGCGGATTTTCCCGGCGGGGACGCCCGCAAGCTTTACCGCGCGATCCGGCGCCTGATGACTCTCCCGGACGAGACCCGCGTCTTTCTCTGTCACGATTACAAGACTGCGAACCGCGCGCATTTCGCATGGGAGACCACGATGGGCGCCGAACGCACCGGCAACATCCACGCCCATGACGGGATCGGCGAGGACGCCTTCGTCGCCATGCGCACGAAACGCGACGCTACGCTCGCGATGCCGAAGCTGATTCTGCCGTCCATCCAGGTTAACATGCGCGCGGGGCGCCTGCCGGACCCGGAAGACAACGGCCGGCGCTATCTCAAGATCCCGCTCAACCAGCTTTAAGGAACATACGCCCCCGTGGAACCGCTGCCGCCTCACATGCCCATTATTGGCGGGCTCCTCATCGGTTTCGCCGCGGCGCTTTTTCTTTTGCTGAACGGCCGGATTGCCGGCGTCAGCGGCATGGCCGCGATCGCGGCCCGCATCGCGTCCGAGGGCGCGCCGTGGCGGCAGGCGGCCGCTTTCATCCTGGGCCTTCCGCTGGGCGCGGGACTTGTCGCTCTCCTCGTGCGCGCGCCGGTCGTCGCGGTCACCTCTTCGGTCCCGGTTCTGCTGGCGGCCGGACTCCTCGTCGGCTACGGCACCCGCCTTGGCAACGGCTGCACCAGCGGGCACGGCGTCTGCGGAATCGCGCGCCTGTCGCCGCGCTCCGTCGCGGCCACCGCCGTCTTCATGGCCGGCGCGGCGCTCACCGTCTTTCTGACGCGGCATGTGGTCGGAGGTTGATCGTGAAGACCCTGGTTGCGCTTCTGATCGGTGTCATCTTCGGGGCCGGCCTCGCCGTCTCGGACATGATCAATCCCGCGCGCGTCCAGGCGTTTCTCGATGTCGCCGGCGCCTGGGATCCGACTCTCGCCTTTGTCATGGCGGCGGCGATTCCGCCGTCGGCCGCCGCTTATCTCGTGCGCCGGCGCATGGAGCGCCCGCTCCTGGGCGAGCGCTTTTTCATTCCGGAGAACCGCAAGCTCGATACGCGGCTGCTCGCGGGCGCAGCGCTGTTCGGCGTCGGCTGGGGGCTCGCCGGCTTTTGCCCCGGACCGGCCGTCGCGGCCCTGGCGCTCGGCCTATGGCAACCGTGGCTTTTCGTCGCGGCCATGCTGGCGGGAATGGTTCTTCATCGGATGACGGCGGCCGGCGGCGCGGCGTCATTACAGCGAGGCTAGAATGCAGATCACGCGATTGGACGCGCGTTACGCCGTGAGTCCGCAGATTCTTCCCGCCGACGTCGCCGAGATCGCCGCCGCGGGTTTCACCGGTCTCATCAATAACCGGCCGGACGGGGAAGCGCCGGACCAGCCCGCCGCGGCGGAGATCGAGGCGGCGGCGAAAGCCCACGGCCTCGCCTACTGGCACATTCCGGTCACGCCGGGCGGACTCGCGGAGGCGGACGTCCGCCGCCTCGCCGGCGTCCTCGGCGCCAGCGCCGGTCCGGTGCTCGCGTTTTGCCGCAGCGGCGCACGCTCGACGAATATCTGGAAAGCGGCGCAGCAGATTTCTTGACCCGCGTGTGAATGCGCCGGCCGGCGGGGAGGGGAAGATGCAGGATGTGGTGCAATACGCCCTTGGCGCCGGGTCGGGCATGCTTGTGGGATTTGTTCTCGCCCTGGTCGGCGGCGGCGGATCGATCCTCGCGGTTCCCCTGATGGTCTATGCCGTCGGCGTGCCCAATCCGCATGTCGCCATCGGCACCAGCGCCTTTGCCGTCGCGGTGAACGCGGCCACGGGGCTCGCCAATCACGCGCGCGCGGGCACGGTCAAATGGCGCTGCGCGCTCCTCTACGCCGGGGCCGGCATCCTCGGCGCGTTCGCCGGTTCGACCGCCGGCAAGGCCTTCGACGGTCAGAAGCTGCTTTTTCTCTTCGCCCTCGTCATGATCGCCGTGGGCGTGATGATGCTGCGCCGCCGCGGCAGCGACGGCGATCCGGCGGCCGAGTGCGATCGCAAGAACGCGCCCAAGGTCGCGGCGTTCGGCGCGCTCACCGGCGCCTTTTCCGGCTTCTTCGGCATTGGCGGCGGCTTCCTGGTCGTTCCCGGACTCATCGCCTCCACCGGCATGCCGATGATCAACGCCGTCGGCTCCTCGCTCGTCGCGGTGTTCGCGTTCGGCATCGCCACCGCCGTCAACTATGCGTTCTCGGACCTGGTGGATTGGGGGCTGGCGCTGGTCTTCATCGCCGGCGGCGTGTTCGGCGGCTACGCGGGCGCGGCGGTCGCGAAGCGGCTGTCCGCCACCCGCGGCCGGCTGACGACGATTTTCGCCGCGCTCATATTCCTCGTCGCTGGCTACATGCTGTGGAGAAGCGGCGGCTTTTGACGGACTCTCGCCCGGCGGCAAAAGGCAATTCGGCGCCGCACCCGCGCCGGAATCAGCGACCCGAAACCGCAACGGAGCCGGGAATTGTCCGCGGGCTAAGCTCTCAGTTGAAAAGGCCGGATGAATCCTTTCCCGCCGTTCCCCGCGCGTAAAAATTGCTTGCCCAGACTTCTCTTCAACGAGATAGATCATCCCTCGGATCAAATCTCCAACGAGTCTCTGACGGCAAAATGAGTGGGATCGCTGGTGCGGACGTCATCCGCCGGACGAGGTTTCTCGTCGTCGACGGCGACAAGGCCGCGCTGAACACTATCGAACAGTTTCTCCTGGCCTGCGGCGCGCCGCAGGTTCATCAGGCCGCCGCGCCGCTGGTGGCCTTGCGCATTTTGCAGGATCCGAACGCCCGTGTTGACTGCGTCATCTGCGCGCATAAACGCGGCACCATCACCGGCCTCCAGTTCCTGCAAGGCCTGCGCTCCGGGCGTTGGGGCGGCGGCCGGGTCCAGAACGTCAAATTCATCCTGATGATGGCGCAGCTCGACGTGTCCGCGGTCCAGCTCGCCGACCGCTCGGGAGTCAGCGGCTACTACATCGGCGAATTGAACAAGAGCCTCGCCGCCGAGGTCATCAAGGCGCTGACGGGCCCGCGGGCGGTCAGCCCCTTGCCGGCCATGCAGGTCGCTCACGTCAACATGGGCGGCGCCGACTTCATATTGGTGCCGTTCGATCCGTCCTTCGCGCGCGCCGACGCGGGGTCCCAGCAAGGCGCGATCGGCCAGCTCCAGACCTTGATGCAGGAACAGCTTCTCGCCGGCGCCGTGACCCCGATCTGGGAGACGCCCGATCACGCGATCGGCTACTTCGCGCCGCCGCAGCACCACGCGCTGCTGGCCGGACTCACGCCCGACTTCGTCCGCGGCAACCTCAATCGGGAAATCACCGTCCTGCGCCCGCCGCCTTTCGCGATGCTCTCCTCGACCGGCAGCCCCGCCTACGCCGCGCTCCTCGCCGCCGAGCAGCCGGACGCGCAGGAGACCGGCGGCGTCTTGTATCTCAAAGGCTATGAAGCCCCCGCGCCCGGCGTGAACGCCGGGCCCAAAAAGGGCTGATTTTGACAATCGGCCGTGCGGGCCGTAAGAACCGGCCGCCTCTTTTTCCCCTGCCCGTTTCTCATGATCCGTCTCGATTCCATCACCAAGCAGCACGGCCACCAGATCCTGTTCATCGACGCGTCGATGACCCTCCAGAAGGGGGAAAAAGTGGGCCTCGTCGGTCCCAACGGGGCCGGCAAATCGACCATCTTCCGCATGATCGCCGGAACCGAGCAGCCCGATGACGGCCGCGTGCTGGTCGAAGGCGGCATGACCATCGGCTATTTCAGCCAGGACGTAGGCGAGATGTCCGGCCAGAGCGCCGTCGCCGCCGTCATGGACGGCGCCGGTCCCGTCAGCGCGCTGGCCGCCGAAATGGCGGCGCTCGAAGCGGCGATGATCGATCCCGGTCAGGCCGACAAGATGGAGGAACTGGTTGTCCGCTACGGCGAAGTGCAGGCGCGCTTCCAGGAACTCGACGGCTACGCGCTCGAAGACCGCGCCCGCGAAGTGCTGGCGGGTCTCAGCTTCACCGAGGAACGCATGGACGGCGACGTCGGCCTGCTCTCGGGCGGTTGGAAGATGCGCGTCGCGCTGGCGCGTATTCTCCTCATGCGCCCCGACGGCATGCTGCTCGACGAACCCTCCAACCATCTCGATCTCGAAAGCCTGATCTGGCTGGAGG
>JAYSFT010000016.1:0-29980 GCA_041913245.1 Rhodospirillaceae bacterium | reverse complement strand
GCGACCGGTTCGCGGGCCGCCAAATGGCGCGCGTGATGTCGCTGGTGTTCATCGTGTTCCTCGCGATCCCGGTGATCGCGCCGTCCGTGGGAACCGCGATCATGCTCATCGCGCCGTGGCGCTGGATCTTCGGGCTGCTCGCGGTCTTCGGCGGGATACTGCTGATCTGGTCGGTGCTGCGCCTGCCTGAGACCCTCCACGCGGAAGACATCCGCCCGTTCTCGGTCAAAGCCATCGGCACCGCTTTCCGCCTGACGCTGACGACGCGCCAGTCGGTGGGCTATATGACCGCGATGAGCCTGGCCTTCGGCGGGCTGCTCGGGTTCATCAACTCGGCGCAGCAGGTATTCGCCGGGCCGCTGAACGCCGCGAAACTGTTCCCGCTGATCTTCGCCGGCACGGCCATCGCGCTCGCCGTCGCCTCGCTGCTCAACGCGCGCATCGTCGAACGCCTCGGCATGCGCGTGGTCTCGCATACCGCCATCCTGGGCTATGTGTTCTTCACCGGCGCCCACGCGGCGGTCTCGTGGTTCGGCTACGAAACCCTCTCCACCTTCGCGGTCCTGCAAGGCGGCATGATGTTCTGCTTCGGCCTGATGGGCTCGAACTTCGGGGCCCTGGCGATGGAGCCCATGGGCCACATCGCGGGAACGGCGTCGTCCGTACAGGGCTTCTGCTCGACGATCGGCGCCGCGGTGGTCGGCTTCATCATCGGCCAGCAGTTCGACGGCACGACCGTGCCCCTGACTCTCGGTTATCTCGCGAGCGGAATTGCGGTGCTGGCGGTGGTGCTGATCACCGAGAAAGGCCGCATCCTGCGGCCCTCCCACTAATAGTCCTTACGCCAGAACACACCAATATCGGCGCCGGTCACATCGCTGGTGGTGGACTTCAGCGAGAACGAGCGCGAGAGACGCCATTCCACCACGATCTCGCGCTCCTGCTCCGTCAGGCTCTGCCCGACGCTGACGTACAGATTGCTGCCGATCTGGCGGCCCACCATGACCGAATTGCCCGCGGCGCCGGAGCTGACGTCGATACCCAGGGTCCGGCGCAGGACGCCGTTGATGCCGCCGTTTGAAATTCCCGCAAGATCCGAGGCGGCGCCGGCGAGCTGGATCGACTCGATGGGTCCGAGTTCGCCGGTGCCTTTGCGGAAGAGGAGACGCGCGAGGATTTCATCGCGCGGCAAGGCGGGACGCGAGGACAACTGCACGTCGGGCGCGCGGGCGCGGCCGGTGATGTTCACGCTGGCCGTGATATCGGAGGCCTCGCGGACGGCGACGATGTTGAGCTGCGGGTCGATGGTGCCGCCGCCGGTGAAGGTCACCGTGCCGCTATCCAACGTGAACGACTGGCCGAGGAACGAGAACGAGCCGCGATCAAGGGTGAGCGTGCCGCGCACGTCGGGGACCGCGAGGGAGCCCGCGACATTCATCTGACCGCGCCACAGTGAATCGAGCCCCTGGCCCTCGATACGCATCGGATCGGATGTCGTGACCGCGATATCGACCGCGATGCCCGCGAGGATGCCGTCATTGCGTACCGGTTCGAACCCGGGCAGAGCGCGCAGGAGCGGGATCTCGGGCATATAGCTTCCTCCCAGGCGCACAAGCGAGTTCACGACCGCGACGCTGCCTTTGAACCGGCCGGCGGCGAAAGGCCCCGTGTAGGTGATCGTGCCGGTCGCGGCGGCAATCACATCGTCGCGGTGCAGAACATCAAGGCGCGAGATCTCGGCGGTGATGTCGGCGGTCAGGTTCTCGTCGTTGGCGATGCGGCCCGACAGCGTGACATTCCCGTCGTTCATGTCCCGCGCCGTCATGGCCAACGTGAAGCCGCCCGTTCCGTCGCCGCCGACCGCCGCTTCGATGTCGCGCAGCGCGGTCCCGCCCACCAGGTTTTCATACGTGCCCTTGGTGAGATTGAAGGCGCCGGCCAGCACGGGAGCATCCAATGTGCCCGACAACGCGGCGTCGATCGCAACATCGCCGGCCAGCACGTTCGCGTCGACCGGGACGAGACGCCAGAGCGGGGTCAAACCGCCCTTCCACTTCAACGTCGCGCTGACCGGCTCCGTGGTGATCAGCGCGAAGCGCGCCGCCGACAGATTGAGGCGCACGGGCAGATCGGCCGTCAGAAGAGCGGGTTCCTTGGAGAGACCGCCGGCGGACGCGTTCACCCTGGCCCGGCCGTTGGCGAGCGCGATCGCCGCGGAAAGCGCGATGGGCGGCTGGCTTTCAGTCCCCGGCAGCGTGCCGGTGATATTGGCCGCGCCGTTCACCGCACTCATGGGACCGGACAGGGTCACATCGCCGCTCACGATCATGGAGACGGTTTGACCGGGAATGGCGGTGAAGGCCGGCAGCGCGACTTTCTGCGCGTGGAGCGTGCCCTGGAACGTGTCCTTGATTTTGTCCCAGGTGAATCCGGCGCGCAGTTCGCCGCCCTGCACCGCCATCCGCGTCGGCGCAAGGGTCATGGTTTCGGCGCTCAAGGTGAGCTGCGTGGGTGCCAGGAGCGCGACGTCGAGATCACCGTCCCGGCCGGCGAGACGCTGGAAAGTGATGATCGTTGACGGGCCGAAGGCGATGTCGGTGGCCGAGGCCAGCGCGAAAGGCGTATCGCCCGCGCCCTTGGCCTCGGCGACGACGTTCAGCGTTTTCAAATCGCCGTCGGCGCGCGTGTTGAAGGCGGCCAGTGGGCGATCGAACAGACGCGCGCCGGCGGCTTCGGCGCGGGTGGCGATCCGCACGCCGCCGAACAGGTCGTCAAAACGGCCCGTGAACGAGAGCCTCTCGGCGGCCAGCGCCGCGTTTTCCACATTGTGCCCCGTCAGCGTGATGTCGAGCCGCTGGCCCTTGCCGGCGCGGAAGACCGCGGTGACGTCGGCGCTGCCGGCGGACGCGGCGCCGAAAGCCGTCGTCAGCGGCGCGAGGTCGTTGACGGCGCCATTGAGGCCGCCGGTCAGGAGTCCCGTATCGGTCGCAATCTGTAGACTACCCGATAGATCAGCCGCAGGACTCTTCCATGTGATGCCGGCGACGTCGATGAAACCCGCTTTGGCCTGGGACAGCTTGGCTGAGAATGCGAGCGGGCCGTCGATCCACTGGCCGTTGCCGTCGAGATCCGCGGTGAAGCCCGCCGCCGTCCGGTCGAGCGCCACGGCGACGACCGCATCGCGCACGGGCGCGCGGGACAAAAGGATCGCGGGCGCGGTGGCGGAGACATCGGCATGAAGGGTTGCGAGCGGGCCCTTGAGAGTCACGTCGGCCTGCGTGGCTTCGGGCAACACCGCGCCGGCGGCCGGAAGCGTGACGGTCAGCGCGGAATGGGCGTGATCGAAACGCGGCGCGCGGCCCCAGGCGCTGGCGCCGCGGACCGCCGCGCCGCCGGAGCGCGCCGTGATGTTCGTGAAGCTCACCTGATCGGCGGCGAGCGCGACGTCGGCGTCGAGATCGAGATGGCCCTGCAGGAGCGGCCGGAGGCCGGCCTCGGGCGGAAGCCCCGTCATCGCCAGCGAGAGATGGCCGGCGCCCACGCCGCCCTCTTCCAGGCGCTCGATCCGTAAACTGGCTTCCGTCCGCGACAACGGATCATTCAGGCCGAGAACACGTCCGCCGCCTTTCAGCGAGAGCCGCAGCGTTGCCGGCGTGATCTTCGGTACGAGACCAAGCCCGGCGATTTGCGCGCGCGCATCTCCGGCGTCCAGGGCCGCGGTGTCGAGGACGAGCATGCCGCCGGGTGAGCGGGACAGCGCGAACGACCATTGTCCGGACTCGCCCACCAGAGGGCGTCCTTCCGGCAAGGCCGCCGGAACGCCGGTCGCCACGCCCGCGCCCGTGATCGCGATGACGCCGGACGGCGCGCCGGCTTTGGGATGCGCGCTGACCCGGCCTTCGAAGGCCGCCAATCTGCGCGTATCGACGGCGAGGTCCTGCGCGCGGAAATCGATTTCACCTTCGGGTGATTGCAGCGTGCCGGCGAGCGCCAGATCGGCCGTGACGGCGCCGACATGGCCGCCGGGCCAGGCAAAACAAACCGTCTCGCCGCGGCAGTCCAGCTTCAACGCCCCCGAAAGCGCGTTCGACCGGTTGTTGATGGTGACGGCCCCCGAGGCCGTGACGGTTTCAGCCGCCGCATTCACCTGGACGACGGCGGCGTCGCGGCCGGCCGCGAACTTGAGCGCGACAGAACCCGGGTCGCTGCGCAGACGGCCATCCAGCGACAGTGTATGCAGCTTGCTTGCAGGATCATCCTGAAGGCTGGCCGCAAGCGTCGCATCGATTGCGCGGCCCATGACCGGCGGATCCAGCAGAAGCACATCGATACGCGCATCGCGCACCGTGACGTTGCCCAGCCCGCGCGCGATCCCGGCCAGCGTGGGCGGCGATGACGGCGGGCGATCGGGCGCGCTTACCGGCCGGCGCATCATATGCGCCGTACCCGCCGCCACGCTGTCGATTTCAATATGGCCGGTCAGCAGCGCGCCCGGACGCAAGCGCAACGCGAGGCGATCAAGCGTGAGCCAGATTCCTTCCCGGTCGCGCACGGTGATGCCGGTCCAGACGATATATGACGGCCAGTCGCCGCCGACCTCTTTCACGGTCACCGTTTGATCGCCGCCGCCGATGGCCTGCGTGACGCGGTCGGTCAGGAAGCGCCGGCCGCCGGGCGCCGAGACAAAAAGCGCGGCGCCCGCGCCGAGGAGGGCAATAACGAGCAGGACAGCCGCGACGACCTTGATACGCATCAGAAGGCCTGTCCGAAGCTGACGTAGAATTGCCACGACTTATCGACGCCGCCGCGCCGGTTGAGCGGCATCGCGAAGTCGACGCGCAAGGGGCCCGCGCCGGTATAGTAACGCGCGCCGATTCCCGCGCCGACGCGGATATCGCCGTCACCGCCCGGAAGTCCGCCGCGCGAAACCATGCCCGCATCCACAAACGGCACGATGCCGACGGTTTCGGTGACGCGGATGCGCGTCTCGGCGCTGGTTTCGATCAAACCGCGCCCACCCATGGGCGCATTTTCCGCGTCGAGCGGGCCGACGAGCTGATAGCCGAAGCCGCGGATGGAACCGCCGCCGCCGGCATAGAAGCGCTTATTGGCGGGAATGTCGTCGGTGTGCTCGCCGAGCAGGCTGCCAAGCTTGAGCCGGCCGGCGAGAACCAGGCGGTCGCCGCGCACGGCGGGCCAGTAGCCGTCCACTTCGGTTTCCAGATGCGCGAAGGTCACCATGCCCGCGTAGCGGCCGACATAAGGCGTGATGTTGGCGCGCAGCCGCCAGCCGCGCGTCATCTCCACCACGAAACGTTCGTCTACCGCGCGCGAGACGCCCAGGGGCGCACCCATGAGATAGGAATTGCGCTCGACGCCGTCCTCGGTCAGCGCGGCAAATTCGAAAGTCGCGCCGCCGGCGATGCGCCAAAGGTCGTTCAGCTTGTGCTCGACGGCGCCGCGCAAGGCGCCGCTGTATTCGGTGAAGGCGTCTGTGTCCTCGTGGTGGCCGGTCGCGCCGAGCTTCAGCGTGTTGCGCCGGGAGAGGAAACCGGGCTTGTCGAGCGAGAGTTCGGCGGTTTGGTCGAGCTTATTGCCGTCGAGATTGGCTTCGAACCGCTCGCCGTTGCCGAACAGATTGCGATGGCGCCAATACGCCGACCCGCCGAGGCCCTTGTCGCGCGCGTAAGTGACGCCCGTTCCGACGGAACGATGCGGGCCTTCCGCGACCACGACATTCACGTCAAGCGGCGAGCCGTTTTCCGGCGCGCTTGCCGCGGCGGGTTCGACCCGCACGGAGGTGAAGAGGGACGCGAGGATCAAGTCCTCGCGGAACGCGTCGAGCGCCTTGAGGCTGAAGATGTCCCCCGCCGGCCAAGGTATAAGACGCCGCAGATGCGACTCGCTGACGCTCTCGAGGCCCGAGAAATGCGTCGCGCCGAAGAAAGCCTGACGCCCGAGTTCCACCGGCAGATTGACCGCGACCGTGTGAGTCGTATGGTCCACATCGAGTTGACGGTCGCCGCGCCGGGCGAAGGGAAATCCCTTCGCGCGCAGGAGGTCGAGGGCCGTGTCCTCGGCGCGGATGACATCGGCGGCGCGCGCCGGACGGCCGGCGATGTCCTTGAGCGGCGTTTCGTAATCCTGCGGTTTGACGAGCGCGACGGTCGCCGGTTCCTCGCGTGCCAGATCGAAAACGACGGAGGTCACCGCATAGCGCGGACCGGGATCGACCGTGACGACGACGGCGATGCGCCCCTTTTCGTCCTTGGTCGAGGTCACGACGGTGGCGGCGTAATAGCCTTCCGACTCAAGCGCGGCGCGGAAGCGCTGCTCGTCGCGCGTGATGCGCTGTCCGAGCGCGGCGAGGGTCATGGGCGGACTATTGCGCAGACGGATGAGCTGGGACGACTCCTTCAAGAGGTCCTCCACTCCCCCGCCGGGCGCACCTTCGATCGCCACCGTGTAGGCGATTGGGCCTTCGGCCGGCGCGAAATCGGATGAAGCGGGGGATGAAGCGGGGGATGAAGCGGACTCGGCCGCGGGCGCTTCGGCGG
The DNA here is from genome assembly GCA_041913245.1 of Rhodospirillaceae bacterium. GTDB lineage: Bacteria > Pseudomonadota > Alphaproteobacteria > Rhodospirillales > Rhodospirillaceae > SHVO01. Next base: position 23,423 of record JAYSFT010000016.1, on the reverse strand, counting down.
CAAAGACCGGATCCGACAGCATCGTCGTCACAAGGAGGACCGCCCAATGCGATCGCGATGGCTTCTTCGTCGGGATCATCTGCGAAAAGGTAAAAGCCCGGGGGCGGGCCGAATGAATCTCGTGGAATGAATCTCGTGGATTTTTGTGACAGAACGCTCGGGGGCCAGCAATGGCCCGGTGAACCTGCGATTTTTTTTACACCTGTTACTTGCGTGGCCAAACCCTTAGCTTCGGGCCCCTTCAGGAGCCGTCCTTTATGTCTCATAGCGAAGCCCTTTGGTACACGGCCCCCGGCCAAGTCGAACGCCGGAGGGTAGAGCTGCCAACCTCAGGTGATGTAACCGTCGAGGCGCTCTATTCAGGGATCAGCCGCGGGACCGAGACCCTGGTGCTGCAGGGACGTGTGCCGCACAGCGAGCGCCAGCGCATGCGCTGCCCCCTGCAAGAGGGCGGCTTCCCCTTCCCGGTCAAATACGGCTACGCGCTGGTCGGCCGGATCGTGGACGGCCCGGCGGAACTCAAGGGCGAGAATGCCTTCGTGCTGCATCCTCACCAACGCACCGCGCGCGTGCCGCTTTCCTTCGTGCGGCCGTTGCCCAAGGGATTGCCGCCGAAACGCGCGTGCCTCGCGGCCAATATGGAAACCGCGCTCAACGTGACGTGGGACGCCCAGCTCGCGCCCGGGCAGAAAGTGCTGATCATCGGCGGCGGCGTGCTGGGACTTCTGACCGCGGCGGCGGCGGCTCTCGTGCCGAACACCGAAGTCACTGTTGTCGACGTGCTGGCGGCCCGCGCCGCGCCCGCGCAAAAAATGGGCGCCCGTTTCGCCCTGCCCGCGGCGGCCCCGATGAATCAGGATGTGGTGATCCACACCAGCGCAACCGAGGATGGCCTGTTACGCGCGCTGGAATGCGCGGCCTTCGAAGCAAAAATCGTGGAAGCGAGCTGGTACGGCGAGCGCAAGGTCACATTGCCTCTGGGCGCCGCCTTTCACGCGCAACGCTTGCAGATTATTTCCTCGCAGGTGGGCAGCGTCGCGCCCAGCCGCCGCGGCAGCGTCACCCATGCCGCGCGCATGACCCAGGCTCTGGCGCTTCTCCGGGACGAAAAATTCGACGCCCTCGTCACGGGCGAGATCGCGTTCGACGAGGCGCCAAAGCGATTGCCCGCCGTGCTGAGCGGTGATAGCTCAGACCTCATGACCGTGCTGCGTTACTAAAGGAAAAACAATGTACTCCGTTGAAGTCCGCGATCATGTGATGATCGCCCACAGCATCCCCGGTGAAGTGTTCGGGCCGGCCCAGAAACTGCACGGCGCGACCTATGTGATCGACGTCTGCTTCATGCGCGAAGAACTGGACGAATACGACATCGTCGTGGATATCGGCCTTGCGACGGACACGGTGAAACAGATCCTGTCGTCGATCAACTACCGCAATCTCGACGAACATCCGGATTTCAAGGGCCGCCGCTCGACGACCGAAGCGGTGGCGCGCTGGGTATTCCTGCGCGTGCAGGAAGCCATCAACGCCGGACGCCTGGGACCGTCGGCCTCCGGGCTGAAGCGTCTCAAGATCATGCTGCATGAATCCCACGCGGCGCGCGCGGGTTATGAGTCCGATCTCGCTCATGCCTGAGGTCTGGTTCGCCATACCCGGCGATCCAGAGACCCTCACGGGCGGATATGTCTACGCGCGCCGGCTGATGGACGCGCTGCCGGCGGCCGGTTGGACGCCGCGGCTTCTCTCCTGGCCGGGTGCGTTTCCGTATCCGGCCGCGGAAGACCTCAAGACCGTTCGCGCGAGCCTGGAGGCGCTGCCGCCGCGCGCCGCCGTTCTGATCGACGGACTTGCCTACGGAGCGCTGCCCGCGTCCGTTATCGACGGATTGAATGCGCGCATTGTCGCGCTGGTGCATCACCCGCTGGCCCGTGAAAGCGGCATCGCCCCCGACGACGCGGCGCATTTCGAAAAAACCGAGCGGGCCGCGCTGGCCCTCGCGCGGCGCGTGGTGGTGACAAGCCCCGCGACGGCGCAGACCCTCATGCAGGACTTCGACGTCCCGCAAGGCAAGATCCACGTCGCACCGCCTGGAACGGAACGCGCCGCCCCCGCACGGGGTTCGGGAGACATTCCGCTCATCCTGACGGTCGGCACGCTGACGCCGCGCAAGGGCCACGACGTGCTGATCGCGGCGCTGGCCGAGGTGGCCGACCTTCCGTGGAAGAGCCGGATCGTCGGCAGCACAGAACGCGACCTCGCGACCACGGCGCTCCTGCGCAAACGCATCGCGCATCATGATCTCGGACGGCGCGTCACCCTGGCCGGCGAGATGGACGAAGACGCGCTGCGCGAGGTCTACGGCCGCGCGGACATCTTCGCCCTGGCCTCGCGCTATGAAGGCTACGGCATGGTGTTCGCCGAAGCCCTGGCCCACGGCCTGCCCATCGCGGGGTGCGCCGCCGGCGCGGTGACGGACACGGTTCCAAAAGACGCCGGCCTCCTGACGCCGCCGGACGACGTGCGCGCCTTTGCCGGCACGCTGCGCCGGATGCTGACGGACCGCGCGCTTCGCCGGAGCCTGGCGGAGACCGCCTGGCGCCACGGGCAGGCGCTGCCGCGATGGAGCGACACGGCCCACGCCGTGGCGGGCGCGCTGAACCTGACCCTGGAGACCGCGGCATGAGCGGCTTTTCGCCGGAATGGCTTGCCTTGCGCGAGCCCGCCGACCTCGCGGCGCGCAATCGCCGGGTCCTCACCGCGTGCGGGCGCGCCTTCGAGGATCAAGACAGCATCGATGTCTGCGACATCGGCGCAGGGACAGGAGCCTCCATCAGGGCGCTGGTCGAGCTGTTGCCGCGCCGTCAGTTCTGGACGCTGGTCGACAGCGATGCGAACAATCTGTCCGCGGCCTACCGGGAACTCGCGCGCTGGGGCGGCGACGTGAAGGCCTATGACGGCGGCCTGATGCTGCGCAAAGGCGACCGCCAGCTTTATGTGCGCACGCATGTCTGCGACCTGGCCGCGACGCCCGCATGCTGGCCGAAGGGCACGGACCTCGTGACGGCATCGGCCCTGTTCGACCTGGCCTCGGCGCGATGGCTGGATGCTTTTGTCGCGTTGCTCGCCGCGCAGAAGGTTTCGCTGCTCAGCATGCTGACCTTCGACGGACTGATCACCGCCGAGCCGGAACACCCGCTCGACCCCGCGGTGGCGGATGCGTTTCGCGGACACCAGCAGCGTGACAAGGGCTTTGGCCCGGCGGCGGGTCCGCGCGCCGCGGAAATCCTGGAAGCGACGCTCGAGAACGCGGGTTATGGCATCGAAGCCGGCGAAAGTCCCTGGGTCATCGATCGCGGCGCCTCGGCGCTTCTCTACGCGGTGCTCGCGGGGATCGCCTCGGCGGTGCAGGAGATGCAGAGTGTGCCGCCCGAAGATATCGAACAGTGGCTGCGGTCCAGCGTGATCAATACCCGGCTGTTGACCATCGGCCACCGCGACGTTTTCGCGAAGCCGAACAAGAAATAGTCAGGGCAGCATTCGCTTCAAGGTCTCGTCCTTGACGACGAGATGGTGGTAGAGCGCCGCGCCGACATGGCCGGCGATCATCGCGCACAGCACGAACGCCAAGCGCCAATGAATGCCGAGCAGGAGTTCGGAGAGTTCGCGGTCGGGCCCGATAACGGGCGGCAGCTCGAACAGGCCAAAGACCATGATCTTCGCCGGAAAAGCCGACGTGCCGGCCCAGCCCAGCAGCGGCATGGCGAACAGCATGACGTACAGGAGACGATGCATAGAGACCGCCGCCTTCTCCTGCCATGCCGGCATGCCGGGCACCATGGGCGGCGGCGGTGAATAGAGGCGCCACAACAGCCGAAGGCCCGTCAGGAGCAGTATGAGCGCGCCGAAAGACCGGTGCAGATCGTAAAGTCTGTTCTGACCCGGACCCGGACCGGCGCCGACCATCGCGAAACCGAGGACGATCGCGGTCACGACCGACAGCGCCGTGATCCAGTGAAGGAGCTTCGCGACGCCGGTATAGCTGGATGTCTTCGTCTCCATCGGCCTTACCCCCTGAACGCACAATCGAACAGTGTGTCCCCGCCCGCCATGGCGTAGGTCGCCACGTTCGGGCGCAGCGCGTCCTTGAGATTGGAGATCGCACCGAAGCTGAGCCCGACGGGTCCCGCCCCGATGATCATGGACGACACCGTCACATGGAGGCGATCGAGCGCCTTGGCTTCAAGAAAGCGCGACACTGTTTGACCCCCGCCTTCGATCAGGACGCGCCTCAAACCAAGCTCGCGGAGCGCGGCGATAATGGCCGCCGGCGCGAGACCGCCGGGGCCGGACGGCAACCGCACATGTTCGATGCCGGCAAGAGAGGGACCATCGCCGATGACAATGCGGCGCGCGCCGTCTTGTTGCAAGCAGCGCAAGTAGCCGGGCATTCGTCCTTTCGGATCGATCACGATCCGCGCCGGCTGCGGACCTTCCACATGACGCACGGTGAGCTGCGGATCGTCGGCGATGGCCGTGCCCACCCCGATGACGACCGCGTCGACCAGCGCCCGCAGGCGGTGAAGATGCAGAATGGCGGCGGCACCGTTGATGTAGTGAGAATGGCCTGTCTGGGTTGCAATGCGCCCGTCCAAAGATTGCCCCATTTGTCCGATAACAAATGACGCGCCGGGATCGTTACATTGGACAAGCGGGCCATAGATCCGCCAAAGCAGATCATCCGCCGGTTCAACGGCGATGCTGGAGGCGGGATTATGGCCGCGGGCGGTGTTGACCAGGACCGGCCATTGCGGAGCGTCCCTATCCCAGTCCACAATACCGTCCGAATTCATGATTTCTTCTTTTGCGTGAGGCGAGAGTGCCGAACGAAGACGTAAAGATTGGTACCGTGGACGGTGACTTGGCAAGATGGTTCGGCGATACGGGCCGCCTTTCCGTTCAGCGCGCGGTGCATGAACTGCGCGAAGGCCGCCCCGTCCGTTTGATTTTGGGCGACGACGCGCTGATCGTCGCCGCCGCCGATATGCTGGGCGGCGAGCGGATCGCCGAATGGACCGCTACGTCTTCGGGAGCGGTTGGTTTGATCCTGCCCGCACCGCGCCTGCGGCACCTCGGAATCATCGTGCCCGGTCCCGCGCATGTGAACCTCTGCGATCTCACGGCCTTCGCCATCGACGACGTCCTTGTGGCCGTCAAACCCGATGTCCCCTTGCTTGCCCATCAGGCCGCGAGCCGGCTTGAAGCAAGCGCGCTCGAACTCGTGAAACGCGCCTATCTTTTGCCCGCGGCGGTCGTGTTTCCGGCAAACGAAGATTATGGCGACATGATTACGCTCGATGCGTCGGCGGTGGATACCTTTCACGCCCGCGCGGCGCGCGACATCTCCATCGTCCAACGCACCCGCGTCCCGCTGTCCGGAGCCGAGGACGCCGAATTCGTGGTGTTCCGCGGCGGCGAAGGCTTGCGCGACCAGGTCGCCATCGTCATCGGCAACCCCGACCCCAAGAAACCCGTGCTGACGCGCCTGCATTCGGCGTGCCTGACGGGCGATCTGTTTGGAAGCCTGAAGTGCGACTGCGGCGATCAGCTGCGCATGGCGGTGAACGAGATCACCGCGGAAGGCGGCGGCGTGCTCCTCTATCTCGATCAGGAAGGACGCGGCATCGGGCTTCTGAACAAGATGCGCGCCTATCGCCTTCAGGAAATGGGCCACGACACGGTCGACGCGGACGCGGTGCTGGGTTATGGGCCCGACGAACGCCGGTACGGGATCGCCGGCGCCATGCTGGCCCTGCTCGGTTTCACCCAGATCACGTTGATGACCAACAATCCCGAGAAGATCAGCGCGCTGGAGGATTTCGGAGTCAACGTGGTGGGGCATCAACGCCTCATCGGAAACGTCAATCCGCACAACGCGAATTACTTGAGCACCAAGGCGGTGCGGGCGGGGCACCTTCTGGGTGAAATCGCCCGGCTCAGGAAATAGGCCACTTCGCCGCGGCGAGTTCGTCGACAAGCTTCGCGAGCGCGGCCGCGGCGTGATCGACCATCGCCTTGCCGAGGCCGGCGTTCGCGAGATCGGGCCGGCCGATCCATCCCCCGGCGGCGAGATCCTCGATTTTCCAGCCCCAATTGGTGGGCCCGGCCGGAAACAGGCCGGACGCCGGCGCCTTGGCGTCGTTCGCCTTGGCCTTTTCCGTGTTCACGAGATGCGGCGCGAGGTGGAGCATCACCGACGTTTCGACCCAGCCGCCGTGAACGTCGGCGTGGGCGGGCGCCGGCGGCGTGAGGCCCGGCGGCAGTCCGAAGTCGAGCCAATGGGCGCTGGCGGCCAGCATATCGAATCGCGTCCGCAGCTTGAGGGCGGCGATGGAGCCGAGCGCGACATTCCCGCCGTGTCCGTTGAAGAGCACGACGCGCGCGATCCCGGCGCGCGCGAGCCCCTCGCCCAGTGCGACGATGGCGGCGATCATCTGTTCGGGTTCGCAGCTCAGCGTGCCCGCATGAGAACAATGTTCGGACGATGCGCCGAGCCACAGCGTCGGCAATGAAACGGCGCGCGCCGTGACGTGGTTTGCCGTCTGGGCAAGGATGCCCTCGGCGATGAGACCGTCGGTGCCGAGCGGAAGATGCGGCCCATGCGTTTCCATCGACGCCAGCGGAATGACCGCGACGGCGCCTTTCAAGGGCGGATCGGCCTGGGTGAGATGGATGTAGGGCGTGAGCATGTTCACGTTGTGTTATTCATGGTTCGGCGCTGAAGGCTTCGAGAATATGCCCCCGCATCGCATCCATTTTCCAGACCGGACTTCGCGCGTCAGGCACCAGGCCGTCGGTCCAGCCGGTGAAAGAGTCCAGGAGCGCCGGGTCGCGTGCGAGGATATGGATCGGCACATCGTGGCTGGCGCCCGTGCCGGAGACCAGAGAAACGGGCTGGTGATCGCCGAGGATGATGATGAGCGTCGGCGCCTTCACTTGCGTCTCGGCGAAGGAGAACACCGTCTTGATCGCGTAGGTGACGGCCAGTTCGTATTGGTCCCGCATTTTCTGCGGCGCGAGCCAGTCGATATCGACGTCCTCGCCGTCGCGTTCCGTCCCGAACGCCGATCCGTCACCCACGGCGTCCCACGGCAGGAAGCGCGGGCGCGGCGTCCAGGGCAGATGGCTGGAATTCAGCGCCATCTCGACCATCACCGGTTTGCGGTCCGGCACGTCCAACTCGCGCTTCCGGAACGCGGACAGGACATATTGGTCCGGCATGGTGATGTAGCCGAAGGGCGGCCCCGCGTAACCGAGATTGTTCGCGGTGTAGATCGCGTCGAAGCCGAAGAACGCGCCTTCCGGCCAGGGCCGCGTGAAGAGCGGCATGACCGCGGACGTGCGCCAGCCGGCCCGCGCGAAATCGTGAATCAGCGTCTTGTAACCGCTGACAAAGAGCGTGTTGTAGCGCTGGTGATCCTCGATCGGCAGGCCCGTGACGAAGGTGCTGTGCGCGAGCCAGCTTGCGCCGCCGAACGTCGGCGAGACCAGCCAACCGCTGCGCATGGCATAGCCGGTGGCGCGGAGCGCGGCTTCGGATTCACGGAGCTGACGCACGGGCGCTTCGGCGTCGAACGCCGTGCGCCCATAGGCTTCCACGAAAATCAGAAGCACGTCGTTGCCCTTGAGACGGGTCAGCAGCCGCTCCCCTGGAATGTCGCGGAAGGGATCGGCGGCGACGTCGCGCTTGAACTGCGCGGCGGCCGCCAGGCTGAGACCCACATTGGCGATTTGATCGCGCGTGAAAGCGCTTGCCTCGGTGGTGCCGTAGTCACGCCAGGGCGTGAACTTGAGGCCCACCGCCGTCGTGAGAAGGATGCCGCCCAGCACGAGCATCGCGGGACGCGCGAAGACACCGGCCGACCAGAAGAACAACGCCATGAGCGCGCCGACCAGGATCACGGTCCCGGCGACGGCGGCGACCACGAGTCCCGTACTGGTCATGCCCAAAGTCTCAACCGCGATCGGGATCAGCGACGGATCGACCACCGGATTGAAGGCGCGATTGAAGCCGAGAAAGGTCGCGATATTGGCGAGCTTGATCACCGCGAAGACCGTGAGCGCGAGAGCGGCCAGCGCACGGAAAACGAGCCCGTTCCTCCCGAGCGGCAGCGCGCACAGGAGGATGAACACGGGAAGTTCGATGGAAAGCGAAGCAAAAGCGCGCGGAACGATGTTGTCCGGATAGGTCGGCAGCAAAAGGACGACATGCAGCAGAAGCAGCGCGAACAGTGTCGCCGCGACGCCCGGCGTGTCTTGCTTCTCGGAAAAGATGCGCCTCATGATGCCGTCCGCCGCGCCCGGGCGTCGTCGATGGCCAGCCAGATCACGTCGACCGCGAAAGAGTAAACGAGAAGGCTCAGCGCCGCCGCCGCGGCGGCCGTGCTGAGAGGGGGGATGACGGCGGGGGCCAGCAACGCCGCGAGCGTACCGCCCTTGACGACGGAAATGAGCTTGCGGCGGAACGACGGCGGCAACGGCCTTTTAAGCGCCGACCAGAACAGCGCCGCGATTTCGTAGGCGTAGCGAAGCGCGCCGCCGACGAGGATCCAGGCGCCCGCTTTTCCCAACGCCACCGCAATCGCGCACAGCAGCAGGATCTGCAAAGCGTCCACTTCCATGTCGAAGCGGCCGCCGAAATCGGAGGCGAGGTTCTGACGCCGCGCGCTGTAGCCGTCGAGGCCGTCGACAATGATGGCGCCAACCGCCATGGCGCAGAAACTCCACGCAACCCACGCCACCGGCTTCAGTCCATGCACGGTCACTTCATACGTGAGCCCGCCCAGGAGTGCGGTGATCACGAGGCGCGTGAGAGTCAGAGCGTTGGCGACGCCAAACCGCGAGTGGGGATGATAGGCGCGGATCCGCATGACAACCACAATCCCCACGATCAGATAGGGAATAAGGGCCCCGACCACGAACCCCTCCGTGAAGGGCGACAGGGACGCTATGGCCGTGGCGAGCACGGCCACGGCGAGGCCGCCCAGGGTCACGTAGACGCCGGTGCGGAACCTTAAAGAGCCGTGCTCATTCTGCGGCGGGGAAGCTCGTTCAACGTTCATGAAAGGCCGATCCTTCGGCCGGAAATAAAATATCGACGGATTACAATACAGTCACCGTTTCCACGGATGAATGCCATAATTCCGGGGTCTATATTGGGCCCGTAATATTGAGGCTTCCGATCAATCCTATGCCCGCTTCCAAGCTCTCCACTCCCAAAATCGCCTCCTTCGCGCGCTCGCGCCGGGGCGCGATCTCAATCGCGGTCCTCGCGGTCGTCCTCGCCGGCGGCGCCGCATGGTTCTTCCTGGGCCGGACCAATCCACAGAATGCGTTCATCACGCAGGAAGTCGTGATGGGCGACGTGGAGGATACCGTGACCGCCATGGGCACGCTGCAACCGTTGCAATTCGTCGACGTGGGTACGCAGGTGTCGGGCCAGCTCCGCAAGATCAACGTGGATTACGGCGAGTCGGTCGCGCAGGGGCAGCTCCTGGCCGAGATCGATCCGACGATTTACGAATCGCGCAAGGGCGCGACCGAGGCCTCGCTACAGAACTTTCAGGCCCAGCTGACGCAGCGCCAGGCCGAGCGCCTGCTCGCCCAACAGCAGTTCGAGCGCCAAAAAGAGCTGCTGGCCGCCAACGCCACGAGCCAGGATGCGTTCGACAGCGCCGAGTCCCGCCTCAAGGTCACCACGGCCCAGATCGCCGCCTTGCAGGCGCAGATCCGCCAGACGGAATCCACGCTGAAGGGCGATACCGCCAATCTCTCCTACACCAAGATTTTCGCGCCGATGGCCGGACAGGTGGTGAATCTGATCGCGAAGCAGGGCCAGACCTTGAACGCGAACCAGACCGCGCCCTTGATCCTGCGGATCGCCGATCTCGACACCATGACGGTCTACGCACAAGTGTCGGAGGCCGACGTGCCGAAGCTGAAGATCGGCATGCGCGCCTATTTCACGACCCTCGGCGTTTCGGACAAGCGCCGCTACGGCACGCTGCGTCAGATCGTGCCGACGCCGGAAGTGGTGAACAACGTCGTGCTCTACAATTGCCTCTTCGACGTCGAGAACCCGGAAAAGGATCTGCTGCCCCAGATGAGCGCGCAGGTCTACTTCGTGGTCTCCGAAGCGCACAACGTGCCCATCGTCTCGGTGTCGGCGCTGCGCCCCGCGGCGCGCCAGCCGCGTCAATCGCCGCCCGCGGACGCCGCGAAGCCGGCGGCGCACAACGGAACAGAGATCGCGGCGAATGGAACGCCGGAAACCGGCGGCGCGCCGCCGGCGGCCGGAGAACGCCGGCGCATGCGCGGCCAGGGCGGACCCGCCGGACGCGGTCCGGGTGGGAGCACCGCCGGCGAGGGCCTGCATTTCACCGTCACGGTCCTTGAAGACGGCGAGCGCGTGCAGAAGGAAATCACCGTCGGCGCTATGAATCGCCTCGTCGCGGAAGTGAAGTCGGGCCTCGCGCCCGGCGATGTGGTGGTGATGGAAGCGCCCACGGGCGGCGGCGCGCAGCGCCAGCAAGGCCCCGGCGGCGGCCTTCTCGGCGGCGCCCCCGGCGGTTTCCCGGCCGGAGGCCCGCGGTTCCGATGAACAAGCTCAGCAGCGCCTCGTCCTCAGCGAAAGGTTTTGCGTCCGATCTTCAATGGCGCGGGCAGGCTTCGAATGCCGATATACAGCCGCTGATCGCGCTGAAGGACATCACCAAGACTTATAATAACGGTGAACTGTCCGTGCAGGTGCTGCACGACGTATCGCTGAATATCTATCCGGGTGAGTTCGTGGCCATCATGGGGTCGTCCGGATCGGGCAAAACCACGCTCATGAACCTTCTCGGCTGCCTGGACCGGCCGACGTCGGGCAGCTATCGCTTCGCCGGGGAAGAAGTCTCGCAGCTCGAAGCCGATCAGCGCGCGCTCCTGCGCCGCAGCGCCTTCGGCTTCATCTTCCAGCAGTACAATCTGCTCGCCACCGCGACCGCGGTTGAGAACGTGGAAGTGCCCGCCATCTACGCCGGGCTGATGCACGGCGACCGCGTGGCGCGCGCCGAACAGCTGCTGAGGCAACTTGGCCTCGGCGACCGCATGGATCACCGGCCCAGCCAGCTTTCCGGCGGCCAGCAGCAGCGCGTGTCCGTCGCGCGGGCTTTGATGAACGGCGGCGCGGTGATCCTCGCCGACGAACCCACCGGCGCGCTGGACAGCAAAAGCGGCACGGACGTGATGCAGATCCTGAAAGACCTGAACGCGGCCGGTCACACCGTGCTGATCATCACCCACGACCCCGCGGTGGCCCAACAGGCCAATCGCGTGATCGAGATCAGGGACGGAGCGATCACCGCCGACTCCGGTCCCGTGCCGCCGGCCTCCAAGACCCCGATCCAGCCGCAGGGTTTCGAGCCCGTGTCGTCGGTCGCGACAATTCCCGACCTGGTCGAGGCCGGCAAGATGGCCGCGCGCTCGCTGCGCGCCAACTGGCTGCGCACCATGCTGACGCTGCTCGGTATCATCATCGGCGTGGCCTCGGTGGTCGCTCTGCTGGCCATCGGCAACGGCGCGAAACAACAGGTGTTGAACAGCATATCCGCCATGGGCACGGACCTCCTGCTGGTCCGCCCGGGCGCGCCCAACCAGCGCTTCGCCGGCGGTTCGCGCGCCTCGCTCGTGCCCGCGGACGCCGACGCCATCGCGGAGTTGCCCAATGTCGATCAGGCGGTACCGGAATATCCGAGCAACGTCACGGTGCGCTTCGGCAAAAACGACGCGCAGACCCAAGTGAACGGAACGACATCCGAGTATACCGCCGTACGCGACTGGGCGACCTCGAGCGGCAGCTTCTTCAGCGACCATGACGTCGGCAACTACGCGCCGGTCGTGGTTCTCGGCCAAACCGTGGTGAAGGCGCTGTTCACGAACGGCGAGGATCCGCTGGGCCAATACATCCTGATCGGCAACAACCCGTTCCAGGTCATCGGCGTGATGGCCGCCAAGGGTGCCAACAACTTCGGGCAGGACATGGACGATATGGTGTTCACCCCGATCACCACCGGCGCGCAGCGCATCTACGGCCAGCGTTATGCGCGTACCGTGACCGTCGCGGTGAAGGACGTCGACAAGATCGACGCCACCCAGGAAGCCGTGCGCCAGCTTCTGATCGCGCGCCACAAGCAGGAAGATTTCCAGATCCGCAACATGGTCTCGATCCTGGAAACCGCGACGGCGACCTCCAACACCCTCACCATCCTCCTCGGTTCCATCGCGGCCATCTCGCTGCTGGTGGGCGGGATCGGGGTCATGAACATCATGCTGGTGAGCGTCACCGAGCGCACGCGCGAGATCGGCATCCGCATGGCGACGGGCGCGCGCAAGCTGAACATCCTTTTGCAATTCAACACCGAAGCCCTGGTGGTTTGCTCCATCGGCGGCATCATCGGCATCGGGATCGGCTTCCTGACGGCCTTCGTCTTTTCGCAGTTCGACAAGCCGGTGGAATATTCCATCGGGCCGGTCGCGCTCGCTTTCTCCTGCGCCTTCCTGACCGGGCTCCTGTTCGGTTATCTGCCGGCGCGCAAAGCGGCGAGCCTCGACCCGGTTGTGGCCCTCGGCGCGGAGTAACTCACGTGCGTTCCTTTTCTCGCGCCGTTCCGGCCGTCTCCCTCATCGCCGTCGCCTTGAGCGCCTGCGCCGGCTATCCGCCCGCGAAGGTGGAGGTGCCTGGCACGTTCGATTCCGCCCCGGCCTTCGACGCGGGCGCGAATACGGCGCCGGGGCCGGATAAGGAATGGTGGTCGCGGTTCGGCAATGCCGAGCTGTCGCAACTGGTCGCGGAAGCCCGCGCCAACAATCATGACCTGAAGGCCACGGTCGCGCGCATCCTGCAAGCCGAGGCGCAGTCCTACGCCGCCCAGAGCGCCCTGTTCCCGTCCGTCGACGCCGGCTTCTCGGCCAGCCGCAGCGAACGTCAAGGCCAGACGCTCGATACGGACGGCAATGCGGTCGGCACCAACCGCGTGACCACGAGCTACGGCGCCAACCTGCGCGCGTCGTATCAGCTCGACATTTTCGGTCAGCAGCGAAATTCCGCCGACGCGGCGAACCAGCGTTTTGAATCGAGCCTCTACAACGGCGTGACCGTCGAGATCACGCTGATCTCCAACACCATTACGACGTACTTGCAAACCTTGTCGGCGCGCGAGCGCCTCGCGCTCGCCGAGCGGCGGCTGCAAAATGCCGAAACCATCTTGCAGCTGTTGGAAACGCAGCGCCGCATTGGAACCATTTCCGACCTCGAACTCGCGCAACAGCGCAGCGCCATCGCCAACCAGCGCGCAACGATCCCCGCGCTGCGTTTGAGCGAACGCCAGTCCTTGAACGCGCTCGCCGCGCTGGTGGGCCGCGCGCCCGAAGGCTTCACGATCGCGGGCCGCACGCTCGCGGACGTCAAACTCCCGCAGGTCGGCGCGGGCATTCCTTCCGATCTGTTGGAGCGCCGCCCGGACCTGCGTACGGCGGAAGCGAACCTGAAGGGGGCAAACTTCGACGTCGCCGCGTCGAAGGCCGCGCGCCTGCCGAGTTTCTCCCTCACCGCGCAGGGCGGCTCGTCGTCCAGCCTGATCTCCGAATTGCTCAACCCCGGCACCTTCTTCTGGAACCTGGGCGGGTCGGCCGCGCAGACCCTGTTCGCGGGCGGGCGGCTTTACAACCAGGAGCGCGGCGCGAAAGCGAATTATCGCGCACTGCTTGAGACTTACCGCCAGTCCGTACTGAACGCCCTGCGCGACACGGAAAACGCGCTCACCGCGGTCAGCGAAAACGGCCGCCAGTACACCTTGGCGCAGGAGGCCTACGAGCAGGCGGAATACGCTTACAAGCTGGCCGAACTGCGTTATCGCGCGGGGGCCGAACCATTCCAGACGATGCTGACCGCGCAGAACAGCGTTTTTCAGACACAAGAGTCTCTTGTGCAAACCGGCCTTACCCGATTCACAGCCGTCATCGGCTTGACTCAGGCCCTGGGCGGAGGTTGGGATGGGGTCACACCGGAGGCGCCGCCGATGGCGCTATTGAACCTACCCGTCGAATAAAGGATACGCCCATGGTCGTCTCGAAGACCGCCCTGCCGTCCGCCCAGGAAACCTTGCCGGGACGCGCGGACGCGATGCCCGTTTCCGACCTGCACTATGTGAACAACAACCGGATGAAGGGCCCGTTTCCCGAAGGCCTTGAGACGGCGATGTTCGCACTCGGTTGTTTCTGGGGCGCCGAGCGGCTGTTCTGGAAACTTCCCGGCGTCTATTCGACGCAGGCCGGCTACGCGGCGGGCGCGACGCCGAACCCGACTTACAAGGAAGTCTGTTCGGGCCTCACGGGGCACGCCGAAGTCGTGCGCGTGATCTTCGATCCGAAGACAATCAGCTACGAACAGCTCCTGAAAACCTTCTGGGAAAACCACGACCCCACGCAAGGTATGCGTCAGGGCAACGACATCGGTACGCAGTACCGTTCGGGGATCTACGTCTACAACGCCGAACAGCGCAAACTCGCCGAAGCCTCGAAGGCCGCCTACCAGCAGGCGCTGTCGGGCAGGAACGCGGGCACGATCACCACGGAGATCTTCGACGCGCCGGCCTTCTATTACGCCGAGGACTATCACCAGCAGTACCTGGAAAAGAACCCGGGCGGTTATTGCGGCATCGGCGGCAAGGGCATCAGTTGCCCGGGTTTCGCGGCCTGATCCCGGAAGGGCGACCCCGGAAGGGTCGCCTCTTCATATAGGCGAACCCGCGCACGGCCGAAGGACGCGGAGCGGACGGCGGTTTGCCGAGCGGGCTTGTCGCGGCGCGCGCGGAACAATAGAACGGTGACGGACTTTCATCTGCCGGAGGCGCATTCGATGCCTGGGATCATGTGGTACTTCGTCATCGCACTGGTCGTGCTGATCGCCGTCATCCTGGCGGTCCCCGGCGACGGCGCGGAAATTCCGCGCGCACTCGAGGCCTATACGCTCGCGCGGATCTGATCCGATGCCCGTGAGCGCCGAGACCATCCTCGCGGCGCGCGCACGCACCGCGGGCCTCATCGCGCTCACACCGACGCTTTATAACCTCGCGCTCTCCCAGCTCACCGGCGCGGAGGTTTTTGTCAAATACGAAAACATGCAGCATACCGGGTCGTTCAAGACCCGCGGCGCCGCGGCAAAACTCACCACGCTGACCGACGCGCAGAAGACGGCCGGCGTCATCGCCATGTCGGCCGGCAATCACGCGCAAGGCGTCGCCTTCCATGCCGGACGCATGGGCATTCCGGCGACCATCGTGATGCCGAAGGGCACGCCGTTCAACAAGATGCGCAAGACCCGCGACTATGGCGGCACTGTCGTCCTGGACGGCGAGACCCTGACCGAGGCCGCCGCCGCGGCGCGGCGCATCGGGGAAGAACGCGGACTGACGTTCATCCATCCTTACGACGATGACGAGGTGATCGCGGGCCAGGGCGTGATCGGGCTTGAGATCATGGACGCCGTCCCGGATGTCGAGATCATTGTCGCGCCGGTCGGCGGCGGGGGATTGATCGCGGGCGTCGCCACGGCCGCGAAAAGCATAACGCCCGGCGTCGAAATCGTGGGCGCCGAAGCGGCGCTTTACCCCTCGATGAAGAATGCGGTTTCAAATGAGCGCGCGCCGAGCGGCGGGGCGACGGTCGCGGAAGGCATCGCGGTCGCCGATGCCGGCGCGCGCACCGCGCCGATCGTGAAATCGCTGGTGAACGACGTGCTTCTTGTCAGCGAAGCCAACCTCGAACGCGGCATCAGCGCCTATGCCGGAACGGCCAAAACCGTCGCCGAAGGCGCCGGCGCCGCGCCGCTCGCGGCGCTTTTGCAATATCCCGCGCGTTTCAAGGGCCGGAAAGTCGCCCTGGTGTTGTCGGGCGGGAACATCGATCCGCGCCTGCTGTCCTCGATCCTGATGCGCGATTTGGTGCGCGCCGGGCAGGTCCTGACGCTGTCCATCGCGCTTCCCGACCGGCCGGGCTCTCTGGAGGCGATCACCGCGATCTGCGCGAGCGAGGGCGCCAACGTCATCGAAGTTTCGCACCGGCGGCTGGGATTGGACCTTGCGGCGAGCGCCGCCCGTCTCGATATCACCATCGAGACGCGGGACCAGGATCATGCCGCGCAGATCGTCGCGCGGATCCGGGCCGCCGGGTTTGAACCGACCGTCCACGAGCCATGAGCGAAAACGCCAATCCGGTTCTGGTTGAAGTTGTGCGCGGCGATGATCGGCGCCTTGAAGGGCCATGCGGTGGTGAAGACCGGCGCCGAAGGCATCTACGCCGCCGATCACGGCCGCCGCCGGCGGCGTGACGGGGCATCTTCGACCCGCCGCCGGCTGGCTTACTTGATCAGTTTGCTGAGGTCCTTGAACTCCGGCGTGCCCGCGACGTGCAGCCATTCAAACACCGCCATCTCGGTCGTGACGAGGCCGACCTTCTCCGCCGCGCAGCGCTCTTTCGCCGCGGCAACGCTTTCGGGTTTGCGCGAGGTCACGGCGTCGGCGACGACAAAAACATTCAGCCCGCCGCCCGCGAAATCGAGCGCGCTCTGCAGCACGCAGACATGCGATTCAATCCCGCACAGGAGGAGCTGGGTCCGCCCGTCCGACGCAAGCGCGCGGATGCGCGTATTAATGCCGGCGTCCGCGGCGCAGGAGAAATGCATCTTCTCCATGACGGGCGCATCACCTTTCACATTGTCCAGACGCGCGACCGTCGCACCAAGACCCTTGCTGTACTGTTCGGAGACCGTCACGGGCACGCCCAGACGGTGCGCGGCCTGCATCAGGATCGCGCAATTCTCCACCATGCGTTCACCCTCGTGCATGGCCGGAAGCAGGCGGTCCTGAACGTCGACCACGAGAAGCTGGCTGCGCGCGCGATCAAGCAACATGATGGAGAGCCCTTGCCGATGATTTCCCACCATAAGACGTTGTCCGCCAACGACCTATAGAAACGTGGAACGGCGTGCTAATCTTGCGCGCATGAGCCACCCCGTCGGCAACACCATGAACCGCAAGGCGATCGTCATCCTGATGACCGCCGGCGTTTTCATTGTGCTGTCCATGCTCATGCTTTTGTTCTTCGAAGGCTGGCCGCCCTGGCCCGTCATTTTCTGGTTCGCGGCGAGCCACGCGTTCTTCTGCGCGGTCGTGATCCGCGTGAAACCGTTTACGGGCCCCTACAAGGAGCCGATGGCCGATCCCGAACCGCCGCGGCTGGGTTAGGCCGTGGCCAAGAAGGACAAGGGAAAAGGCAAAACCCCGCCGCCACCGGCGGTCGAGGACGACGCCGCGGCACAACGCCGCGTTGCCTTGCTGCGTCACAAGCTGACCAAGGCGATGGACGATCCGCTCATGCGCGGCCAGATCGTCAAGGCCATCAGGTCCATGATGATCGAGGACAAGTAGGGGTTTTCCCTTACGGCGGCGCGCGCCGTTTTTGACCCGCGTCAACCCCGCGGTAACCCCTTTCTGCTCCACTCGTCCGCAATACCAATCGGTACAGATCACCGAAGGCATCAGGACGTCAGGTATGAGTTTCGTTAAGTCACCGTTCGACTTCTTCAGGGCCAAGGCCTCGGCGCCCGAGCCGGCCGACGAACGCGAAGTGGCCGACTGGTCGCCCGAGTGCCTCGCCTTCCTGAAATACTGGACGTCCTTGCGCGCCGGCGACGGCATTCCGACATCCGAGGCCTTCCTGGATGCACCGTCGCCGCAGTTCACGCCGTTCGTGTACATCGTCGAACTTCTGGACGGCGCACCCGTGGTGCGGCTGCAAGGCACCCAGCTGGAGCAGGCCTGGGCCCGCGATCTGACCGGCGGCGACTTCTTTCCCGGCCGGTCACCCCGTTTCCGCGCCGCCGCGATCGCGAACATGACCGCGGTTCTGAATCACCCGTGCGGTCACCTCGCGCGCTCCACCTATGCCACGTCAAAAGGCCGCAAAATCACGTCCGACTGGATTCAACTGCCGCTGGCCGTGCGCGCCGCGCGCGCGCCGCGCATCGTCGGCGCCGTTTTTCAACACGTCGGACGCGGCTTCGGTGAAGTCGCGACCCTTCATTTCGAGCTGCACAAGCTGGCGTGGCTTGATGCGGGCTGGGGCGTGCCGGCCCACGGCCCGACACCGCTCTCGGCCTGATTTCTAAGTCGGGAAAACCGGCTTGCGCTTGGCCATGAAGGCGGCGTGGCCTTCCTTGAAATCGGGACCTGAAATAGCGTCCGCAAAAGCCGCGCGCGTTTCCGGCGTATCGTCCTTCGCGCCGTCCAGCACCATCTGGACATGGCCCTTCATGGCCTTGACGGAGAACGGCGAGGCGTCGGCGAGCAGCGCCGCATAGGCCCTGACGACATCCTCAAGGCGGTCGGGGTCCACGAGGCGATCAACGAGGCCGACGGCGAAAGCTTCCGCGGCGTCAAGAATGCGCCCGGTGAAGAGCATATCCCGCGCCCGCGCGGCGCCGACCACGTCGACAAGGCGCTTGGTGTCGGCGACGCTGTAAACGAGACCCAGGCGCGCCGGCGGGACCCCGAAGCGCGCCGTGCCGTCGGCGAAGCGGAAGTCGCAGCACAAAGCGATGCCGCAGCCCGCGCCGACACAAGCGCCTCGGATCTTGGCCAATGTCGGTTTTGAAACGCGGTGGAGCTTCTTTTCCGACTGGTGAATGATTTCCGAAGCCGCCGGCGCGGTCGAAGGGTCCTGCGCGACCTGACCGAACTCCTCGATGTCGGACCCCGCCGCGAAAGCGCCGCCTTCACCGGTCACGACAATGACCTTCACGGAAGGATCCCGGTCCGCCGCGCCGACGAGATGGAGCATCTGGCGCCACATCTCGATGGTGATGGCGTTACGCTTGGCCGGCTGATTGAAGTGAATCGTCGCGACCGGGCCGTCGCGAGTCATGAAAACGGCATCGTTTTCCGACATCGCCTACTCCGCCGGAGCGTCGGCCGCGCGCAGGGCGGCCTGCGGGGCGCGGTCATGGGCGCGCCCGAGGAACCAACCGAGGACGACCCAAATCGCGGCAAGCCCCGCCGCAACCAGGCTTGCGCCGGTCGGGCCGCTGCCGAGAACGTCGAGCGCCGTTTTCGCCTGGCCGCCCACGTAATCGGCGGCGCGATAGACCGGAACGTCGATGAAGTTCTTGGCCTTGTATTTCGTCTCGGTATCGAAGGTGCTGAACAGCATCTCGCGCCCCGGACGCACGAGCGCGTATTCACCCCAGCGGCGGGTCACCAGAACGACAAGCACCACCGCGAGCGCCGGCGCCAGCGCCAGCGCCACGAAGCCGACGACCATCGCGCACGGCACGATGGTGAGAAGCGAGCGCACGCCGAGTGTCGAGGCAATACGCCCCGTGAGGAAGACCTGCGTGAGGATCGTCAGCGACTGCACGACAATATCGATATTGGCGAAAACCTGCGTGCGGCGCCCGGTATCGGAGAAGGATTCCTCGACGATACGGAGTTGTTCGAAATAGACGAAAGTGTTGGCGGCGGAGAGTAGTACGACAAAGGCCGCGATCCCCCAAAGAAAGGGCGAACGCAGAACGATCCCGATCCCCGCGAACGGATTGCCGCCCGTGGCGGCGTCGACAGGGCGCGTCTCGTGAAGGCGGGCGTCCGCGGCGCTTTCGCCGGAGGTCCAAATCCGGATCAGGATGCGCTGGCAAACGATAGCGCCGACAAAGCCCACGGCGCCGATGAACAAAATCCCCGAATTGCCGACGCTGTCGACGGCAATTCGGGTGATGACCGGGCCCCCGAGCGCGCCCGCGGTGCCGCCGGCCGAAATAAAGCCAAACAGGCGCTTGGCTTGCGCGCTGGAGAAAATCTCCAGAAGAAAGCTCCAGAACAAGGAAACCAGCATCAGATTGAGGACACTGATCCAGACGTAGAAGAACGCGCCGACGGTTCGGCTGTTCTCGTCCGCGCGGAAGACGAAGCCGACCGCGACAAAAATGATCACGACGCCGCCGTAGATCCACGGCAGCAAAACACCGCGCCTGACGCGCGCGACCAGCCAGCCGAAGGCCGGCACGACCGCAATCGAGAAGATCGCGGTATAGAGCCACAGGTCGGCGACGTAGGCGCGGCCCAACAAGGTCGCGATGGTTTCGCGCACGGGCCGGACCGCGAAATAGCTGCCGAGGACGAAGAAGAACAGGAAGAACGCGGCGAGAACGGTGGAGACTTCGTGGCCCTCGACTTTGACGAGCGCGTTCACCGCGCGCGAAAGGCGCGTTTGCGAGACCGATGGCGGTGACGAAGCTGGCGACATGGTGTTCGAATCCCTCCCGAGAGCCGCGCAGCACTATAAGCGGGTTTTTTGGCGAAAGTCTCGGGCAACCAGCGCACTCGGGCCACGTACTCGGGCCACGCACATAGGCCGCGGAACAACGCGCGGGTTCGCGCGCGGCGGCGGCTTCTGTTACCATCGCGTCATGCCGTCCCTGCCGAATTTCGCGGCCTTTCGCCGCACCCTTTCCAACCGCAACTTCGCCATGTTCACCGCCGGGAATCTCATCTCGGTGATCGGCAGCTGGATGCAGCGCGTCGCGGTGGGCTGGCTGACCTGGGAGTTGACCGGGTCGGCGGCCTGGCTCGGCGCGATCGCATTCGCCGAATTCATACCCACGATCGTCGTGGCCCCCATCGTCGGCGCGCTCGCGGACCGCTATGACCGGCGCAAAATCGCGCTCATCGGCCAGGCGCTGGCGACGGCGCAAGCCGCCGTGCTGGCCATCCTCACGGTGACAGGATTCATCACGCCGCTCTGGATCTTGTTCCTGCAGCTCGCATCGGGCGTTATTCAGCCGGCGACGCAAACCGCGCGGCTGGTGCTGGTCCCGAGCCTGGTGCCGCGCGAAAACCTGGGCAACGCCGTCGCCATCACCTCGATGACCTTCAATACGGCCCGCATTCTGGGGCCCGCGATTTCCGGCCTGATGATCGCGACCATGGGCGCGGGCTATGCCTTCGCCGTGAATGCGGCGAGTTATCTTTTCGTGATCGCTTCGCTGATGGCGATGACGGTGCCGCCGCGCGAACCCGGCGCCAGCTCGCACGCCTCCTTCTGGATGTCCGTGTGGGGCGATATCGCCGATGGCGCTCACTACGCCTGGACACACAAGGATCTGCGCGTCGCGATAGGGCTTATCGCGTGCTGCAGCATGCTCACCTGGCCGCTGGGCGACCTCATGGCCGGGATTGCCGATAAACAGCTCGGCCGCGGCGTCGCGGGCCTCGCGACCATGACGTCGGCGCAGGGTGTCGGCGCGATCTGCGCGGGGCTGTTCGTCGCGCAGCGGAGCAACCACGAAGGCGCGCTGCGCATAGGATTGGTCTGCGCCGTTCTCAACGGCCTTGTCCTGATCGCCTTCGGATTCACCAAAAGTTTTTTCATCGCCGTGCCGTTGGTGGCCGGGATCGGTCTTCTCGGCGTTCTGACCAGCATCAGCACGCAGACCGTGACGCAGATGGTCGCCGACGATCGCATGCGCGCGCGCACCATCAGTACCTGGTACACGGTCACGCGCGTCGGACTTGCGTCCGGAGCGCTTATCCAAGGCACCGTCGCCAACATCACGGGGTTCGCGTTTCCGCTGGTTTTGGCCGGCGTCCTGACCCTCGGCGCGGGCTTTTACTTTCACCGCAGCCATAAAGAAGGTTAGCGGCGCTCAGGCGCCGTATATCTCGCGGCCGGATCGCTGTATGCTGACGGTACAAGAGAATGCTTCGAAACGAGGAGACTGACCATGGGTATAAGCGCGGAAGCCGGGATTCTCGGCGTGGCGGCGGCGGTGACGATGGTTTTGACCGTCGCGTCGATGAGCGCCCGGGACAGCATGGCCCAGGCCAACGCCGGTCCCGCGGACGCCTGCGCGCTCCTGAAGGACGCGGAAGTCGCCTCCACCTTGAAGCTGAAGGTGATGCCGGCGGACCGGCGCGACGACGGCAAGCTGGACCACAAGGAAGGCTATGAAGGCGCGTACTCTTCGACATGTGTGTGGCGCGTGGCCGAAGACGAAGGCAAGGACAGCGTCGACCTGCCGATGGCGGGCATGCGTTTCGCGATCCTGAACGCCATCACCTGGCCGAAGGGCAGCGGCAAGGCGGCCCACTTCCTCGAGGAATTCTACGTGGTCGCCGAGCAGGGCATCATCCCGTCCAAGCCTGTCCAGGTTCCAGGCATCGGCGACGACGCCCTGTGGTGGGGCGACGGCGTCGCTTCGCGTGTCGGCGACGTCAGCTTCGGCGTGTCGGTGTTCCTGCAGAACGGCGACAAGGTCACGCAGCGCGGCATGGAAGAAGCGCTGGCGAAAAAGATCGCGGGCCGCCTCTAACCCGGTCCCCGGCCGGCGCGTTCACCGCGCCCATCGCCTTGACGGCGCGGGCGCGGACGGACGCTGAAATCAGGTCCCACTCCCTTGTGCGCGCGCCGCCGCCATGACCGCGCCGGCGGCGAACAACAGCCAACCGATCATGACAGCGAAGCCGCCCCAGGGCGCGAAGAAGCCCGGGCCGGCGAAGGAGATCGAATAGAGCGCGCCCGAGAAAAGAACGCATCCGATCGCGAAGGCGATGGCGGCCAGACGAAGGACGGATTGGGCGCGCGCGGCCGCAACACGCTCGGCCACGGCGGTCGCGATCAGAAGGGCGAGGGCGTGGTTCATCTGGAAGTTTGCGCCTTCCTTGAACCAGACCACGGCCTGCTCCATGGCCGGGGCCATGGCCGCCAGGCCGTGGGCGGCGAAAGCGTCCGCGCACACGGACATCAGCGCCATGACGGCGCCGAAGACATAAAGGGTCATTGCGAAACGGCTCATGAGGTCTCCTGTCAGCGGGTTTGCAGCGTGAGCGCTTTTTCGAGGATGCGAAAGCCCTCAAGGAACCGGCGCTCCGCCTCCGCCACGGGCAGCGGAGTCAGGGTGAGGCTCTTCAGGGGCTTTTCCTTGAAGTTGAGGACATTTTTACACTCCGCGGCCGTGAAACCGGCAAGCTGAACGGCCTCGGTGGCCGCGGCGATGATATCGGCCTTCTTGATGAGGGCCTTGTCGTCGGCGGACAGGGCGGGCTTCAACCCAAAGCGGATATAGATGGCCGAGGTCAGGCGGCGCTCGACTTCCTTGAAGACGTCCCCGACGACCGCCTTCAAGGGGGTGATGAGGTCGTGGGTCACGTATTCCGAGGCGTCGTGGAGCTTGGTCGCCATGAGCAGGCTGGCCGGGGCCCGAGGCTTCAGGCGGCGCATGATCTCAACCGTAAGGTCTGAATGCTGGGCCACACTCCAACCGTGGGCTC
>JAYSFT010000015.1:17439-30225 GCA_041913245.1 Rhodospirillaceae bacterium | reverse complement strand
ACGCCATTCCCGTGCGGGTCCAACCCGGAGACAAAGGTAACACTTTGTACCGGAGAGATGGGTGACGCCCTTAGCCGAAAGGGTTGTCGATGGGCTGCAAAGTCCTCTGCTCCAGATCGATGTATCCAAGATCATAGTGCATGAAGGAGACGAGCCAAACGCCGTCTTCGACTTCTTTGATACCGACCCGTTGGCCTGCAAAGACATGTGAGAGGTGGATCTTTTTGCGATGCAGGCAGATGCGGCCGCAGTTGGTGACGAGGACATCGCGGTCGTGGAAGGGATAGCTGAGTTCGGGTAAGCGTGTCGATCTCTCCCCTACCGTTTGGCGCGCGCTCGTAGCTGGTTCGCGGCATTTTTAACGCGCGGAATGATTGAAATCATGGTCAATTAACTGGCGCTCCGATAAGTTAGCGCGCATGGGAGAATGTTTTATGCGGTGCGCGAATCGCCTCCAGTTAGCCGTAAGGCGCAGCCGTATTGCGGCCCGGCTCGCCGATGACTCCGGCGCTGCCGGCCTCGTGATTGCCCTGATCATAATGGTCGTTGCGAGCACGGCGCTCATGGTATTTTTTCGGTCGCACATCGGCCCGACGCACGATCTCGAGAAGTTGCAAGCCGCGAAAGCGAAAGAAAAGTATCTCGAAGCAGGCCTTATGGCCTACTTCAATCAGTCCGCCGAAGTTCCATGCCCCGACAGCGACCAGGACGGTGACGAAGATGCTTGTTCGGGAGGATCCACGACCTCGGGCACGCTGCCGTGGATAACAATGGGGCTCTCCCGGGACGATGCGATCGACGCCTACGGCACGTTTTACACCTATGTTGTCGCCGACGCCGCGCAAGAGCTCTGCGTATCCGTCCCAAACGATTACAACTCAGGTGCGGATGCCGAGTTCACCGGCGAGGTCGTCGATCTCGACGATCTTCAGGTTATCGAGACGACCGATGGAGCGACGGGGAGGTACGTCCCGTATGCGATCATCAGCCATGGAAAAAACCGGCTCGGGGGTATCTCCGCCACAGGCAATGCGGCGATTGCCGATCCGCCGGATGGATCGAACGAACTTGTCAACGCTACCGCAAATCCGACCACGATCTACACCGGTCCATACGATTCGGATGCGGACACCTATTTCGACGACACTGTCTGGGCGCCGGCAACGAGCGACCTTGCGGACGCATGCGAGCAGAAGACCGAAGGGGGCGCTCTCAACGCCGATTTGACGGAGGACTTCGCCGGCGCAGATGGTGACGTCGATCAGACCAAATTCGATACGAGTAACCCCGGTACGGAAGTCCAGCAGGAAGCCGGCCAGGCCGTGTTCTCGGACGAAACCGCATACATGACCACGGCAGCGTCCAACGTCCTGAATTCGACCGAACGCCCGCTCTACATCTCGGCCGATTGGACGCCGGATTCAGCCGCCGCGAATGGAGGCTTTTCGATTGTCACCCGCGCAGAAGCCACGCCGACGGCTGGCGTCTTCGATCCCGGCATTACGTTTCGGTTTTTCGGCGGCACCGGCGCAGCCGGCAACAACACGATCTCGATCATGGATAACGGCGCCCAGGTTACGGGCTTCTCCTCGGACGACGATACCTTCACCATGACCTTCGGCGAGACGTACTTGCTAGAGGTTTTCGACAACGGCGACGAAGTCTGGATGCAGATTTCGCAGAAGAATCTGCAAAGTAATCGCGCTTATGCCTACGCCACCGGCATCACGGGCGACACGGATGGCACGCGCATCGCCTTCGTCAATGGAACGACGTCCGAAAGCCGCATCGACAATATTGTCGCCGGCCGGCCGATGATGGCCATGGATACCTACGGCACAGGCCACGCTCAGGCGAGCGGGAACGGCGAGAACTACAGCACGACCGGAACCGTCACGTTGGAGGGCTGGTTCAAGCCGCGGTCGCTACCTACCGGAGGCAATACGGCGACGTTGATCTCGCAGTGGGACTCCAACCAGCTTACCCGAAGTACGCATCGCCTCTTCATGTCATCGGGCGGGGCTCTCTCGCTCTCCCTCGGCGACGGGACCAATACCGACACTGAGGAATTGGGTGTATCCCTCGAGGCCGGGGAGTGGACTCATCTCGCCGTCATGTACGACGACGAGGCCACGTACGGCGAGATCACCGTCTACGTCAACGGCGAGCACGCCAATACGATTACGGGAACCGTGGACAGCCAAATATTGTCCGGCAATCCCATCCGGACGGGCCAAGAGCAATTCATGGTCGGAGCGGATCATGCTGGGGTGAACAGTGCGGATGCAACCGGCAATTTTTCACAAAATATTTACGATGGTCAGGTCTCGGACGTGCGGGTGTGGGACGACGTACGCACCGCCACAGAGATCGCCGAATGGTACGATCGGCGATTACCAATCGCCGATGCCGATCCGGCGTTAGACAATCTTGTCGTGAATTGGAGATTCGATCGGGAGTCAGGCGGCTTCGGCGCCGTTCAGGTCGAGGACAGTCCGGCGAGTATTGGTGCTGACGGTGACATCCTTCATGACGCAAACTGGGTTGGCGCGCTCCTCAATACGCATCGCACGACTTCCACCGATGTATGCGATGGATTCCGTGTCGGTGCGTTCCGCTGCGACTACAGAGACCCCGTCGCCAATCTCATCATTAGCGGTTCGGACCTAGGCGGTATTGCCACGCTGTATATAAAAGTATGGGGTGCCGGCGGTGGAAGCCGTGTTAATTCGGGCGTGCTCGTGCATACGGGTGGTGGCGGCGGATATGCCGCTGGTCTTCTGCTCAATACGGGGCAGGACCTAAGAGTAAACGTCGGCGCAGGCGGCGCAGGTGGTGTAAATGCCAACGGCACGGCTGGTGCCCATAGCCTGCTTGAGCAAAACACTATGTCGGACCGGGCGCGCGGTAATGGTGGGGGCCGTGGAACAAACGCAGCCGACGGCGCCGGCGGTACCGGCGTCGCGAATGCCGCGTTGCTCACTTCCGTTGTGGCGTCCGGGGTTGGGGTGGTGCCAGGGTGTAATCCAGCAAACGACCCCTGCAACGACGAGCATTACACGACTACGGGAGCGCCGACGGATGAGGTTGGTCGAGGGGGAGACGACGAGAGCACACCTGACGGCAGGGACGGGGCAATTGTCTTGCTCTGGTAGCGAGAAAGTATCTTAGCCTCTCTATGTCGCCACGACGGGCTAGAACCCGAAAGAATGGCGTGCCGTAGGAGGCGACGTTACCTCTCCAGCGCAGTGTAAGGGACGTGCTCCACCAGTGCCCACTTTCGTCACCTATGGCCACGCCATCCTGCTTCGCGGGCTGTCGCCCGCTACGCAGTATGTCGAGAGCGCCAATGAAACGCGATCAGGTCATTCAAACGTTCAAAGCGCATGAAACGGCGTTGCGCCGTCGCGGAGTCCGACGCGCGTCTCTGTTTGGTTCCGTGGCGCGCGGGGAGGCCGGCCCAGGCAGCGACATCGACATTTTTGTCGAGTTGGACCCTGCGGCAAAAATGACCGCTTTCGATTACGCCGACATGGTGACCTACATACAGTCGCTTTTTCCCGAACCGGTAGACGTATCGAACCACGAGATGCTGAAGTCTCATGTGCGCCCCTCGGCGGAACGCGATGCGGTCGCCTTTGCGGCTGATATTCGGACCGTCTATGCGGTGACGGCGCGCCATCCGGACGTTCCTTGGAACAAGATTAAGGCGGCCGGGAACATTTATCGGCACGAATACGACAATGTTTCACCGGCGATACTTCGGGCATTCGACCCGATCCAGAAATAGAAGTGAAAGCTTCGCGCTTCGGCGCTATGCAGTTCTTACCCCGACCTCCTCACTCCCCGCCATATCTGTACGCCGCGTCTCGCACGCGTTGCTCGGGGTCGTTCCGCAGTTTCTCGCGCTGTGTTTTGGAAAGCCGCGGCTGAATCGCCGCGGTCGCGCGCACCTTGGCGCTGGGGTCGTCCACCAGCCGCTCGAAGCTTTCATCCGGCAGCGCGTCTGTCCAGACGACTGTGTTGCGCACATCGTCGCTCGAATCCGCGGCGAGTTGGACAAGGATCTCCGGCGGCAGTTTGCGATTGAACGCCAGGTAGAAGCGCACCATTTCGTCGGGATCGCTCGCGAGTTTCTCGGCGATGGCCGGACCGATCGTATCGTTGCGGGCCACGGCGGTGCGCCACGCGGCGTCCGCCGAGGCCGCGTATTCGGCGAGCAGGTCGGCCGGGCACTGCGGATTGCCGAGAAACGCGAAAGCCTCGCCGCGCCGCGCGTCCCCCGCGCGGATTTTCCGCGCGAGCGATTGCACCTCCTGGGCCGTGAGCGCGGGGTCGCGCGCGTGCCTTTCCAGCGCGCCGGCATGAAACGCCGACAGGTCGGAGCCGATGGAATAGACAACGGCCGCGGCGAGCAGGGCGGCGAGGCCCCACCTGTTGAACGCGGGCACGTCCGTCTGCGCGCGCGCCGTCAGGAAACTGCGGCCCGCGGCGTAGGCGATCAGCGACAGCACGATCGCCTTCGCCGGAACGAAAGCCATGGCGATGCTGGCGCCGGTCCAGGCGCCGTCGGCCATCATCTGCCGGTATGCGACGAAGCCGCCGCCGAGAACCCAAAGGGCGAGAACCGCGCCCAGGCCCAGCGCGAGCGGCGCGCGCGCGCCCGGTGATTTCCATGGCCGGGTGACCGCGAGATCGACCCCAAGGACGACCACACTCCACGCGCCCAGGATGACGAGATCTTTCATGGTGACACCCCTGTCGGCGATCGGGCCTGTGACATAGACCGGTGAGATGCTAATGGATCGGCATCGCCGGAGCCACGGCGAAGGGAGCGTCTGGTGTCTGTTGGGAGAGAGCCTTTGGCCGGGAGCAGCAGTCGTCCGATCGACCGGGTCTGCTGGGCGAACGCCGCGACGGCGGGCCTCTTCGCCGTTCTCGCCGCCGTCATCTTGCTGACGTTTCAGGACTACGGCGTGTCGTGGGACGAGGAACTCCACGTCCCCTACGGCCATAAACTCCTGGCCTACTACACCAGCGGCTTCACCGACCGCGCGGCGTTTTCCTTCATCAATTTGTACCAGTACGGCGGGTTCTTCGACCTTTTGAGCGCCGCCGCGTCCACGATCTCGCCGTTCGGCGAATATGAGACGCGCCATCTTCTGGGCGGCCTGTTCTTCCTCGCCGGTCTTTTCGGAGCCTGGAAACTCGCGCGCCTGCTGGCCGGGGCGCGCGCCGGGCTCTTCGCGGTCGTCTGCCTCGCCACGGCCCCGCTCCTCTACGGTCACAGCTTCATCAATCCCAAGGACGCGCCGCTGGCGTGGCTCGGCGTATGGGTCGCTTACTTCAGTTGCCGTATCCTCGGCGAGGAGCGGGTGTCGTGGCGCGCGGTCATCGGGCTCGGCGTGAGCCTTGGACTTGCGCTCGGGACGCGCTTCCTGGCTTTCGCCTTCATCGGCCAGATGGGCGCCGTCGTCGCCGCGAAGGCGCTCGGCCACCTGCTGACCGGCGATCCGCGCGGCGCGGCGGTGAAGACCTTGCGCGCCGCGGCGCCTTTCGCGCTGGCCTTGCCGGTCGCCTTTGTCGTCATGGGGATCGTGTGGCCGTGGTCGGTGCAATCCCCCTTCAACGTCATTTCCGTTTTTACGGATTCGGCAAACCTGTACTGGCACCCCGACATGCTTTGGGCGGGCGAGATCGTCAATGCGGCCCACCTTCCGGCGGGCTATCTCGCCGTCCTGCTCGGCGCGCAATCGGCCGAGTACGTCCTCCTCGGCCTTGCGGCGATAACGGCCTGGCCCCTCGCGCGGGCGAAATCCTTTCGCGCCTTCACGCTGACCGAACCGCGCGCCCTCCAGTATCTGTATGTCGCGCTCACGGTCATCGTTCCGCTCGCCGCTTTCATGGCGCTGCGGCCCAGCACGTACAACGGCGTGCGCCATTTTCTCTTCGTCGTGCCGCAGTTGATCGTGCTCGCGGCGATCGGCCTCGATCTTGCGCTGGACGCCCTGGAGCGGCGAAGCCGCGCCGCCGCGCTCGGGTTCGCGGCGCTGCTGGCCGCCGGCGTCGTGCGCGAAGTCGTCGTCATGGCGCGCCTCCATCCCTACCAGTATCTCGCCTTCAACGCCCTGACCGGCGGCCTGAAAGGCGCGTCCGGGCGCTTCGAACTCGACTACTGGGGCGTCTCCTATAAAGAAGCCACGCGGCGCCTCGGCCAATTCCTCGCCGACGAGCGGGCGGCCGGCCGCGCCGGTGCCGAAAAAGTCTCGCTCTTTGTCTGCGGCGCCAACACCTCGGCGGGCTATTATCTGCCCGCGAACATCGAACTTACCGACGACCGCACGAAAGCGGACTTCTTCATGGGCGCGGATGTCACCAACCCGCGCTGCCGCGTCCGGCCCGAAGGCCCTGCGGTCGTCGAAGTCGAACGCCTGGGCGCCGTGCTCAGTTATGTCCTCGACCTGAGAGGAAAACATCCATGAGTGCGTCCGAGAGCGAATCCAAGAGAGCGGCCGACTTCGCCGCGGCCCGCAAGTTGTATCGCGGCGAGGCCGGCGGCACCCGCGCGTTTGTCCTCGCGCGGCATGTCCTTGCCCCGCTCGCCGCCGTCGCCGCGCGCGTTCCCGCGGACGGAGCGGTGCTCGACGTGGGATGCGGCCACGGATTGTTCAGCCTCGCGCTGGCCAGCGCCGACCCGGCGCGCCGCATCGTCGGCATCGATCCCTCGCCGGCGAAGATCGCGGTCGCGCGGCGCGCCGGCAAAGGCTTCCCGTCCGTCGAATTCCGCGAGGCCCTCGTGCAGGCGGTCACCGGCGAGCGGTTCGAGGCCATCGCCGTGCTCGACGTGCTTTATCTTCTGCCGGATCATCTCAAGCGCAGCCTTCTCGACGCCTGCCGCAAGCTGCTCGCGCCGGCGGGCGTCCTGCTCTTGAAAACCAACGATACGCACCCGGCCTGGAAATACGCGGTCGCGCGGGCGCAGGAGAAAGTCATGACCGGGATCGGGCTGACGCTCGGCACCGGCGGGCTTCACTTCCGCTCGTGCGCCGAGAACGCGGCGTTGTTGCGCGGCGCGGGCTTCGCGCCCGAAATCCATCACCTCGCGCATTGGAGCCCGTATCCTCACACGCTGTTTGTCGCGCGCGCCGTTTAGCGCCGGCGCCGGCGTTTGAGGATCACGGGCAGCAGCGCGAGGGCCGCCAGCCCCAACAGGCCGCCGATGACGGTGGGTTCGCGGGCCGCGGCGAGCGGGTCGTGCGCGCCGACCTCCAGCGCGTCGCCGATGCCGGCGCCGAGGGTCGCGTACACGGAGGCGATCGGGACGAGGCCGATGACGGTCGCGGCCACGAACGTGCGCATCTTCACCCCCAGGAACGCCACGCCCAGGGTGACGAGGAAAAAGGGAAGCACCGGCGTGAGGCGCAGGGCCAGCAAATACGCGAAAGCGTTCTCATGAAAGCCGGCCTCCAGCTTGCGGATGGCCGGCGCGGCCTTCGCGCGCAGCGCGTCGGTGAGGATATAGCGGGCTGCGAGCACCACGACGACCCCGCCGGACGTTGCCGCGGCCACCACGATGATCGCGCCCAGCACGGGGCCGAACAGAAATCCGGCCGGAACCGTCAGCAGTCCCCAGCCGGGGATGCTCAAGGCCACGCCGGCGAAATAGAGCGCGGTGAAGGCGATGACCGCGAGCGTGCGGTGCGCGGCCACGAAGTCCAGAAGCTCGGCGCGGTGCGCGGCGAGGGTGTCGAGATCGATGTAATCCGTGACGCCGGCGGCGAGGGACAGGGCCGCGACGGCCGGGATGGCGATCAGCAGCGCGAGCCGCGCGCGCGAAAGCTTGGTGGCGGTGGCCGATTGCTCGGACTCGGTCATGGATCTGGCGCACTGACGGAAATATGCGCGCAGTATACACCGGCCGTCCCCGCGGCTATAGACTTGAGGCCGCTTCCTTCCCCGCGCGCCGGTTCCCATGGACAACCTCGCTCATACGCTCGCCGGCGCCGCGCTTGGCCAGGCCGGCCTCAAGAACAAGACCGGCCTCGGCATGGCGACCTTGATGATCGCCGCCAACCTGCCGGACATCGACGGCGTCACCATGTTCATCGCGCGCGGAAGTCTTTATTTCCGGCGCGGCTGGACCCATGGGCCGATCGCCCTTGTCCTGTTGCCGCTCGTCCTCGCCGCCGCCATGTTCGCCTTCGACCGCTGGCAGGCCCGCCGCGGCAAACGCCCGGCCGCGCGCGCGCCGGTGCGTTTCGGAGGGTTGGTCGGCCTTGCCTACATCGGAATTCTCTCCCATCCGCTGATGGATCTTTTGAACACCTATGGCATCCGGTGTCTGATGCCGTTCTCCGAGCGTTGGTTCTACGGCGACGCGCTTTTCATTATCGATCTTTGGCTGTGGGGCGTCCTGGCCCTTGGGGTCTGGCTCTCGCGCCGCAAGGAGCGCTGGGTCGGTGTCGCCCATCCGAAACCGGCCGTCATCGCCCTTGGCGCGGTCATTGCCTACGCGGGCGCGATGGGCGCGGCGAGCGCCTGGGTCGCGGAATACGCGGCGCGCGAGGCCGCGCGGCAGGGGCTCGGCACGCCCATAAGGGTCGTCGCGAGCCCGGTGCCCGTGAATCCCTTTCGCCGCGACGTGGTCGTCGATCTCGGCGGGCGTTATGGATTTGGTGCCTTTGCCTGGGCGCCGGGCCCGGATCTTCACTTCGATCCCGAACGCGTGCCGACCAACATGGACGATCCGGCCGTCGCGCGCGCCGCGGCGCACGACGTGCAGATCTCCGACTTCCTCTATTGGGCGCGTCTGCCGTTCGCCGACATCACGCGCACGGAAGGCGGGATCGACGTAACGGTCGGTGACGCGCGTTACAATCGCCGGCCGGGCGAGGGCCGTTTCATCGTGCGGACGACGTTGCCAGAAACGCCGTGAGTTTCTACGATCCGCCCATATCATTCGCAGGGGAGTTTTCGATGATCCGTTCCACGCTGGCCGCCGCCGTCATCACAGGCGCTTTTCTGTCCACCGCGTTCGCCGCCGATACGCCGTCGGTCGCGGGCACGCAGGTCTACATCATCGCGCCGAAGAACGGCGCCACGGTGTCGGCGCCGGTGCGCGTGCAGTTCGGCCTGAAGGGCATGGGCGTCGCCCCTGCCGGAACCGAGACCGAAGGCACGGGCCACCATCATCTCGTCATCGACAAGGACGCCCCGCCGCTCGACACCTACCTGCCGATCGACGATCCGCAGGTCATGCACTTCGGAAAGGGCCAGACCGAAGTCGAACTCAAACTCGCGCCCGGCAAACACACCCTCCAGCTCGTTTTCGCCGACAAGGACCACAAGCCCCATGCGCCGCCGGTGGTGTCGGAGAAGATCACGATCACGGTGAAATAGAATTATCTCGCTTTTTGTAAGGGAGTGTTGTCGCGAAATTAGTTGTGTGCAGCGACCACCGCATCCATGCGTTGAGACCCATAAAGCCCAGTAATTACTGCGGCTTATCAGGTATTTCGGGACCGGCGCCCGCGCTTGCCAGCATCAGCTTATGTGTATAGTTTGAGCTGAGACGGTCGGCGGGAAATAAGGCCGTCTCAAGCGAGAGATTTGCGACCTTTTTGGGGGTGTCGCAGCTGCCGCGAGCGGGGCTGTGATCTGGGGCGACATAATGAGCGTGCTCTACAAAGCCTTGCAAAAGGCCGAGAAAGAAAACGAGCTGCGCCAATCGGCAACGTCAGAAACCGGCTTCGATCCGCAGCGTCTTGCCGCGTCCGGCGCTCTTAAATTTGCGGGCGGCCGCGGTCAGACGATGAACCGTTTCGTCATGGGCGGGATTGGACTCCTCGCGGTCGCGCTCGGTGTCACTTTCGTTGTGCTCCAGGATGACGTCCTTGCGCCCATTCCACCGGCGCAAACGGCATTGCCCATGATCGATCAAAACGCAGCCCCACCGGCGACCGCGGTTGCCGCGACGGCCCCTGAGGCCGCCCCCGCCGGGCCGGTCGCCACACCGGCGGATGCGGCGTCCGCTGAAACGCAAGTTGCTGTAGCGGGACCCTCAGCCGCGCCGGCGACCGCGCCTCCTGCGACTGCTGAATCTGCTCCCGTCGCCGAAGGGCCCGCTGAACCCGGCGCGGAAAAACAAGTCGCCGCAGTTCCGCCGGTCGCGGCAAAGCCGGCGGCGCGTCCGGCAGCGCAGCGTCCGGAGCCCGTGCCGGCAATTCCGGCGGACTCGCCGGCGCGAATGCTCAGCCCCCCCATCTCCATCAATCGTGCGGAGTTCGAACTCATCGGTGTTGGCAACCAGGTGCAGGTGCGCCAAGTCGCCGACAGCGCGCGCAGCAACGCGTCCGCGGGTTATGATGCACTGGTGCGCGGGTCATACGACACGGCCCTTGGATTCTACGAAGCGGTGTTGAAGGAAGAGCCGAACAGCGTCCTTGCAATGCTGGGCCGCGCGACGGCCCTGCAGAAGCTCGGGCGTGGCCAGGAAGCTCAGACTGCGTATGATCAAGTGCTGAAGCTCGATCCGTCGAACCGCGAAGCCCTGACAAATCTTACATCCATCGTTGCGGAACGCTCGCCGCAGGATGCGATCACGCGTCTTCTCGAATTGGAACGCGCCTATCCTTCTTTCAGCCCCGTCAAGGCACAACTCGGTTTAACCTACGCGAAGACCGGATCCATGCAGCAGGCGCTCGATTATTTGGGACGCGCGGTCGCGCTCGCACCCGAGACTATGATGTATCAGTACAACCTCGCCCTGGTGCTCGACCATCTGGGCCGCAAGGAGCAGGCGATCGCGAGTTATGAGCGCGTGCTTGCGTCGATAGTCGGTGGCCGCGCTCCTGCGGAGCTTTCGGTGCCCGAAATCGAACGCCGCGTTCAGTTCTTACGCGCGCGCTAGGTCGCGGGGGCAGGCGTCATGCCATACCTCGCGCACTTTGGCCTCAGGGAACATCCGTTCACCCTCACGCCGAATACGAATCAGTATTTTCCTACGGAAAAACATACCGAGATCATTCAGTCCATTCAGTTCGGGATCGCGCGCAACACCGGCATCCTGAAAGTGGTCGGTGACGTCGGCACCGGCAAGACCATGCTCTGCCGGCTTCTTCTGCGCAAGTTGGTCGGTTCCAATAACGCGGTCGCTTATCTGAACGCGCCGCAAGTCGATCCGGAAAGCATCGTCACCCTGGTCTGCACGGAATTCGGAATCGAGACCGGTTCGCGTTCACAGATGTTGCAGGGGCTGAACACGTTTCTGCTTGAGCAGCACGCGCTCGGGCGCAACGCCGTCCTTATTGTCGACGAGGCGCAGGCGCTCGGATCCTCCGGTCTCGAGGCCGTGCGGCTTCTCTCCAATCTTGAGACCGAGCGCAGCAAGCTCTTGCAGATTGTTCTCTTCGGTCAGTCCGAACTCGATGATCTTCTGCGGCAGCCCAACTTGCGCCAAGTGAATCAGCGCATCGGCTTTTCGTTCAATACCGGTCCGCTGACCGTGACGGAGGCCGTGCACTACATCACGCACCGGGTGCGTACGAGCCGCGTCGACGGCATCGACTTTCCGATTTTTTCCGAACGCGCGATGCAAACGCTTGCCGAATCTGCGAGTTTCGTGCCGCGCGTCATCAACATTCTGGCCGATAAATCCTTGCTCGTGGCTTACGGTGACGGCGCGATTCAGGTTATCGACAAACATGTGCGGGGCGCGGTCGCCGATACGCCGCAACTCGTCGCGGCGATTAGACGCAAACGCCGTTGGCCGCGCGCGGCGTGGTTCGCTGTAATTGCCGCCGAGATCGCGGCGCTCGGACTGCTGTTTTATTTCAGCCCCCCTCTTCAGGACTGGGCGAAAAGAACTTACGCGCGGACGCAGGATTTGCTGACCGAAGCGGCGCCGCAAGCGATCCCAGCGAGCGCTCCGCCGGGGAACGGCGTGTTGACTGAAGTCACCGCCGAAGGCGTGCCTCCCCTCCAAAAGTAGGCAGTATGATGTTGGCATTGTCCGACACCCTTCCGCCGAGCGTCATCATCGTTTTTGCCGGCTTGCTCGGTCTTATTCTCGGCAGCTTCGTTACGGCGCTGTCTTATCGCTTGCCGCGCGGCATCAGCGTCGCGAAAGGCCGCTCGGTTTGCCCGGCATGCGCTACGACGCTGACCGTCCGAGATCTGGTTCCCGTCGTATCATGGCTCATGCACCACGGTGCCTGCCGTGTTTGTGGAACGAAGGTCTCTTGGCGCTATCCGGCTATTGAAATCACGACGGCGGCTCTCTTCATGGTGGCCGCGTTCATGATGGAGAGTGCGCTACGCCTGGGGCTGGCCCTCGCGGCTACTCCGCTTATGGTCGCGATCGCCGTTGTTGATTTGGAGCACCGAAGGATTCCAAACCTCTTGGTTGCAATCCTTGCGGGATTTGCCATCGCGTTTCGTTATATTGAAGATGGCGATTTTTTTGTTGGCCTGCTGGCCGCGTTTCTTGTGTTCGTGCTGGCGGTGGCTCTCGATCATGTCGGCCGGCGGCTCATGGGCCAAGGGCTGGGTATGGGCGACGCGAAACTGATGGCTATTGTCGCGGCGGCGTTACCCCCGGTTTCCATGCTCATGACTTTCTGTGGCGCCGGCTTCCTCGGGGTCATCTTTGGGCTTGCCTGGCGTCGCGGCTCCCCCGACTTGCGGCCATTCCCCTTCGCTCCGGCGCTCATGGCCGCGTTCTGGGTCGGCCTTGTGGCGTTGTAATATCGGACGCTTTCCGCGGGATTACGGCGTTCGCGGCCCCTG
>JAYSFT010000015.1:0-17429 GCA_041913245.1 Rhodospirillaceae bacterium | reverse complement strand
TTTGCGAATGGGCCCCGTGCTACCATTTTATGATGGGCTGGAGTGTCTCCTGGGGCCGCGCAGGCGGATGAGACGCATCCAAAAATATGGACCGTTCGCCCTTTGCCGTATGCGGCAAAAGTGGGCGGCGTAGGTGTTGGTGAGGGGGACTTTCGATGACGGCAACCGGCATTCTCGCGGCGGTAGCGACCGCAAAGCGGCTTCGCACAGGAACGGCGCTGGTCGCGATCTGTGCGCTGTTGAGTTCGTGTTCGGGCGGAATCGCTTATAACGATTTCGACGAAGCTGGCGGAATCCCGAAGAAGGATTATGAAGGCCTTCTCGGCAGACGCGCGCCCGCGCCCCAAGCCGGCGCGGCGGCTTCGGCCGAACCGCCTATTCCGAATTTCCAGTCCGTGATCGCCGCGCCGTCCGCGCCGGAACTCGCCGACACGCGCCGCGTCTCCGTCTCCGTCACGGAAGCGACCCCCGTCCGCGATATCCTGATAGAGCTTACCCGCAAGGCAAACGTCGATCTGGAGATGGATCCGCGGATTTCCGGAGGCATCATCTTAACCGCCACCGATCGG
The DNA here is from genome assembly GCA_041913245.1 of Rhodospirillaceae bacterium. Lineage (GTDB taxonomy): Bacteria > Pseudomonadota > Alphaproteobacteria > Rhodospirillales > Rhodospirillaceae > SHVO01. Next base: position 16,860 of record JAYSFT010000015.1, on the reverse strand, counting down.
CCGTTGATCGACGTCGTCGATCGGATCGCCGAACTGGCGGAACTCCGCTACACCTTCCAAAAGAACACCTTGAAGGTGGAACTCGATGATCCGTACATGGAGCAGTATCAGATCGATGCGCTGAACGTGCAGCGCACCGCGTCCAGTTCGGCCTCGTCCTCCACCGACGCCAACAGCGCCAGCCAGGTCCTGGGCGGCGGCGGTGGCGGTGGCGGTCAGAACAAATCCGAGACGTCCGTCACCTCCACCACGCGTTCGAATTTCTGGGGCGATATCAGCAACAACATCAGCGAAATCCTGGACAACATCCAGTCGCGGCGTGCGACCCCGGTCGCGAGCGCCGCCGCGGCCTTCGTCCCGGACGTGACCTCCGCTGAGCAGCCTGCGCTGGCGGGCGCCGCGCCGGCGAATTCCGGGGCGCCTGCGGGCGGCGCGCCGGGCGCCGGTGGTGTTTTGGGCGCCGCCGCGGCGTTGAATCAAGGCCGGCAGGCGCAGCTAGATGCGAATCTCGCTATGAGCCGCGTGACGCCCGCGCCCACGGCAGGAACGGTGAGCGACGCCCCCGCGGCGAATGTTCGCAACTCCACCTTCAGCGTGAACGCGCAGTCGGGCATCGTCACCGTGTTTGCCACGCAGCGCCAGCAAAAGGCGATTGCGACATACCTGCGCAGCATTCGCGACTCGGTCATGCAGCAGGTCCTCATCGAGGCGAAGATCATCGAAGTCACGCTGGACGATCAGCATCGTACGGGCATCGACTGGACCGCGCTGCTTGGACCCAACAACGATCTGGTTGTGACGTCCAATTTCAATCGGTCGGTTGTCCCGCCGACGTTCGCCGATCCGACCATCAGCGCAGCGTGGTCCAACGGCGAGGGCGACCTTAGTATCGCCGCCCAACTCGTGAAGCAGTTCGGTACGGTTCGCACGCTGTCCAGTCCGCGCCTCACCGTGATCAACAATCAGGTGGCCATGCTCAAAGTCGCCCGTAACCAGGTGTTCTTCGACTTGGAACTGCAGGAAGAAACCAACCAGGTTTCGAATATCCGGCGCGTGACGGTGGACAGCCAAATCAAAACGGTTCCGGTGGGCATTATCATCAGTGTTCAGCCCGCCGTTAACCCCGCAACCCATCAGATCAACCTGAGCCTTCGTCCCTCGATCACCCGCATTACGGGGTTCATCGACGATCCGGGCGTGGCCCTGCAGGTTTCCAGCATCAATCGCGATAACCCGAACCCTGTGAACGTCACCTCGCAGATTCCCATCATCGAAACACGCGAGGTCGATTCCGTTGTGACCCTGCAATCCGGCCAGACTATCGTCATGGGTGGTTTGATGCAGGAGGAGGCGCGGACCCAGCGGGAAGGCCTCCCAGGGGTGATGGATCTCCCTCTTTTAGGTCAAGCGGTGTCTCAGAACATCAAGGAAAATACGGTTACGGAACTTGTGATCTTCATTCGCGCGACCGTCGCGAATGGACCGGGCACAATCCACGATGAAGATATCCGTCTGTATAAGAATTTCACGCCGGATCCGCGTCCGATCGTTTTCTAAGGCTGAGGGCTGGGACGTTATGAAGTCCACGGTTCATTATGTGGTGCTGACCGCGCTACGTGACCGGCTGCTGACGTCTCTACTGCTTGTTCTGCTCATCGCGTTCGGCATCGCGGCCTTCATGGGCAGCACTGCCGTGACCGAAGCGCGCGAGATGACCGCCGCATATGCCGCCGGCGCCGCCCGGGTCATCCTTGCGTTGGGGTTGACGGTCTTTGTCGCGTTTCACGTCGAAAAGCTGCATGAGAGCCGTGAGATCGAAGCGCTGCTTTCGCGGGCGATTTCGCGCGAGGTGCTGGTTCTGGCCTACTGGATGGCCGTCGCCGCGATAGCGGCTCTTATCGTTGCCGTCATTTCCCTGGGTGTCATCTACATCAGCCCCTCCCGGGCGGGTGCGATCTTCTGGTGCGGCACCCTTTTGATGGAATCGTTGATCGTCGTCGCGTTTGCGCTTGCGGCCGCGCTGATTATGGAGCGATCGATCCCAGCGATTTTCGCGACCGGGGCTTTCTACGCCCTCGCGCGGCTGATCGGCTTTTTTCTCGGTATCGCCTTGCATGGGCGTCAGGCCGGCGGTAATTCCATCGCGAACCCGATCTTCGAGACGATTGCGCTGATGATCCCGCGTCTCGACCTCATGGGACAAACGCGCTGGATCATTTACGGTCTTGATCAGGTCAACCTCGCGTTTATCCTTCCCGCGCAATGCATCATTTATTCCGCGCTCCTGTTGTTCACGGCGATGTTCGACCTGCGCCGGAAGCACTTTTAGGCTCATGCGCCGTCTCCTGACGCCCGCGCTGATCCTCGCTGCGTTAGCGCAATTCGCGTTGTCACATGAAATCCGCGGACTTCAGCCTTCGGCGGATGTCATTCCACCGGCGCCTTCGGCCGACGCCGTCAAGGCGCGGGCCTTCGGTGACGATCAATTCCTGTATCGTCAGCTCGCGCATGATCTTCAGAATTTCGGCGACACGGGCGGACGTGTGACCACGATGCGGGATTACGATCCCGACCGTGTCTTGGCGTGGCTCGGTGTCCTGGATGGCCTCGACTCGGACGCGGCTTACCATCTTTTTTTGACGGTACGCTATTTCGCGCAGACCCCGGATCCGGCCGCCCTGCGGCGCCTAATTGAATACGTCAAAGATCGCGTCGCCCAAAATCCGGAACGGCACGCCATTTGGGCGGCGGACGCCATCTATATCGCGCAGGCACGCTTGCGCGATTTGGGGTTGGCGATGGAGATAGGGGCGGTCCTCGACCGGGGCAATCCCTCTAACGTTCCCCTGATTGTGCGTCAGCTGCCCGCATATCTCTACGAGCGGGGCGGGCGCTTCGCCGAGGCGGGGGCGTCGATGGCTCGGATCCGCCAATCGTGGGGGGATCGCGCCACGCAGCAAGAACTCGTTTATATGGATAACTACATCCAGCAGATGAAAAAGTGGGCGCTGGCGCCCCCTCCGGCCGGGGCACCCTACCCTCCTGAATTAAGGCCTCTCCCGCCGCGCGGATAGCCTTTTTAGGAGGAACTGCCGCAATCCCCAGTTGGCCCCGGCGGTAGCATTAATGCTTGAAAAATCCGCAATCTTCATGGAATTGGGGTGGGACGTGTGCTACCTAAGTACTGGGAATCGGCTGCTTGGGACGCCTCGAGAGCCGGGTTCGGAATGGGCCAAGCATTGGGGGTTTAAATGTCAAACTGTCAGTTGAAGAGCGGGAAAGCCCAGAAGGGCTTTACGCTGATCGAAATGTCTATCGTCCTGGTGATCATCGGCCTGATCATCGGCGGCATCCTGAAGGGCCAGGAAATCATCGACGCCAGCCGTCAGAAGAATTTCATTTCGCAGGTGGACGCGATGCGCTCCGCTGTGAACACATTCGCAGACAAGTACAACGGGATCCCGGGCGACTATGACCGCGCGGTTGCACGCATCAACGGGCAGACCGTAAACGGCACCGGGGACGGTATCGTCGGCGCGAATAACACGACATTCGCGACGACCTTGTCGCAGGTTGGAGTGGGGGCAAGTGGAGCGGCAGGGGGGAACTCAAACGCGCAAGGCGAAGTTCAGCTCTTCTTCTGTCATCTCTCCCAGGCCGGCCTCATCGGTGGATCCTCGGGTGATTGTACTGCGGCTGCCGCGTTCTTCGGCGGTGGTAGCCCTCTGCCGGCTCTTCCCTATTCGCAGAGCGGCATGACCGTGTCGTATGGGCTTGTGGAAACCGCTGACGGCCTTAACGACCGTGTCGCTCTCTGGGGCCGTGTACATCGTGGCGCCGCCGCTGCGCTCACTGCCGGCGCTTCCGGTGTTCTTTCGGGCCGAACCATGTCACAGATCGATTTCAAATATGATGATGGATTGCCTGGCCTCGGCACGATCCGGTCGGCATTCGCGGGGACCAGCGCGCAGTGCCCGATCGCTACTGGCGCCTCTGCCTACGTAGCCACCGGTGAAGTTCCGGACTGCGTGGCCCTGATTGAGCTCGTTCAGTAGTCTGTCTCTCTCGGCAAGGCGCGACCTTGCGATTGTGAATATGGGGCGCCGAGGCGCCCCATATTTATTTGCGGCGGCGCGATGACGATCTTTGGACCGGGTCTATCGAAGAACGAACGGGGGATGACGGTGGTCGAACTGATCATCGCCGTCGTTGTGCTGGGCGCCGTCTTTCTGTTTACGCTTCGCGGCACCACAGTGGTGACCTCCATGCGGGCGATCGCGGTGTCGCACCAGCTCCAGAATCTGCAGACCCGCGTGCTGGCCTATCAAGATCGTTTCGGCGAGCTTCCGGGTGACGATCCGGCGGCAGCCTCCCGATTCAATCTCCCCCCGGCTATGGCGCTCGTCGGGGGGCGGGGCGTCTCGAGCGCGGGAAACGGGCGCGTCGACGGTTGGCTGGATGATGCCGTCGCGGCGAATGCCGAAAATTTCATGGCGTGGCGCCATCTGCGCGCCAGTGGGATTCTTGACGGCGATGTTGGTTTGGCGGGTGCCTCCGCGCGCCCCGAGAATCCGTTCGGCGGCATATATGGCTTCGATGAAAATAACTTGGGCTTCGAAAAGAGCGCGATCTGCGCGACGCGAATCCCCGGCCTAGCGGCGCTCGACATCGACAAACGGCTCGACGACGGTTTGGCGAACCGCGGTGCGGTGCGAGCGACATCTCGTTTCGACGCGGCGGAATCCAACCACTTCGACGCGCCGGACGCGCAACCTTACGATGTTGAAAAAGAATACATAATCTGCATTCCGGCCCTGCCGTAAACACTCGCGTTTCATGGGGGGGTCGGCTAAACTCCGCGCAGTGAAAAAGCGGGGGGCGGGGGTCTCTCATGGACGGCGATAAAGGCGCAAAACCGGCGCCAACAGCGCGCATCGGCGACCTTCTGGTCGAGCGCGGATTAATCTCGAAAGATCAGTTGGAAGTCGCTTTCCAGGAGAAGGCGAAATCCAATAAGCTGCTCGGCGAATTGCTCGTCGAGTTGGGATTCATCACGGAACAGGCGCTTTCCGCCGTTCTGGCTGAAAGTTCGGGCTACCAACGCTTTGTTCCGGGCGCCACCGTTGTGGAAGCGGAGGCGCTTGCGCTGCTGCCGAAGGAAGCGGCCCAGCGTTATCGCGCTTTCCCGATATCCTTCGACGGTAAAACGCTCCGACTTGCGATGGCGGACATCTACGACGTGCTTGCGATCGACAAGGTCAAGCGCTTCTTTCCGGCCAGTACGAATGTCCAGCCGCTGGTGTGCTCGGACACCGAAGTCCAGAAGGCCATCGATCAATACTACGGCCACGAGCTTTCCATTGAAGGTGTCCTCAAGGAGCTCGAATCGCTGGAGTCCGGCGAGGACGAGGAAACCGAATACGTCGAACAGACGGAAGGTGGATATCTTCATCCGCTCGTCCGCCTTGTGAACGCGCTTCTGCTCGATGCCATCAAAACCGGCGCGTCGGATGTGCACTTCGAGCCGGAAGGAAACTTTCTCCGCTTGCGCTACCGCATCGACGGTGAAATGACGCAAATCCGTACGCTTCATAAGCGTCACTGGGCCGCGGCGTGCCACCGCATCAAGCTCATGGGCGGCATGAACATCGCTGACCGCCTCAACCCGCAGGATGGCCGCTTCACGCTGGAGATCGGCAATCGTAAAGTAGATTTCCGCGCATCCTCGCTGCCGACGATTCACGGCGAGAACGTGGTGCTACGTATTCTCGATAAGTCCCAGGCGCTGGTCACCATCGATAAACTGGGCTACACGCCGCATAACTTCAGCCTCATCAAACGCATGGTGCAGAAGCCGGAAGGCATCATCATCGTCACCGGGCCGACCGGCTCGGGCAAGACGACGACGCTATATGCCATCATGGCGTACATCAATTCGCTCGATGTCAACATCATGACCCTCGAGGACCCCGTCGAATATGAACTTGCCTTGATTCGCCAGGCGCAGGTCCGCGAAGGTTCGTCGCTGAGCTTCTCGGAGGGGATACGCACCCTGCTGCGTCAGGACCCTGATATCATTCTTGTCGGGGAAGTTCGCGATAGCGGCACCGCGACTATGGCTCTGCGCGCGGCGATGACGGGCCACCAAGTTTACACCACGCTCCATACGAATGACGCGGCTGGCTGCATTCCTCGTCTTTTGGACCTCGGTCTGAAGCCCAATCTCATGGCGGGCAACGTGATCGGCATCATCGCGCAGCGCCTCGTCCGCAAGCTGTGCGATGACTGCAAGGAGATGAAGCCGGCGACTGCGGAGGAGTGCGAACTCCTTGCGGTCGACCCGGCTAGTCCGCCGATGATCGCGCATCCGAAGGGCTGCGATAACTGCCGCAAGACGGGTTATAAAGGACGCATCGCGGCGTCGGAGATACTTCCGTTCAACGACGAGGTCGACTCTCTCGTTATCGGGGACGCGGCGCTCACCGAAATCAAACGCGCCGCGCGCGGAGCCGGCTTCGTTCCGATGGTCGAAGACGCGACGATAAAGGTCCTCGAAGGCAAGACAAGTCTGAAGGCCGCGATGAATGTCGTGGATTTCACGGGCCGCCTTAAGGTCGGCGCCTAGCTATGCCCCAGTACGCCTACCGCGCTCTGAATGACGCTGGGCGGACCGTTCGTGGCAAGCTCTCCGCGAACAATGAGACCGATCTGTACCAGCAGCTCGAACAGATCGGTTTGATGCTGCTCGACAGCAAGCCCGTCAAGCAAAGCGCGCTCGCCACGGGCATGGCGCGCGGAATAAACGCGAGAGAGAAGATCCAGTTTTTCGTGCATCTTGAGCAGTTGCAAGCCGCGGGCGTGCCGCTGATCGATTCCCTTACCGACGTCCGCGATTCCACCGACGTTCCGCGCGTGCGTGACATGACCACGACAATCCTTAACGACGTCAGTGGCGGCACGCCCCTCTCCGAAGCCTTTCAGCGGCATCCTAAGGTTTTCGGTGACCTGTACTCCGCGTTGGTCGCGGCCGGCGAGGAGAGCGGCAAGCTTACGGAGTCGTTCCGGCACCTCGCGAAGCATGTGCGGTGGGAAGACGCGATCATGCAGAAAATCAAGAAGGCGTCGCGCTATCCGATGATCGTGCTGGTGCTCATCACGGGCATGCTGATGTTCATGATGGGCTTTGTCGTGCCCGGCATTGTCGAGTTTCTGCAATCAACGGGTAAGGCGCTGCCTCCTGTTACCGTCGCGTTGATCGCGACGTCGGATTTTATCGTGAATTTTTGGTGGGCGGTGCTTCTCACGCCCGTTGCTGTTGTGGGCGGAGTTTGGGCGTTGATGATATCGTCCGAAGCGATGCGCTATGCCATCTCCTGCTTGCTTCTTCGGGCTCCGGTGTTTGGGTCCCTGGTCACGAAGCTCGCAATTTCGCGTTTCGCCCATTTTTTCGCGGTCATGTTCCAGAGCGGTGTGCCCATTCTTCAGTGCCTGGAGACGGCCCAGCGCGTCGTGACCAACCGTTGCCTTGAAGAGTCGATGAAAACGGTGCGCCAGCAGGTTCAAAACGGTGAACCTCTTTCGCTGGCAATGCGCAACTCAGGCCAATTCCCCAGCCTTGTCTGCCGGATGGTCAAGATCGGCGAGGACAGCGGTAATCTGGGCGGCGTGATGGATAATGTCACCGGCTTCTACGACAAGGATGTTGATGAAGCCATCGACGGCATGATCGGTATGATCGAGCCTGCAATAACGCTGATCTCGGGTGTGATCATGGGCTGGATCGTGATCGGCGTGATGGGCCCAATCTACGACAGCATCTCCAGTTTGAGCTGAGTGGTCAGATGGCAAAAGGCGAATTTGTTCTCAGCATCGGCGACGACAATGTCGTCCTAACGCGCTTTCTCAACAGGAAGGTCGAGAACGCATGGCTTGGCTCGCCGGACCCGGCCTTGGCGCAGGAAGAGTTGGGAGAAGCGCTTGCAACGGATCCGAAGGCGCGCATCTCCGTCATTTTCGATACGCTTGACCAGTCCTTCAAGGAAGAGGAACTCCCCAAGGTAAGCGTCCTTGACCGGAGAAAGGTTTTGGCGCGCCACATCAACATGGCCTTCCCCGGCCAGAATTTGCGCGGCGCGCGTCTTGTTACCCAAACGCCGAAAAAGACTTTGATCTACGAGCTGGCTTCTGTGCCGCTCGACGGCCGCGTGCCGGGTTGGATCGACTTTGCCCAAAGCTTGCCAAATGAGAAGGCCGGTTTTTTTGCGCTCGCGGGCGAGAACGCCGATATCAGCCGTGCGCTGGCTCCTAAAGACGCGGTCGCGCCGGAAGGCGGCAATCATTGGCGCCACTTTATCGGCATCAACGTCACCGGCGGGCTGCGGCAGATCATCGAGAAAAACGACCGTCTCAGTTTGACGCGCCTGACGCAGGCGCCGCCGGCGGATACGCCGCCGGGCGAATTCGCCGACATGATTATTCGCGACTTCAAGGCGACGATCACCTACATCCGGCGCCTCGGCTATCAAGTTGGAGAAGCGCTAGACGTTGTTGTGCTTACCTCAGTGGCCAATAAGAGTGCTCTGGAAGACATCACATGGGACGGCGCGAGGTCGGTAACCGTTTATACCCCGCATGAAGCCGGCCTGATGCTCGGACTGGGATCTTTGGGCCGGGAAGATCAGGCTTTCTGCGATGTGCTGCACGCGGCGTGGTTTTCCTCGAAAGGAAAACCTACGCTGCCGCTGACGCGGTCCCTGGCTATGGGGGACACAAAGGATGACCTCCGCGAAATTACATACCTTGCGGCGCCCTATGCGGCGGCGGCGGCCATGGTTGCTTTGGTAGGATGGGCGGGATGGACGGGGTACGAGCTTTACGACTACGCCTCGCGTAACGAAATTGTGCAAGCGCAATTGTCTCGGCAGGCGGCCCAGCTCCAGGAAAAAACTCTGAAGTTGACGGGTTTTCCCTATACAGCCGCGCAAGTCCGCAATGTTCTCGAAGTTGAAGGCTCGCTCGACGCTGGTAAAACGGATCTCGCGCCTATACTAAAAAAAGTCGCGTCGTCTTTGGATGGCGACGCGGTCGTGCTGAATATTCAAATTCTGAATGGGGCGGTCGTCCGCGTGCCCCCTAATACCCCGAAACCTCCGCCGCTGACCGCCGACATCAAGCTCCGGCTCGATAGCGTCATCGCCACCGCCGAGGAAGCCGTTCAGACGACACGGCGCCTTCAGCAGAGGCTGACCGCTAATTTTTCACCGGACTATAAAGTGACTCTTACGCGCGAGCCGGTTGCCGCGCAGGCCAAGGAAACGCTTTCCGGAGGGGTTGGGAGCGCTGCTTCGGAGGTCGACGTTTCGGAGACGGGGGCCGAGCAGTTTTTTGCTGATTTCCGCATTGAGAAGGCAGTGCCATGAAGCGGCTCCTCACTCTCATTCCACGTAATGTTCTGCTCTCGATCTTTGTCCTTTTGGGCTGCGGGGTTTCATTCATCATACTGCTCTTCACCCTATCGTCGGCGCGTGATGAGGCGGTGATCGCCAATCTCCGCCTGAATGCCCAGCTGCAGGAGACCGTGGCGGCAACCAGCACGGCGGAAGCCGACATTGCTTATGTCGCGGAGAATTCTCCGACCTACGAAAGATTGCTGAAGAGCGATCGCCTCATCCCGCACACCCGGCGTACGGCGATCGTGCGCCTGCAAGAGGTCGCGCGCGCTCATGGATTGAGTGCCGTTCAGTGGACGTTTAACGCGGTCGCTGATAACGCGGCCGGATCTGCGCTCGCGCAGCCTAAAAGCGCGGCCTATCGCCTCTCGGTAGAGGAGATTGGACTCAAGGCCGGCGCTCCGTTCGACGGCCCGATTTATTCGTTCATAGCAGACATCGCCAACGCTTTCCCTGGAGCCATTATAGTCGAGTCCGTTACGCTGGGACGAGCGCCGGGGTTGACTGACGCCGCCCTACGGGCGGTGAGTGGCGGGCGCGATTCCGGCCTTGTTTCGGGAGACCTGAAGCTGATCTGGAGAACCGCGCAAGCGCAAGAGTCCGAGGAGAACAAGAAATGAGACCGCTCGTCGCGGCCTTATGCGCGGGGGTCGTACTTTTTGCCGTTCCCGTTTGTGCCGCCCAAACTGTCAATAGCGCTACAGAGGCTCCGGCGCCGACCGCCGCCGATGTGCCCGATACCTTGATGTTCACAATCGATGAATTGAACGAAATTCAAAGCCGCATTGGTATCGGCGAAGAGGAAGGCGCGGGCGGGGTGCGGCGTGCGCCGATCGAAGACGCAACGTTGTATCTTTCGACGATCCTCTATTACAGCCCCGAGGACTGGACCGCATGGATAAATGACGTCCCCATCGGGCCTCGTCAGGATATCATATCGTTTGAGGTCACGGCGATAACGCCGAATTACGTCGAACTGCTTGTGCCCCTGAGCGCGCAAGGCATGCGGCCGGTAAGGCTTTCGCCGAACCAAACTTTTATAGCGAAATCCGGCGCGATCGTGGAAGGCAAATGGAAACCTTAGCTGGGGCCCCGGAGCCTCTCGCGATCGTCGATGTGTCGACCGGCTATGGAAAAAAGGAAGTGCTCACGTCGGTTTCATTTTCTGTGAAACCGGCCGAGGTCTTCGGTCTCATTGGCTTGAACGGCGCCGGAAAAACCACGCTGATCCGCTCGATTCTCGGGTTGCGCGCGGCGAAAGGTGAAATCTCCATTTTCGCTGAATCCGCCTTGAAGCCGCAGGCGCGCCGCCATCTCATTTATCTGCCCGAGAAGTTCCAACCGTCATCCCAACTCACGGGGTGGGAGTATCTGTCGATTCTTCTCTCGTATTTTGGTCAAAAGCTGGATCGTGAGCGCGGCCGTGCGATTGCGTCCGGACTCGATCTCGATCCTTCGGCTATCGATCGCAGAGTCCGCACCTATTCCAAAGGAATGGGCCAAAAGCTCGGATTGGTCGGAACGTTTCTGGTCCAAACGCCTTTGATGATCCTTGATGAGCCGATGAGCGGCTTGGATCCGCGCGCTCGCGCACTCCTCAAAGACCGCCTCATTCAAACAAAACGCGACGGCCGCTCGGTCTTTTTCAGCTCGCATATTCTTTCCGATATCGCGGAAATCTGTGACCGGATCGGTGTGTTGCACGGGGGAAGGATCATTTTCCTCGGCAAGCCCGGCGAACTGGTTGCGCGCCACGCGGTGCCTTCGCTGGAACGGGCCTTCCTGGCGGCAATAGATCAGGCGGATCTGGCCGCGGGCGCTTAGAGCGTATCCAGGAAAACCGCTGTCCACTTTTCCTGGATACGTTCTAGCCCAGCGACAGCTTGGAGGTGTCCATGTCCTTGAGGCCGCCCTTGCCGGTGCCGGCGATCTGATCCTGTTTGATCTTGATCTTGAGGTCGCCTGCGTTGTCGGCTTCGGCCAAAGCCACTTCCTCGGTGATCTGTCCGGACCTGAAGAGATTCATGAGCGCGACGTCGAACGTCTGCATGCCGGCGTTCTGGCTTTCCTCCATGATCTTCTTGATATCCTTCACGTCGCCGCGTGCGATCAGATCCTTGATGTATCCCTGGTTCAGCATGATCTCGATCGCCGCCGTGCGGCCACCGCCGACCTTCGGCACCAGGCGCTGAGAGATGATGCCGCGCAGGTTCAGCGAAAGGTTCATAAGGATTTGGTGATGCATCTCGTTGGGGAACATGTTCACAACGCGCTCGATGGCCTGGTTCGCGTTGTTGGCGTGCAGGGTCGCCATCGCGAGATGCCCCGTCTCGGCGATGTTGAGCGCGTGCTCCATCGTCTTCATGTCACGGATTTCACCGATCAAGATCATATCGGGATGCTGGCGAAGCGTATTTTTAAGCGCCGCGTCAAATGAATCGGTGTCCACGCCGACTTCACGCTGGGTGACGATGCATTTCTTATGGTCGTGAACGAACTCGACCGGATCTTCGATGGTGATGATATGGCCGGGGGCGCTCTCGTTGCGATGGCCGATCATCGCCGCCAGCGAGGTCGACTTGCCCGACCCGGTGCCGCCGACCATGAAGATCAGGCCGCGTTTCTCCATCACCATGTCGCCCAGGAGCGCCGGAAGCTTGAGGTCGGCGAGGGTGGGGATCTTCGCGCGGATGATGCGGGCGACAAGGCCCGGCATTCCGCGCTGCCTGAAGAGGTTCAAGCGGAAGCGCCCCACGTCCTCCATGACGGTCGCCATATTGAATTCGCCGGTGGTCTCGAATTCCTTGTACTGCTTCTCGCCCATGAACGATTTGATCACGCGCGTGATCTCGTCGGTCGTGAGCGGCTTTTCGCGCAGGTTCCTGAAGCCGGTATCCCCGCGCCAAGCCGGCGGTGCGTTGACCGTCACGTAGAGGTCGGATCCGCCCGGACCCGCCAACTCCTTCAGCCAGCCTTCGAATTCGGCGTCCATTGCCATGAAAGTGCTCCGTGAGCGGCGCGCGAAAACGCCGCGCGCTCGAATTGATGTCTAGAAGATCGAACGCGACTTTCCCGCGGCCGGCTGTGCGGCCGGTTGCGGTTGCGCCGTTGCTTGCTGTGCGGGCTTGGGAGCGCCACCGCTTTGTCCATCGGGCGAGCCGGCATTATCACTCAGTTTGGCCGCCATCGCCGACACTTCGCTCGGATCCACGACGCCCGATTCCACCAGCTTGCGCATCGAATCTTCCATGGTCTGCATGCCGTAACGCTGGCCGACTTGAATCATCGAGTAAATCTGCGGGATCTTATTTTCGCGGATCAGATTGCGCACGGCGGAAGTGCCGACGAGAATCTCGTGTGCGGCGGCGCGGCCGCCGCCTTTGCGCTTCAACAGCACTTGACTGATCACCGCCTGTAGCGAGCCTGCGATCATCGCGCGCACCATTTCTTTTTCACCTGCCGGGAAAACGTCGATGATGCGGTCCACGGTCTTCGCGGCAGAACTCGTGTGCAGCGTGCCCATCACAAGGTGGCCGGTCTCGGCGGCGGTCAGCGCCAGCGAGATCGTTTCGTGATCGCGCATTTCGCCGACGAGAATCACGTCCGGGTCTTCACGCAAGGCGCTCTTGAGCGCGCGGGAGAAAGATTTGGTGTGACGGCCGACTTCGCGATGGTTGATGAGCGCGCGCTTTTTGCCGTGAACGAATTCGACCGGGTCCTCGACCGTGAGGATGTGGGTGTCCATGGTCTCGTTCATGTAGTTGATCATGGCGGACAGCGTGGTCGATTTGCCCGAACCGGTCGGACCGGTCACCAACACAAGGCCGCGCTCGAACTCGGCGAACTGCTTGAAGATCTCGGGCGCGTTTAACTGCTCCAGCGAGGGAATCTTAGTGGGGATTTCGCGAAACGCCGCCGCCGGCCCCGTGATCGTCGTATAGGCGTTCACGCGAAACCGTGACTCTGTTCCGAACGCGACTGCGAAATCGATTTCTTTTTCCTTCTCATATTCCGCGCGCTGTTCTTCGGTCATCACCGAATACAGCATGTTCTTTACGAGGTCGGCGGAAAGGTCGCCGGTCTTGATCGGGCGCAGGCTGCCGTCGATGCGCACCATGGGCTCTTTGGCCGCCACGAGATGCAAATCGGAGGACTTGTTCTTTTGTGCAAAGGAAAGAAGTTCAGTGATGTCCATGTCGTCCCCCGTACGATCGCGTTTATTCTTGGATTTTAGAGGCGCGCGCGTAGAAATTTTACGCGGTCGCGCACGCTGTCCAACGAAAGGTCAACCAAAATGGGTTGACGCTGGAAGAGGGACAGGAACTGCTCGTAAAACTGCACGGCTGCCGCCGGCCGATTCAACTTGTCGGCGAGGACGCCGGCGTTAAGTTGATAAATAGGCACTCCCGGCGCGCGTTGCGCGGCATCCGTCGCATATGTGAACGCAGCGTTCGTGTCTCCTAGCGTGCTGGCGACCTCGGCTAGTGCGGCATATATATCCGGCTCAGAAACGCCGGCCTTCAGGATTTCTTCAAGATCGTTGCGCGCAGCCGTCGCGCCCTTCGCGCTTGCTCTCTGGATGGTCTTGGCCAATACGTTCTGATTGTTCGGCTCGACCGCGAGATAACGTGCATAGGCTTGCATCGCTTCCATTTCGCGGCCTAACTCTTCATAGCTCATCGCGACGCCTAGCAAGCCGATTCGGTCCTTCGGATTGGCATCGACAATGGCCTGATATTTGTCGAGGGATGCCTCGTACTTCCCGCCGGCAAAATCGCGGATTGCGCGGTGGTAAGGGGTGTCGGTGTCTTCGGCCATGACGGCGCTCATCACAACCCGTCGCGCCTCATTGTTCCAAAGTCCCATCACCTTTGTGCGATATTGCTCGCGGCGGCCGTCCTCCGCGGAGTGATACCGTTCGACCGCCTTTGGCCATGTTCCCTGGAGGCCGTGCAACTCGCTAAGGAATTTCGCGCCGTACGAGACGTTCATCGCCGGATCGAAAGCGTCTTCGATCGTTTGAAAAGCATCCGGATGATAGCGAAGATTGATTTGCATGCATCCGACGTCGACGGACCGTTGGCCGCTATCAAGCAGCTTGCGGACGGCTGCAACGGCCTCGTCCTTGGTCTCGAAGAACTGACCGCGGCCGGCGACGTTGATTGTCCAGGGCCACGCGACCAGGCTGTTGTCGTCGCCAACAGGACGGCCCGCCTCGGCAAGTGAAATTGCCGTGAGAAGGCCGGAGGGAATATGAAGTCCTCGCTCATACGTCTGCAAATATCGCAGGCACAGAAGGTCGGTCGGAATGTCTTGGTCCTGCGCGACGGCGGCGGAGGTCCCGCACCACATGGGGGCCAGCACGATCAGCAAAGGAAGAATTTTATCTCGTCGCATGGATTTCATTTCTTTCTATCGCTACGGATTCCCGCAGGAGCCTGAACCGCAATTCTGGACAATGAGAGGCTTTGTGCGCCAGCGAACGATGTCATCGAAATAAGCGGCGTTCTCGACGGTACGGGTATCGTCTTGGATAAAGTTTACATTGCTGGTTACCGCGTTTCGGCCCTGCGGGTCCGTCGCGGCCGATCCGTGCGGGTCCGTCTGGAGAGTCCCCGTTGCCGCCCCATATGCGAAAGCCTTGTCAGGTCCGTGGCTGACAAGAACATAAGCGGCTGCTGCCGTTACAGCCGATCCCGCGGGCGTGGTCAGATCACTGACTTGGAGCGTTCCCAGCGGGCTATAGTCGGAGCTGCTGCGGTCCAAGTTGCCGTTCGTCTGAAGACCTGCGGTAATCGCGTAAGAAATGCGCATGTTCCACGCATCCGTAACATCGGCCTCGGAAAGACCGAGCGTAATCCAGGGCACCACACCGCGTGCATTGGTGCAGGCGGCGGTTGAGCAGCCGTTTGCGTCCAAGGGCTGAGGAAGCGATTGCCCGACGTTGGCGCCGCCGGTCGCCAACGTCGCGGTCGCCGGGCACGGAAGGCAGTTATGCTGGATAGCGTAGACTTGCAACGCGTCTTCGATAACGCCCAATTTCGATTTGGTTTCTGTCACACGACTATTCTGTGCGATTGGCGTGATCGCCATCAGGCCGCCGGACAGAATCAGTCCGATCACCACCAGCACAATGGCCATTTCGATGAGGGTGAATCCTCTCGCCACCGCGCGCCAAAAGCTCATGTAGCAACCCCTCCGCGGCCCCGTTGTCCGAGCCCGCTCAAACCCCAAGACCGCCCCGCGAGGCAGCCCAACCGAAGGTACCTGATCCGCGCCGTCCGCGCACGCCTTAAGAGACCGCGCGCGCAGGCCTCATTTATCCACGATCCGTTCATTCCCATCAATATTTATCATTGTCTCACAATGGGTTATCATCCCCCGTATGTGGATCGACATCATCGACCTCAGGGAGTTCTACGCCGGCCCCATGGGCCGCACGGTCCGGCGGCTGATCGGGCAGCGTCTGCGCGCCCTTTGGCCCGCGCGGAGCGCCCCGGCCCCGGGCCAGCGCATGCTCGGTCTCGGCTTCGCCACCCCCTACCTGAACCTGTTCGAGGGAGAGGCCAGCCACATCGTCGCCGCCATGCCGGCGGGGCAGGGGGTCATGTCCTGGCCGGAGCCCGCGGCCAACCGGGTCGCGCTCGCCGACGAGCAGGCCCTGCCTTTTCCGGACCGCGCCTTCGACCGGCTGATTCTTGTCCACTGTGTCGAGGGCTGCCCCGAGCTGCGCGCGATGATGCGCGAATGCTGGCGCGTGCTGGCCGACGGCGGGCGCCTCATCGTCGTGGTCGCCAACCGCCGCAGTTTGTGGTCCCGCGCGGAAGCCTCGCCCTTCGCCCAGGGCCGGCCCTACTCCATGAGCCAGATCACCCGGCTCTTGCGCGAGAACATGTTCGTGCCCCTGCAAACCGCGACCGCGCTGTTCGCGCCGCCGGTGGGCTGGCGGATGTTCGGCCGCTTCGCCTACAGCCTCGAAAAGCTGGGCGCGAAATGGTTTCCCACCTTCGGCGGCGCGCTGGTGATCGAAGCGGAGAAGCAGCTCTATGCGCCGCTGGGCGCCACGCCGGCCGTCAGCGGCGCGCGCATGCCCGCGAAGGTCGCCGTCAAGGCCGCCGGCAACGTCAGGCGCGCGTAAGGACGAACAACGCCTGTTCGCTGAGAAGATTGGCCTTGCTTTCGGTGGCCTCGAAGCCCTGACGGCGGCCCATCTGATCGAGCGCGAAGCTCTGCTCGATCCTGATGTTCATCGCGCGCGCGAGATCGACGAAATCCGAAATCGTGCACAAATGAATGTTCGGCGTATCGAACCACGGGTTCGCGAGCACGCCGGTCACCGGCATGCGGCCCCCGAACAGCAGCGACAGCCGCACGCGCCAATAGCCGAAATTGGGGAAGGACACGATTGCCC
>JAYSFT010000014.1:27958-30320 GCA_041913245.1 Rhodospirillaceae bacterium | reverse complement strand
TGGTCATCGCCTCGGTGCTGATGTCGATGGGGATGATGATGCTGCCGCCCATGATGCTGTCGCTGCCGTTCAAGCTGATCTTCTTCGTGCTGGTGGACGGCTGGTATTTGCTTGTGGGCAGCCTGGTGCAAAGCTTCTCGGGGGGATAATTCGTTTGGCGACACTGGCGACAGGCGACACTTTTGGATTTCGCCAATCGATCCAAGGACGTAGCCCTAAATCGCGCCGTGGCGACACTTTGGCGACACTTTGGCGACACTTGAATTGTCATACGCTGCACGCTGCACGCGGCAAATCGCGGTTTTCGCTTATCGCAGAATGACTTCCCTCGCTATCCTGTCACGCGGCAATCACGCGGCAACGCTGCATTCTTCCGTTGATTCACGATGTCAAAGAACTCCACCCGCCGCCGCCGGGGCGGCTTCGGCGCGGCAGGCCGCCTCGCGGCGACTTGCTTCGCACAACAATGCGCCATTACCCGATTTTTTGTCGAGCAATATTTAAAGACGAGGCGTGGATTTAATGCTTGGAGGCGCGCGCTCAAAAATCGGTTTTGCGCATCGAACGAGTCGCGGTACCGTTCAGGCATGAAAACGCGGACCATGATGATGATCATGCTCGCCGGCACCGCGCTGGCGGCATCGGCCCCTGAGCCGCGGGCGGATCTTTCCGAGCTGTTCGATCCGGCCTTCATCGCGCGCAACATGTGCGGCGCGGCGTCCCTGTCCGGCATGTTCTTCCCGCCCGCCGCGGCGGCGGATACGGCGCCGGCCACGCAGTTGTTCAAAGGCCTCGGCGACAACAGTTTCAAGGTCACGACCGCCAGCCCGCAGGCCCAGGCCTTCTTCGATCAGGGCCTGCGGCTGGTCTATGCCTTCAATTACGGCGAGGCGCTGGCGTCCTTCCGCACGGCGCGCGCCGCCGATCCCGCCTGCGCCATGTGCGCCTGGGGCGAAGCGCTCGCGCTCGGGCCGACCCTGAACGCCAACATGCCGGACGAGAACAACGCGCCGGCGCTCGCCGCCGCGAAGAAAGCGCAAGAGCTGGCGCACGCCGCCACACCCGTGGAGCAGGCGTTGATCGCCGCGCTTGGCGAACGTTATTCGGACGCCCCCAAGGAAACCCGCGACCAATTGAACGCGGCCTATGCCGACGCGATGTTCAAGGTGTACCAGCAATTTTCCACGGACGCGGACGTGGCCAGCCTTCACGCCGACGCGGCGCTGAACGACAGCCGCGCGTCGGGCTGGTGGACCGCGAACGGCAAGCTGCCGACCCCGCGCAACGCCTCGGCCCTGGTGGCGCTGGAACGCGCGCTGAAAGCCGCTCCCCGTCACGCGGGCGCCATACATTATTATATCCACGCGATGGACAGCGGGCCGCGCCCGGAAAAGGCCGAGCCCTACGCCAACGCCCTCGCCGCGCAGATGCCCGCGGCCGGGCATATCGTGCATATGCCGGCGCATATCTATTACCGGCGCGGGCGCTACATCGACGCGCTGAACGCCAATCTCGACGCGCTGAAGGCGGACGACGCCTATCTCGCGCAGGGCAACAACGCCGACGAGGTGTACGGCGCCCAGCTCTACGCCCACAATCTGCACTTCGCCTTCGCCTCGGCCGGCATGGCGGGCGACGCGCGCAACGCCCTCGCGCTGGCTAAACGGCTGGAAGCCTTTCTCGCCACCGGCGCGGTGCGGCGTCCGGACTTCTACATGGCCGCCGCGCTCATGCCGCAGGTGAAGTTCGCGGGCCCGGACGAACTCCTGAAACTGCCCGAACCGGCGGAGGCGGCGATCTATCCGCGCGGTGTCCGGCTGTACGCCCGCACGAGCGCCTACGTGCTGAAGAACGATCTCGGCGCCGCGCGCAAGGAACTGGCGGCGCTGACGGCGCTGCGCACGCAGACCGATCCCGACCAGATGATCCGGTCGGGCGGACGCACGCCGCAGATGCTGCTGCTGGCGGAAAGCGTGGCCCGGGGCCGCATCGCCGCGCAGGAGCGGAATTGGGACGAGGCGGTGAAACATTTCACCGACGCGGCGCAGGTCCAGGATCAATTGCGCAGCTTCGATCCGCCGGTGTGGGATTTCCCCGTGCGCCAGGCCGTGGGCCTCGCGCTGCTGAAGGCGGGAAAGACCGGCGAAGCGATCGATGTCCTCCGCAACGCGCTGCAAGACGCGCCGAACAACGGCACGGTGCTCTACGCCCTCGCCCAAGCCTCAAAAGCCGCCGGCGATGCGACGGCGGCGACGCAGTACACGATTCTGTTCAAGAAGGCCTGGGTCGGCGAAGCGCCGCCGGACCTGGGAAGGATTTAGGCGCAGCGGTCCATGTGCCAGGCGGTCTATGTGCCAGGCGG
>JAYSFT010000014.1:0-27858 GCA_041913245.1 Rhodospirillaceae bacterium | reverse complement strand
ATGTGCCAGGCGGTCTATGTGCCAGGCGGGCCATGGGCATGGAAGGGCGTTTGAAACATGCAACGACGGATCATTATCTCATTATAATCCCTAAAGGCCGGTCGCGAACGCCGGGCTGATTTCGGGGGGAATCGCTGAGGATGACGGAAAAGGAGCCGGCGCTTCGCCGGGCCATAACGCCGTTCGGCGCGGCGCTTCTGGTCCTGAACGGCATGATCGGCGCGGGTATTTTCGTGCTGCCGGCGACCGTTGCGGCGGCCACCGGCGCATGGGCGCCATGGCTCTTTCTCGCCGTGGGACTGTTTTTCATCACCATCGCCCTCTCGTTCGCGGAACTCGCGAGCTATTTCCGCGACTCCGGAGGCCCGGTCCTTTACGCCGGCACGGCTTTTGGGCCCACGGCCGGCTTCGCGTCGGGCTGGATGCTGTGGCTGGGGCGCGTGACCGCCATCGCCGCGAACATAAACGTGGTGGTGACATACCTGGGCCCATCGTGGCCCTGGATCGCCGACCCCGCCGGACGCGTGGCGTTCATCGCCGCCGTGTGCGCGGCTCTGGTGGCGGCGAATATCGCCGGCGTGAAACAAGGCGTGCGCACGGTCGCGATCTTCACGGTGCTGAAACTTCTGCCGTTATTCGCGCTGGCGGGCCTCGGCGTGTTCGCGATCGGCCCGGGGACGATCCCGGGGGCGATCCCGGGGCCGGGGCCGTCACTCGGCGCGATGGGCGCCGCGGCGCTGCTCTTCATCTACGCCTTCGTCGGTTTCGAGGCCGCGCTGGTGACGGCGGGTGAAACCAGGGACCCGCGCCGTTCGCTGCCGCGCGCCCTGGTGATCACGGTGGCGGGCACCGCCCTGCTCTATTGGCTGCTCACCCTCGTCTATGTCGCCGTGCTTCCGACCGGCGGCGCCGAGGGAAAAACGCTGGCCGACGCCGCCGCCGTCCTCGCCGGACCAACCGCCGCCGCCGCGCTCACCTTCGCCGCCGTCTTCTCGGTGGCGGGCAACGTCGCCTCGGCGATGGTGACGTCGCCGCGCATGACCTACGCGCTGGCCGAAAACAAATGGCTGCCGCGCTGGTTCGGCCACGTCCACGCGAAATACGCGACGCCCGACAATTCCATCCTTCTGTTCGGCGCGGGTGTGTTCATATTCGCCGCATCGAGCACGTTCGTCTTTTTGGCGGCGGCGAGTTCGCTGGCGCGCATTCTCATTTACATCTTGTGCATCCTGGCGCTGCCGAAGCTGCGCCGGACGCTTTCGAAGGAGGCGCAGGAGGACGCCTACCGGCCGCCGGGCGGGCCGGTCATTCCCGGCGTCGCATTCATCCTGTGCCTGGCCGCCTGCACGCAGGCCGCCCCGGCCACATGGGGCGTCGTGGCCGGCATCGTCGCGGTTGGGATGGGCTTGTTTTGGATCGCGCGCCGTTCGGCGCATTGAGAGGGAGCGCATCATGAAGAGCTTCGCGAAACTGCTGGGCGTCACGGCCCTGGTGCTGTTGACCACGGGCGCGCGGGCGGCGGATTTCACCGACGCCGACAAGGCACGCGTGGACGCCGTCGCCGCGGCCTGGGTGAAGGCGGGCAAGACGCCGGGCATGGTCGTCGGGATCGCCTCCGACGGAAGGATGATGCACGCGAAGGGGTTCGGCTTCGCCGACCTCGAGCATGATGTGCCGATGGCGGCGGACAGCATCCTGCGCATCGGTTCGATCACCAAGCAGTTCACCTCGGCCGCGCTCATGCAGCTCGTGGAACAGGGCAAGGTGAAGCTCGACGATCCGGTCGCGAAGTTCTATCCGGATTTCCCGCGCGGCGCCGAGGTGACGGTGCGCCACCTGCTGACCCATACATCGGGGATATTCAACTACACGTCCCAGGACATGCCGGACGGACCGAAGTGGCGCCAGGCTTACGCGGCCGACGAGATGATCAAGCGCATCGCCGCGAACGATCCGCCCTACGACTTCGCGCCGGGAACCGCCTGGCGCTATTCGAACTCCGGCTATTTCATCGCCGGCGCCATCGTCGAAAAGATCACCGGCGAGAGTCTGCGCGCCTACCTGCAAAAGAACGTCATCGGCCGGGCCGGCCTTTCCGCCGACACGGCGCTGGACGACGACGAACGTGAAGTGCTGCGCCGCCGCGCGGAAGGCTATGACGCGGTCCCGGGCAAACCCGGCGCGTATATCAAGGGCGACTTCATCGCGATGTCGATACCGGGCGGCGCGGGCGCGATGCGCTCGACGGTCGCCGACCTGGCCGCCTGGCATCAGGCGTTGTCCACGGGAAAGGTCGTGAACGCGAAAAGCTACGCGGAGATGCTCGCGCCGGGACGCCTGACGGATGGACGCCTTGCGAGCGAAGCGATCTTCCGCCCCGCCGCCGCGCCGCCGCCGCAGCCGCGCCGCGATCCGGTCCCGAACTACGGGCTCGGCATCTATACCGGCGTCCTCGCGGGCCACAAAATGATCAGTCACACCGGCGGAATCCAGGGCTTCAACGCGTCGCTGAGCACATTTCCCGACGATCGCCTGACCGTGGTGGTGCTCACGAACACGTCCGACGGCGCAAGCGTCGCGCGCGACATCGCGCTCGCGGCATTGAACATCAACGAAGGGAAGTAGCCGCCGCGGGTTAGACGGGATCGAGTTCCGTATCCCAATAGAGATAGTCCCGCCAGCTTTCGTGCAGATAGTTGGGCGGGAAGCCGCGGCCGATTTCCTGCAGCTCGTGCGAATTGGGCCGATACGGCTTGTACGACGGGAACATGCCCGCCTCCTGCGGCAGCCGGTTGCCTTTGATGAGGTTGCAGCCGGAGCAGGCCGTCACGACATTTTGCCAGGTCGTGCGGCCGCCCTTCGAGCGCGGAATGATGTGATCGAAGGTGAGATCGTTGGTCGGGTGCGGCGTCGCGCAGTACTGACACTTGAAATGATCGCGCAGGAACACATTGAACCGCGTGAAGGCGGGCGAGCGTTCCATCGGCGCGTATTTTTTGAGCGAGATGACGCTGGGCAGCTTCATTTCCCAGGTCGGCGAACGGACCATGCGGTCATATTCCTGGACGACCTGCACGCGGCCCAGAAAGACCGCCTTGATGGTCTCCTGCCACGACCACAGCGACAGGGGAAAGTAACTGAGAGGCCGGAAGTCGGCGTTCAGAACCAACGCTGGACAGGTTTCAAGCGACACGCAAAGCACCACTGATATCCCAAACCCTAGCGCGCGGAGTGTAGCAGGGCGCGTGGTAAATACAAAATGTGGTATGAGGTCGAGAAAGGGCTGTTCCGCCCGTGCTTTAGACGCGACGCAAAACGTTCATGGCTGCCGAAACCACCCGCTTCGCCCCGAGCCCGACCGGACTTTTGCATGTCGGCCACGCCTTCTCGGCCCGGTTCGCCGCCGACAAGGCCGGCGCGGGCGGGCGCTTCCTGCTGCGGATCGAGGACATCGACCGCGCCCGATGCCGGCCGGAGTTCGAGACCGCGATCTTCGCGGACCTGGCCTGGCTGGGCCTATCCTGGGAAACACCGGTGCGCCGGCAGTCCGAGCACTTCGATACATATAAAAGCGCGCTCGCGGAGCTGGAGCGGCGCGGCCTGACCTATCCCTGCTTCTGCACGCGCGCGGACATCCAGCGCGAGGTCGCGGGCGCCGCCAGCGCGCCGCATCTGCACATGGGGCCCGAAGGGCCGGTCTATCCGGGCACATGCCGGCATCTTTCGAGCGCCGCGCAACAGCGCCGCAAGGACGAGGGCGCGCCCTATGCCCTGAGGCTGCGCATGGACGAGGCGGTGAAAGGCGCGGGCGCCCTGACGTGGCGCGACCGGACGCGCGGCGAACAGAAAGCGACGCCGGAGATTTTCGGCGACGTCGTTCTCGGGCGCAAGGATACGCCGGCCAGCTACCATCTCGCCTGCACGCTGGACGACGCGGGCCAGGGGATCACGCTGGTCACGCGCGGCGAGGATCTGTTCGCCGCGACGCATGTGCACCGGCTGTTGCAGGCGCTGTTCGCGTTGCCCGTCCCCGCCTACGCGCACCACCGCCTGTTGACGGACCGGGACGGCAAGAAATTCTCCAAGCGCGACAACGCCGTCACGATCCGCGCGCTGCGTGAAAGCGGCCGGTCGCCGGCCAGCCTCGCGGCCCTCTTTTCGCCGGAGCGGGAGCATCTTGATGTCAGCCCGATTTGAATTGGGAGGCCGCACGCACCGATGATCTCCGAACAGACGCTCTCCTTCGCCATCCTCGCGGCGACCATGGTCCTCTTCGTCATGGGGCGGCTGCGCTATGACCTTGTCGCCCTCCTTTCGCTGCTGGCCGCGGTCGCGACCGGAGTCGTGAGCTATGAAAACGCGTTCAAGGGCTTCGCCGACGATATCGTGATCATCGTGGGAAGCGCCCTTGTCGTCAGCGCCGGCGTGGCGCGTTCGGGCCTGCCGGAATATGTGCTTCAACGCGCGGCGCCTCACATCAAATCGCCGTATGCGGTCGTCATGTTCGCCGTCACGTCGGTCGCGGTGCTGTCCGCTTTCGTGAAGAACATCGGCGCGCTCGCGCTCATGATACCGATTGCGTTGCGCATGAGCGGCCGCGTGGGCCCGTCGCCGGCCCAGCTCCTCATGCCGATGTCGTTCGCCGCCCTGATCGGCGGATTGACGACGTTGATCGGCACCTCGCCCAACATCATCGTTTCGCGGTTTCGCGTGGAAACAACCGGGCAGCCCTTCGCCCTGTTCGATTTCGCGCCCGTCGGCGCGGCCATCGCGTGTCTTGGCGCCGTCTACCTGTTTGTCGCGTTCCGGCTCCTGCCGGAGAGCCGAAAGCCGGCCGCGACCCTCGACGAGGTGCTCGACCGCCAGGACTATGCGACCGAGGCCTTCCTTCCCGACGGCTCTCCGATCATGGGAGAGCCCCTCAGCAAGTTGATCGCCAACCTCGGCCTCGACGTGACGATCAACGCGATCTTTCGCAAGGAGGCGCATATCGCGCCGTTGCCGGACGTCGCGATCGAGCCGGGCGACGTCTTTATCCTGGTCGGAAAACCGGCGGCGCTGCAAGCGGCGATCAAGCGCGCGGGCCTTCGCGTCGAGGGAGGCCATCGGGACATGCCGCAAACCGCCGCGGGCGAAACTCCACGCAGTATCGAGGCGATCATCGGCCCGTCCTCGCCGCTGGTGGGACAGTCGGCGGGCCGCATGCGCCTGCATGCGCGCTACGACATCAACCTGCTTGCGGTTTCGCGCAACGACCGGAGTTTCACCGAACGCCTGCGCGACATCGTCCTGCACGAAGGCGACGTGCTCGTCATTCAAGGCGATCCCACCGAACTGCCGGAACGATTGAGGGACCTGGGCTGCCTTCCCCTCGCGGAGCGCGCCGTGCCGCTGGGCTCGGTGCCGAACATGCTGGCCCCGATCGGCATCCTCGCCGCCACCATGGTGGCGGCCGCGGCCGGTGTCGTACCGGTCGCCATCGCGTTCTTCGCCGGCGCCGTCGCGATGGTCCTATTCAAGGCGCTCACGCCGCGCGAAGCTTACGCGGCCGTCGACTGGCCGATCCTGGTGATGCTGGGGGGATTGATCCCCTTGAGCGAGGCCATTCAAAACAACGGCGGCGCGGAACAGATCGCCGATTTCCTGGCCGCCTCGGCGAAGGGCCTGCCGCCGTCGAGCATCATCGCGCTGATGATGGTCACCGCGATGGCCGCGACGCCTTTCCTCAATAACGCGGCCACGGTCCTGGTCCTGGCGCCCATCGCCGTCAGCTTCGCGCAGGACCTCGGCTACAACCCCGACGCCTTCCTGATGGCGGTGGCGATCGGCGCGGCGTGCGACTTCCTCACGCCGACGGGCCACCAATGCAACACCATGGTGTTCCAGGCCGGCGGTTATAAATTCGGCGACTATGCGCGGCTCGGCGCTCCCTTGACGCTGCTGGTGTTGCTGGCCGGCGTTCCGCTGATCCTATTCTTTTGGCCGCTGTAGACCCGCCGCGCTTTCGCAGCCGAACAGGCACCGCCCGTCGATCTCGCCGGCGGGGATCTTGAGACCGGCCATGGCCGCGAGAGTCGGCAGGATGTCGGCGGTTTCCACCGCCAGGGGCTGCTCGAATCGCGTCATGCCCTTGCGCCAGAAGATGATCGGTACGCGGCGGTCGTAGTCCCAGGCCGTGCCGTGCATCGTGGTGTAGGGCTTGGCCGATTGCAGCGCCGGCATGATACGCGGCTTCAAGACGATCACGAAGTCGCCGGAGCGCTGCGGATCGTAAGAGGCTTTCGCGCGCTCGAGCAGCGACCACTCGTCGGGCGGCGTCGTCGGCGCCGGCGCGGCCATGATCTCGGCGCGCGTGAACACGGCCTGCACATGGGAATGATTCTTGTAGATCGCCACCGCGCGCTTCAGCACCGTCTCGCGCTGCGCGCCGGTCAGCTTCGGATCGATCCAGAAATCGCCGAGGCCCAGGGAATCGCCGTAGAGCACCGGGCCGCTCAGCTTCAATTCATCGGCAAGCGCCTTGCCGATCTTGGCGGCGGCGAGGCTGCCGTCGATGCGCGTCCCCTCGGGAACGCCGCGGTCCTTGTTGCGCTCGGGAATGTCGTGCCCGCCATGGTCGGCCGTCAGCACGACGGCATAGTCCACGCCGGACGCGTCAAGCCCGTCGAAGAACCCGCCCAGCGCCCGATCGACGGCGAGCAGATGAATGCACATCTCGGCGCCGGCCGTGCCGTAGTAGTGGCCGACATAGTCGGTGGCCGAAAGTCCAACCGCGAGAACGTCGGCCGCCTTGCCCTGCCCCAGCTTCATCTCCCTGACAAGCGCGAGGGCGGTATCGAGCACCGTCATGTCGGCGTCGGGGCTCGCGGGATAAGACGCCGTATCGCCCGCGGCGCGCGCGAAGCGGCCGCGTCCGACGGTGAGGTGCGGCGAGATCACCACGTCCTTGTCGTAAGCCTTGCACACCTCGGGCAAGTCCGAGGCCGGACGCGCGGCGGCGAGACGGTCCTTCACCGCCTTGTTCGCGGCGGCGACGGCGGGCGGCATCTTGCGTCCCGTGTAGCTTTGGAACGCGTCGCCGCGCCACCACCAGGTCTCGTCCGCCCTGTGGCCGGCCATCGTCACGGCGGCACGGTCCTTGCCCGCCACCGCGACCACGCGGGTTTCCGGCGTCACCGCCTTCAAGCGGTCGCCAAGGGTCGGCACCTTCATGTGAACGAGCGAGATCGTGGTGTTGGACGAGTTCGAGCCGTCGACGGTTTCATCCTCGACGCAGTAAATCGTCTTGTCTTCGCGCTTGGCGCGCGGATCACTCCAGCTATTGGCGATGATCCCGGTGCGCGCCGGGCGGGATCCGGTGAGAATGGTCGAATGACCCGGGCAGGTTTCCGTCATGGCGTGGCCCTGGTAGCCCGAGGGAAAGACGCCGCCGTTCAAAAGACGGGCGAAACCGCCCGTGAAACGCCCGCGATATTCGGCGAACAGGTCGGCCGAGAACTGATCGACCGCGATCGCCACGAATAATGTCGGCGGCGCCGCGGGCGGCTTGAGCGGCCCTTCGGCCGCGACGGTTTTGCCGGCCGCCAGCGTTAAAACACAAAAACCGGCCAAAAAAGCCTTACGCATCGGCTATCCCCTCGCCATCCCAGGATCAAATCTAGGCCATTGTAGCTCGGGAAAAATGACA
Organism: Rhodospirillaceae bacterium; assembly: GCA_041913245.1. GTDB lineage: Bacteria > Pseudomonadota > Alphaproteobacteria > Rhodospirillales > Rhodospirillaceae > SHVO01. Next base: position 20,171 of record JAYSFT010000014.1, on the reverse strand, counting down.
GTTTCGATCTCGTGTGGCACATATCCGCCTGATTCGGGGGCCGGGCGCCTTCCGGCCTGGCGCCGGGGGTCCCTGCCTTAGTCATGCCATAATCATGGGTATTTTACCCATGAAGCGAAAAGGGGGCTGTTTTGTCCGTTAAGAAGCGTTTCCGACTGGGTCTCTCGTACGTCTCGTTGGCTGTGGCGGGTTCGCTCGCCGCCACCGCCGTCCAGGCCGGCGACGCGGTGATCTCAACGGCACAGACCAGTCCCGCGGCGACGTCCAGGGCCGACGGCTCGGCCCCCGGGAACCTCACCCTTGCCCCCGAAGGCAGTATCAAGGTCGGCTCTGGACCCGCCGTTACAATCGACAGCAGCAATACCTTCACCAACAACGGCACCATCGAAGTCACCGCCGAGAACCGCGCGCTGGGCGTGCTGGTCAATACGAACGGCGGCATCACCGGCAACCTGGTCGACAACGGCGCCGTCACTCTTCCCGGCCCGGCGCAATCGAGCGCCCTGTGGCCGGAGTACGTGATGGGCACGGGCATCGAAGTCAGCGGCACGGGCGCGTTCAACGGCTCGATCACGCGCGGCGCGGCCAGCGCGCTCACGGTCGGCGGCAACGGTTCGACCGGCATCGCCATCCTCTCGACGATGAACGGATCCCTGCTCAACGACGGCGCCGTCAAGCTCGCCCGCCAGGACACCTACGGCGTCAAGGCGACCGGCGCGATCTCGGGCAACATCAACAACGGCGGACGCATCGAGGCCACCGGCCAGGACGGTATCGGCATCTATACCGGCGGCGGCGTGGGCGGCTCGCTCATCCACCGCGGCACGATCAACACGGGCGCTATCGCAACGACCCAGGGCGACACCGCCGTTCCCGCGGTCCGCGGCGGCCGCGCGATCTGGGTCGCGGGCAACGTGAACGGCATCCATCTCGAAGGCAACGGCGTCACCAAGGACCTTGAAGCCACGACGGCGATCGCGGACGGCACGCCGGGCGATTCGGAAATCAGCGTGCGCGGCGCGGGCGAAGGCCTCTTCGTCGGACAGGGCGGCCCTTCCGGCAACCAGAACATCACCGTCGGCCGCCTGGCCGGCAACGCAAATAACGCAAGCATCGTCTCGCGCGGCAATATCGCCGTGGAAACCGCGACGAAGGCCACCGCGCCGGTGCGCGCGGTGAACATCACCGGCGCGCAAGTCGGCGGCACGACCTATCGCACCACGCTGGACGGCGGTTTCCGCAACGAAGGCGGCGACATCACGTCGAACAGCCGCGACTTCACCGGCCAGGGCATTCGTATCGGCGACTACGCCACGGTGCCGACGCTGTTCAACAGCGGCCTGATCCTGGGCCGCGGCGTGGATTCGGGCGAGAACGCCGACACCGGCACCTCGGGTTCGGGCGGCGGCGACGCTTACGGCATCATCATCGAGGCCAACGGCCGCCTGCCGGAGATCGTCAACAGCGGGAAGATCCAGGGCGACTCGCACGGCGTGGTCTACAGCGGCTACGGCATCGTCGACTACTCGGGCACCCTGACCTCGCTGCAAAACGACGGCCAGATCATCGCCGCGCGCAAGGGCACGGGCGCGGCGGTCGCGCTCGACGTCAGCCGGAACACAACGGGTGTGACGGTGCGCAACAGCGGCTCGTTCGCGGGCAGCCTTCTGTTCGGGTCGGGCGCCGACGCGCTGAACAGCACGGGCGGCATCCTGCTCGGCAACGTGAGCATGGGCGCGGGCAACGACAACGTCTCGCTCACCGGCACCACCCTCACCGGCACTCTCGATCTCGGCGACGGCGCGCACAACGTCACGCTGACCAACAGCACGCTCGAAGGCGGCCTCGTGCTCGGCACGGGCACCGCCGACCTGCATGTGAGCGGCAGCACCCTCACCGTCCCGACCACGTCCGGCGTGACTTTCACCAACGGGCGCATCACGGGCGGTTCGACCATCAACTTCAACATCGACGCCCTGAATGAAACCGTCGGCGCCCTCAAGGCCGGCGGCAATCTCATCGTCGACAACGGCACGATCCTGAACACGACGATCACCGGCGCCGTGGTCGATCAGTTCACGGTCAATCTGATGGAGGCCCAGTCGCTGACGCTGGGCTCCGACCTCGCGGGCCTGCAGCCCGGTTCGACCGTCATGTACAAGCGCGAAATCCGCCTGGCCGACGACAACCGGAACATTCTGCAATACCGGATCACCCGGAAAACGGCGACGGAGCTTGGACTCTCCCCCCTCCTCGGGTCCATCTACGACAGCTCCGTCGCCGGACTCGGCCAGGATACGGACTTCGCCGGCGTCATGGCCGCGTTCACCGATCAGTCCAAGTTCGAGGCCGCGCTGGCCGAGATGGTGCCGGACACCAGCGACGCGGCGCGCCGGGTGGCGCTCACCTCACGGCGCCTGTCGCAAGGCGCGATCCAGCGCCGCATGGGCGGCTTCCTGACCAACAAGACCGATCCCCTGGGCCGGTTCCGCTCGGGCTTCTGGCTGCAGAACGTGACGAGCTTCGGCTCGGGCGACGCCCAGGGCGCGGCGCCGGGCTACGATGTGTTCTCGCTGGGCCTCGCGGCCGGCGTCGACGCGATCATGGGCGATGAATCGATCATCGGCATGAGCATCAGTCAGACCTTCGGAAACGCGCAAGAGAAGAACCGCGGCACCGAGGCCGTGAAGCTGTCCACCACCAGCTTCGACTTCTACGGCCGCAGCAACTTCGACTTCGCCTATGTGCAAGGCACGCTGGGCTACAGCTTCAACAGCTATAGCGACGGCCGCACGGTGGCTTTCGAGACGATCGAGCGCCAGACCGACGGCAAGTCGCCGGGCTACCAGTGGAGCGGCGTGGTCGACGTGGGCACCGCCACCAACGTGGGCAACACCGTGCTGACCGCGTACCTGCGCGGCGCGTACCACAACATCTTCCGCCACTCCTATGAGGAGAACGGCGGCGGACCGGCGGTGGATCTGCGCTACGACAGCCGTTCGTTCACCTCGATCCGCGCCGGCGCCGGCGCCACCGCCGAGCACCGCGTGCAGTTCAACACGGCCAACACCTTGGCCTTGCAGGCTCGTGTCGACTATGCGCACGAGTTCGACCGCGACCCGACGACGGTGCGCGCGCGCTTCGTCGCCGGCGACATTCTCTCGGGCAATGGAACGCCGTTCGCCCTGCAAGGCGCGACGCCGGCCTCCAACATCATGAGCGGCGGCGTGGGCGCGAGCTGGGAACGCCGCCTGTCGACGCTCTCGCTCGACTACGACGCGGAAAAGGCCGGCGGCTACCTCGGCCATACGATCTCGCTGACGTACCGCCAGCGGTTCTAGGGCGTGTTGAAGTCATGCCGAATCGTCAACACGCCCTAGACTCTTGTTTGGTCGCACGTTCTACGGCGAACCGCGCCGGCGAAAGCCGGCACCTAAAAGGAGGCGCGCCTCCGCGCGCAGCGCTTCGCCGGAACGCGCTCTTAGACCCCGTGAAAATTCCAGACAAAAAAGGCTAATTTCGGTGAGGAACGATTGACGTAACTCTGCACCGACCGTCGCAGCAAACTCTTCCGAAATTTAACGGGCGGCCTCCGCAGCGATATGACCTGCGAAGCTTGTGATGAATGTCTTTAGGCTGGTGAGATCAGATAGGTCGGAATACGCGCCGGTATTCGCGGCCGTTCGCGGCGATGCCATGACTGTCGCAGTGGTATAGAGGCGCTCCTGCGTGAGTTTGCGACAAAGGATATTGTACCGTTCAAGGTATGAAGCATTTTGAAAGTCAGGTGAGACAGGAAAGTGAGGGGACACATCGCGCACTGGCGTGCGAGATTTTTCACAGTCCTCAACGAGCATCAACCATCCAACAAACGGTCTTGGTGCTTCGCCAAAGGCTCCTTCACGATACGCCGTCCATAAATCAACTGCCGTACCGATGGCTTCTTCCATGCGGTTGTTGAAATTATTGCCGAATGAGGGCCCGACCTGGGATTTAAGTTCCAAGGCCGCGACGAGCCGCCCCTGATCGATAATCAATAAATCCCAAAGCTTCGTTGGACGAAAGAAGCCCGGCAGGCACAGGACGCGTCGTCCCATCATCATATGGGCATCCGTCAGGCCATTCGCCCGGGTCACGTCCTGAATGAGGGATATAAAACCATCCATATTCTTGCCGGCGGTAACACCAGCGCGCTCGCCCTGATCACTATTGCCGAGCTCACGCTGCTTCTCCGCCGCTGCTGCGCGGTTTCCCCAAAAGGCCTTAACGGCCTCCGCCGCCTTCCGCTCGTACCCTGCCAGATCAAGCGACATCGGCAACCTCATCAACGCAAGACAGCAAGGCTCGCTCAGAGGACGTTAAACCGAAAAGGTCTGACGCCACCCCATTACAGAGAGCCTTGTCGCCAGATTCAGCCGCCTCAACGAGGCGAGCGCGCAACGCATTCGGAACATCTTTCCACATTGGAATACGAAGACGACGCAGATATTGCGCTTGAAAGCGGAGATAGCCACCCCGCATTTTCGTGGAATAAAGCTCGATAAAAAGTCGCGTTACATTTGACTGCAAGATGGCCTGTAGAGCTCTCAAATCCCAGCTTTCCGAAGTTACGAAATACAGATTGTGATGCGGATAGAGCCTGCCGGGCTCATGGACAATATGAGCATCACCTTTGATATCGGGAATGAGAAGCTTCGGCTTGAAGGTTAGCTCCGGATAAATCCGGTCGATAGTGCGATACCATCCGGAGGGATTTTTCTTTGAAACATGACGAGCTTTGATCGCCTCGCCGTGTGCCTTCAGATATGCAGCCAACCGAGGATAAACTTTCAAATCAACCAAGCGACCGTCGTTTTCAAAGGGATTAATAACGCCTAAGCCGCGCCATTTTACAGTCCCAGTAGAAATATCTCTCGTCATGACGAGCGGAAGTTTCCTGTTTTCTTCCACGTCGAGTTCCTCGAAGGGCGCAATAAAAACTTGGTCAGCGCCTGTGGCAACGCCAATTCCAACTTTGCATCCGGCTTCCTCAAGTGTCGAAAAATTCGCTTCCAACCGACGCACAAGACTTAATTGGTCGGGCTTAGTCAGCATCCACGGTTCCGAGCCATTTGCCACACCGGCTATGTCTCGCACCTTGCTGCTTGCCCGAAGTTTAGGGGCGTTCATCGCTACAGCGAGACGCTGAAGTTCCTGCGCGTCGATCGCGGGGCGATAGGCAACTCTCGTTGTTTCCGATTTCTGACGGCCAATAACAAAGATTGCCGGGTAGGCGATTACGTCTGAGTGGAACGCAGGGGTATCCACCATGTCCACATAGCTATGAAGGTGAAAATGATCAGCCACCATCTTTCTTAAGGGGCCGCCGTACTTATTTTTCATCCATCGATCTGCACAAATGAACGCCAACCGTCCTTCCGGTGCCAGAAGCGACAACGAGCGCTCAATGAATGGAACATAGATGTCCGCGCGGTCGTAAATTGTTACGTAGCGGCGGCGGTACTCGGTCATCAATTCATCAGGAATGAGCTCTTGGCGAACGTATGGAGGATTCCCGACGACGTGCGTAAAAGAACTAGCGAGCGGTACAAGAAGAAAATCCGCTTGTCGGAGCCAGCGACTTGCAAGGGCGTCTGCATCGCGGCGGCTAACGCCCTTTTCCTCCAAAGCCTCTACGACAAGAGAATAGGTTTGCTTGTAACTCGCCTTGTGCAACTCAACGGCACAAATGCATTCTCCGAGGTCATCGACTATTTTCTTCCGTTGAGAGGTCCGGAGCTTTTTATAGGCTCTCATCAGTCTATCAATTGTGGGCAAGAGAAAATCTCCGTGCCCTGTCGCGGGTTCGAGGATACGTGCGCAATGGAGCGGTTGGTTCTCCGTATAACCGACGATATCCAAAATAAACTCCACGACCTCGCGCCGTGTGAAAACCGCTCCGCGTTCTTCGACGCCAGCCTCAGCCATACGCGCAACCGCCGCCTCAATTGGACAATCATCCGTTAAGGCGAAACGCGCTTGGTAGGGTCTGGCGACCGAGTTATCCACGCGAAATGGCTCCTTAGACCCTTGTCAGTAGGTCCAATAAAAGGGGTGCGAACTCCGAATCGGAGGTCAGCTCAGCTTACACTACCTTGATATTCTTAAGTAGAACCAAACAAGAACATCGCTACCTGTTGTGTTTTTGTTATGCCTAGTTTGATGTCGCATTCCCCCCCCCCTTAAGCCATCTCGGGCCTCTTCATGGCCTCAATTAAATCATCGAATGCGGCGCCTGTTGCATCGTACCGCGCTTGGCGACCCTGGACCCCGGCAATAAATTCCCGGGGTGACGACCGTGATGGGACGCCATATGCAATAGCCCCGACCTTCGGATGGAAGGGATTTTTTATGGCGATGGAGGCGGCGTCGGCGGGACGAGCGCGGGCAGCACGGGGCCGGCCGGCACGCCGCCGCGCAGGATGGCGCCGCGGTCCATGAGGATATTGCGCGCCGCGGACTGACCGTCGCGCGGAAGCGCCGGGATCATGACGCGGTTGGGAATGAACGTATTGCCGACGGCGAGACGGCCTTCCAACTGGACCGGCAGACCCGCGACCGGCCTGACTTCCGCCGGCGGAATGCGAAGGCCCATGAGGCGCTCGCCCGGCACGAAGGTTTGCACCGACACCTCCCGCACCCCGGCGCTAAAGCGCGCCTCGGTCTGCGGACGCACGCCCGCGACCGTGAAACGGCCGTCGGCGGGGCGCACATCCACCACCACGGCATCGCCCGGCGCGGCGTTGTACGCACCAATGTCGAGCCCGGCCACCCGGCCCTCGCGCACCACGCCCGCGACCATCGCACGGGTCCCGGCCCGCGGCAGGCGCACGACCGAGGTCCCTTCGATCACGGCGTCGGCGTCGCGCAATCCGGACACCGCGACCCAGTCGCCGGGCGCGATCTTTTCGGCGGCCGCGGCGGTCATATCCGCGAGACGAACCGTTTGACCAAGCACGGTCAGCGTTTTTCCGTCGGCGCCGACGGCGGAGACCGGGCCCATGGCGGCCAGGCGCACGTCGACGCTGGCGGCGCGCAGCTTGCCGCCCTCCCGGCCGGCCTCGATGACGACCAGTTGGCCCAGATGGATGTCGGCTTCGCTCGCCGGACGGCCTTCGAGAGTCACCACCGAGGTTTCATCGAGGTCGACCTCGTAGCCGTTGACGCACAGCGAGCCGAAGCCGGTGACGACGCCGATAATGCCCGCGCGGATGCCGGATCCGCCGAGCCCACGGTCGTCGGCGCCGATCCCGCTGCCGCCCAGGCCCCGGTCGGTGGAAACAAGCTGGAGCGCATCGAGACTGCGCGGCCCCGGCGGCGTGAAGCTGCATGACGCGAAGGGCAGCGGCCCCACCGCGCAGGACGACAGGAGGGCGAGCGCACTCGCGCCGATCAGAAGGCGCAGGGCGCGGGTCATTTGGATTTGTCCGGATCGTCGGACGGCGGTTCGTCGGGGCCCTGGTAGTAGTAGACGCCGAGCGCCATGCGGTAGGTGGCGTCCTTCTTGCCTTCGTCGGCGTCAGCGAATTTCAGCGCTTCCTTGTTCAGCGCCAGCAACGTCTTCATGCCGAGATCGGCCGCCTGTTTCTGCAGCTTCTGCACGCTGTCGGCGGTGAGCTTGTCGTAATAGACCGCGCGCTCGAGGTGCGGCTCGCCTTCGCCAAGCGCATTATGAACCACGGTGGCGATGTGATCGCCGACATTGCGGCCGAGGAAATAGACCTTCTCGTCGAAACCGCGCTGCGGCACGAAGGCGCCGGAATTCAGACGGATATGTTCGTTCGCATCGATGGACACCAGGCCCAGGCGCAGCCACTCGTCGAGGATGACGCGCGGCGAGACGTCGGTGGAGACGCTGCGCACCAGTGCGTCGAACGAGGCGGCGCCCGCTCTTGCCGACCTGGGCAGCGGCGCGGGCGCGCCCTTGGCCGCGCGGAATTTACGGTCGCCGGTCCAGATGCCGACGAGACGCGCGCCGAGAGACACGGCGGCGGGCGGGCTGCGCTCGGGCGGCGGCTCGCTCTGGATCCGGTTGATGTCCTTGCGCTGCAAACCCGTGACGATGGACAGGCGGCTGACCGTGGGCACCTCGCCGGCCGCCGCGAGCGACTTTCGCGCCTCGGCGACATAGACGGTCTTCAGAAGGCCGGAGAGGTAGGAAAAGGTGATGCCGCGCGCGATCAGAAGCCGCACGAGCGGGCCCAGCATGCGCGTGACCGCGCGCACCAGCGCCGCAGACGGCTGCTTCATCGGCGATGAGGCGTTGGACCCGGTCGACATGGGCTGTTTGTGTAGCACCCGGCGCCGGGCCCCGGAATGGGGAAAAAACCCTTCCGGGCCTAGGACCCTCCGCAATGCGGGCAACGCCAGGGCATGCCTTCGGCGCGCTGCGGATGGACCTTGTTCGCCTTGGGTTTCATGAAATGGAAGATCTCGCATTCCTTGAGGAAGGCCTGCTCGGGATCGTCGTAATACTCGAACTTGAAGCGGTTCGCCTTGCCGACGAAAGTCTTGAGCGTCTTGCGCACGTCGGAATCGGAGCGGCCCACATAGAGCATCATGAAGCGGCCGTCGTGCCCGAGCACGCCGAGGCCGAACGTGCCCGGGGCGATATGCTTCAGTTCCTTGTCGATGGACTCGATTGTGAGCGGAAAAGACCCGCGCAGCCCGGAGCCGATCGTCATCCTTACCCTCCTCTCGTCTCCCGGCTCTACTATAGCGCGAGAAAGGTCGGGGTAAAATATCCCCTGATTTTACTGTCGCGGGACCGACCCCGCTGACATAAGACTCAAGCCCCATGACGTGGAAACGCCTCGACGTGAGCCCCGACGCCGCCGCGAGCCTTAAAACAGCGTTCGCGGAGACGTTCGCGCGCGCCGGCCGCCCGCGCAACGCCGCCGTTTTCGAGGTCGCCGATGAGATCGTGGGTGAGGACGCCGTGCAGCTCTATCTTTCGCCGGGCGCAAGCCTGTTGTTCGAAACCGCCTTGAAAGTCATGGCCACGAAAAACGCGGGGGCGCCGCCGCCCGGCGCGGCGCTGGTGTTCGGCGACCGAGGAACGTGGGGCGGCGGATGATCGCGCGCAATCTTTGGCTGGGCATCGCCTGCGGCGCCGCCGCGGGCGCGGTGTGGGGCGTGGTCTTCATCGCCCCGAGCTTCACGCGCGATTTCACGCCCTTCCAGCTCGCGGTCGCGCGTTACATCACCTACGGACTGATCTCGGCGCTTCTGATCGCCCCGCGCTGGCGCGCGATCGTCGCGACCCTGGGACTGCGCGAATGGCGCGCGCTCGCCTGGATGAGCCTGGTGGGCAACATCGTCTACTTCTTCCTGCTCGGAACCGGCGTGCAACTCGGCGGCGTGGCGATGACCTCCGTGGTCATCGGGTTCTTGCCGGTGACGGTCACCGTCATCACGAGTTTCGACAAAGGCGCGATCCCGTTGCGCAAGCTTGCGCCGTCGCTGGTGCTGGGCACCATCGGCAGCATCTGCGTTTCCATCGAAGCGCCGCCTTCGGTTTCGGGCGACGAGGCCACGCGCCTGCTCGGCGTGGCCGCCGCCGCCGGCGCCCTGTGCTGCTGGACCGCTTTCGCGGTGGCGAACACGCGGTGGCTGGCGCGGGTCCGGCACATCTCCGGCCACGACTGGAATTTGCTGGGCGGCGTGGTGACGGGCTCGCTGGCGCTGCTTTGCGCCGGGCCCGCCTTCCTGTTTTCGGATGCCGCGCATCGCGGCGACGACTGGGTGCGATTCGTCGCCACCGCGGCGGGCATCGCGCTGGCGGCGTCGATCGTCGGCAACATGTTCTGGAACATGGCCAGCCGCTACCTGCCTTCGACGCTGGTCGGCCAGATGATCCTGTTCGAAACCCTGTTCGCGCTGCTCTACGGTTTCCTGTGGGAGCGGCGTCTGCCGACGGCGCTGGAGGGCGCGGCCATCGTCCTGTTGATCGTCAGCGTGATTTTATGCGTCGGCGCGCACCGGCCGGCGCCGGTGCACCCGGAAACCGCGTAGCTATTCGCCCGCGATTTCTTCCTTGAGGATTTCCAGTTCCAGCCATTCATTCTCCGCCGCCGCGAGATCGGCCTCGGCTTTGCGCAGCGTCTCGGACGCCGCGGCGAATCCCTTGGGATCGCGGCTGTAAAGCGCGGGGTCGGCAAGCTTCCCGTTCGCCGCCGCGATGTCCTTGCGGAGCTGTTCCATGCGCCCCGGCAGGGCCTCCAGCGCGTGCTTCTGTTTGAACGTGAGCTTGCGCTTTTGCCGGCGCTCGGCGGCCGGTTCGTCCGCGGCCGGTTTCTCGGCCTTCGCGGCGGGCCGGGCCGGTTGCGACAGCGCCTGCACGCCGTAGCCGCGCTGGGCGAGCATATCCGCATAACCGCCCGGATAAAGCTGCCACCGGCCGTCGCCCTCGAAGGCGACGATGCTGGTCGCGACACGGTCGAGGAAGTCGCGGTCGTGGCTGACGAGCAGCACGGTGCCGGCGTAGTCGGCGAGCATTTCCTGCAAGAGGTCCAGGGTCTCGAGATCCAGATCGTTGGTGGGCTCGTCGAGCACCAGCACGTTGGACGGCAACGACAGCGCGCGCGCGAGCATCAGGCGGCCGCGCTCCCCGCCCGAGAGAACGCCGACCGGCGTGTTGGCCTGCTCGGGGGTGAACAGGAAGTCCTTCATGTAGCCGACGACGTGGCGCGGCTTTCCGGCCACCATCACATGATCGCCGTGCCCGCGCGTGAGGTTCTGCATCAGGGTGCCGTTCACGTCGAGCGCTTCGCGGCGCTGGTCGAGTGTCACGATCTCAAGGCTCGTGCCCAGCTTCAGCGTGCCCGTGTCGGGCGCGAGTTCACCGGTCAGAAGCTTGAGGAGCGTGGTCTTGCCCGCGCCGTTGGGGCCGACGATCCCGATTCTGTCGCCGCGCAGGACGGTCATCGTGACGTCGCGCACGACAACCCGTTCGCCGAAGGATTTGGAAATCCCCTTGGCTTCCATCAGCAGCTTCGACGAGAGCGCCGCGTCGGTGGCCGTCATTTCGACGGCACCGGCGACGCGCCGGTTTTCGCGGCGCTCCTTGCGCAGATCGGCCAGCGCCGCCACGCGCCGGACGTTGCGCTTCCGGCGGCCCGAGACGCCGTGACGGATCCAATGTTCCTCGGCGGCGATCTTGCGGTCGAGTTTGTGGCGTTCGAGTTCCTCCTGCGCGAGCACGTCGTCGCGCCAGTCCTCGAACGCGGCGAAGCCTTGATCGAGACGGCGCGTGCGGCCGCGGTCCAGCCAGACGGTCGCGGTGCCGAGGTTGGTCAGGAAGCGCCGGTCGTGGCTGATGAGCACCAAGGCCGAGCGAGAGCGTTTCAGTTCGTCCTCCAGCCATTCGATGGCGGGGAGATCGAGATGGTTGGTGGGCTCGTCGAGCAGGAGCACGTCGGGCGCGGGCGCGAGCACGCGCGCCAGCGCCGCGCGGCGCGCCTCGCCGCCGGACAGCGATCCGGGATTCTCCTCGCCGCCGAGGCCGAGATGGTTGAGAAGGGTGCGCGCGCGATGCGGATCGTCATGCTCGGCGAACGCGCTTTCCACGTAGGCCAGCACGTTGGGATAGGCGGAAAGATCGGGCTCCTGCGGCAGATAGGCGACCGACACGCCTTGCTGCACGACACGTTCGCCGCGATCGGCTTCGACCAGGCCGGCGGCGATCTTCAGCAGCGTGGATTTACCCGAACCGTTGCGGCCGATCAGCGACAGCCGTTCTCGCGGGCCGATGGCGATCTCGGCGCCCTCCAGAAGCGGCGTTCCGCCGAAGGTCAGGTGAATGTCGGACAGCGTCAAAAGCGGCGGCACGTTTGATCTTTCAGCAGCGGAAGGCGCACGCGTTTAACCATAGGTTGCCCGGCCATTCCACTGTGAAGCGGTTGCCGAATTCACGATATCGCGTAAAGTCGCCGGCATGGCTGAAGGGGACCCGCCAGAGACCGAGGCGAAACCGGCAGAGCCCGAAGCGGGCAAAACCGGCGGCGGGCGGAGCATCGCCAAAAAGACCCGGGGCGGACGGCGCACGCGCGCCCCCGCTCCGCCGCCGCTGCCGCCGGCCGCGCGGACATTCCTGACGCCCGAGGACGCCGCGGCCTGGTTCGTCAGCGACCTCATGGAAGTGTCGGGTTTCGTGCGCGCGAGCATGCGCCACCGATCGGGCTATTCCCACTATCGCCCCGTTCTGACCAAGCCGGACCCGTGGTACTTCGCGGGTCTTGTCGCATTGGAGGCATCCAAGATCATCGATCTGTTCCCGCCGGCGAAAGCCGACGCCCTGTTGCGCGAAGTGCTGGCGCAGGCGGACGCCGCCGGCGCGCGCCACGAGGTGCGGGTGTCAAACGTCGTGCTGGGCGTCATGGGCCGCCTCGGCATGGGCCAGCTTCTGCTTCACGGCAAGGTGCCGGACTTCCTGATCGCCAAGGTGATGCGCATCCTGTTGGGTTCGGCGAAGACCGCCGTGCGGTTGATCCCGAACAAGGACGCCCACGAACAGGTCACCTCCGCCCTCAAGATCGGCCATCCCGTGTGGTGGCGGATGTTCGTGAGGCGGTTTGACGTCCGCCTGGGAGACGAGCCGCTGCCGCGGCCCAAACTCGTCCCCATCAAAGACCCGGGCCACGATCCGGACAAGGACCCGGATAAGGCCGCCGCGGCGTAACCTGTGGTAGATTAGCGAACGGGACCAAAACCTTTTCGGGGCAGGTTCCGGCGACGGCGGTTGAGATCGATCAATGGCTGGCCGGCGTTTTCCAGCATTATCGCAAAGGTTTAACGCCGGCCCCGCCCGGCCCCATCGGCACGGTTTGCATGGACCCGGCCTCGCCATCGCCAGAATCTTCATCCGCGCCGCCGGCGGCGACGTTCCGGGCGCGGGGCCTGTCGAAGATCTATCGCAGCGGCGAGACGGCGGTGCATGCGCTGCGCGGCGTCGATCTTGAAATGTACGAAGGCGAGATGGTCGTCCTGCTCGGCCCCTCGGGCAGCGGAAAATCGACCCTGCTCAATATTCTGGGCGGCCTCGACCGTCCCAGCGAGGGCCGGCTGTTCTTCCGCGGCGACGAGCTGACGCGTTTCGACGAGGAAGGCCTCACGCGGTTCCGGCGCGATCAGGTGGGCTTTGTTTTCCAATTCTACAATCTCATCCCAAGCCTGACGGCGCGCGAGAACGTCGCGCTGGTCACGGAGATCGCCAGGACCCCCATGGACCCGGCGGACGCCTTGAGCCTGGTCGGGCTCGAACACCGGCTGGACCACTTTCCGGCGCAGCTTTCGGGCGGCGAGCAGCAGCGCGTGGCGATCGCGCGCGCGATCGCAAAGCGCCCCGCCGTGCTGCTCTGCGACGAGCCGACCGGGGCCCTGGACAGCAAGACCGGGATCGTCGTGCTGGACGCGATCGACCGCGCCAATCGCCAGCTCAAGACCACGACCGCGCTGATCACCCACAACGCCGGCATCGCCGCGATGGCCGACCGCGTCATGCGCTTCGCCGACGGCGCCATCGCCGGCATCGACGTGAACAGCCGGCGCGTCGGGCCGCACGAGATCACCTGGTGAGAACATGAGCACGCTGGCACACCGGCTGCTGAAGTGGTCGCTCGCGGTCAACGTATCGTCGCTCAATCGCAAGCTTCTGCGCGATCTGTGGCGCCTGAAGGGCCAGGCCCTGGCGATCGCGGCGGTCGTCGGCGCCGGCATCGCCCTGCTGATCGCGACCCTCGGCTGCCTTTCGGCCCTGCAACTGAGCATGGACGCCTTCTACGAACGCTACCGGTTCGCCCACGTCTTCGCGCCCTTGAAGCGCGCCCCCGACAGCGTGGAAGAACGGCTGCGCGACATTCCCGGGGTGGCGGAGATCGAAACACGGATCGTCGCGAACATCATGCTCGACATGCCGGGCATGGCCGAGCCGGCGACGGGACGGTTGATCTCGGTGCCCGACGGCGCGCCGGCGCGCCTCAACGGCCTGGATCTTCGCGAAGGCCGCCTTCCGGAGGCGGGCCGCACCGCGGAGGTCGTCGCGAGCCAGGCTTTCGCCGTCGCGCACGGCTTGTCCGCCGGGGATGAAATCGACGCCACGATCAATGGAAAGCGGCGGACCCTGGCGGTGGTCGGCGTCGCGCTGACGCCGGAGTACATCTACACCCTCGCGCCCGGACAGTTCATGCCCGACGACAAGCGTTTCGGCGTGTTGTGGATGAACCGGGACGCCCTGTCCGCGGCCTATGATCTCGACGAGGCGTTCAACGACGTCGTCGCGCGCCTCCAGCACGGCGCGCGGGAAGCCGACGTGCTCGCGGCGCTGGACGCCATCCTGCGGCCCTACGGCGGCGTCGGAGCCTACGGACGCCGCGACCAGCTTTCGCACTTCTTCCTGTCCAACGAGCTGGCGCAGCTCAAGAGCACCGGATTGATCGCGCCGCCGATCTTCCTCGCCGTGGCGGCATTCCTGCTGAATATCGTGGTCACGCGCCTGGTCACCACCGAGCGCGAGCAGATCGGCCTGCTCAAGGCCTTCGGATACAGCGACCGCGAAGTGGCGCGGCAGTACCTTATGCTGGTGGCCGCGCTTGTCGGCCTCGGGCTGCTGATCGGCGTCCTCGGGGGTCTATGGTTCGGTCAGGCCATGATCGATCTTTACGCGAGGTACTTCAAATTTCCGCTCCTGACCTTCCGGCCCGCGCCCGCGACGCTGGGCCTCGCGGCGCTGGTGAGCCTCGCGGCCGGCCTCGCCGGCGGCGGAAGCGCGGTGTTGCGCGCGGCCAGGCTGTCGCCCGCGGTCGCCATGGCCCCGCCCCTGCCGATGGCGTACCGCAGAAGCCGGATCAATCCGCTATTCGAGACGTTCACGTTGAGCCAGCCGACGCGCATGATCTTCCGTCATGTGACGCGATGGCCCCTGCGCACCGCGCTGACGTCCCTCGGCATCGGCCTCGCCGTCGCCACCTTGATCGCGTCGCTGTTTTTCATGGATACCGCGCGGTACGTGATTTCGGTGGTGTTCTTCGAGGCCCAGCGTCAGACGGCGACCGTGTCCTTCGTCGAACCGCGCGCCGCCGTCGCCGAGGAGCAGATCCGGCGCCTGCCGGGCGTGCTGGCGACGCAGCCGGTGCGGATCGTCTCGGCGCGGCTGCGCAACGGACCGAGGACGAAGCGCACCGCCATCAGCGGCATCGTCACGCACGGCGGGCTCGACAGGCTGCTGGACGACCGCGTGAAGCAGGTCGAGCCGCCGCCCGGCGGCATCGCCATGTCGCGGCACATGGCCGACGAATTGGGTTTACGCCTGGGCGATCTGGTCGCCGTCGAAGTGACGCAGGAACGCCGGCCCGCCGCGCTGCTTCCGGTGACGCGCATCGTGGAGCAGTACATGGGCTTCTCCGCCTTCATGCACATCGATTCCTTGAATCGCCTGATGCGCGAGGGACCGACGATCACGGGCGTGCATATCCTGGCCGACGCCCGCGAGATCGACGCGCTGTACCGGGACGTCAAGAACATCCCCATGATCAGCGGCGTCGCGCTGATGTCCGCCGCCCGCGCCGGATTCCAGGACCAGATGGAAAACACCATGTACGTGATGGTGACCATCTACGCCGGTTTCGCGACCATGATCGCGTTCGGCGTCGCCTACAACAGCGCGCGCATCGCGTTCTCGGAACGGGCGCGGGCGCTCGCCAGCCTGCGCGTGCTCGGGTTCACGCGGGCCGAAGCGGCGTACATCCTGCTGGGCGAACTCGGCATCCAGACCCTGATCGGCCTGCCGCTGGGATGCGCGCTCGGCTACGGACTCGCGCTTCTCATGTCGCCCATGCTGAAAACAGACATGTATGATTTTCCGCTTCTCATCAACGATTCCACCTACGGATTTGCCGTGGGCGTCGTGCTCGTCTCCGCCGGCGTCTGCGGGATACTCGCCGGCCGCCGGGTCTATCGCCTGGACCTGGTCGCGGTCTTGAAAACGAGAGAATGAAAATGGCTGATGTGGCTTCGCGAATTTCGGCGCCGGGGATGCGTCTTCACGGCTGGAACAGGCGCGTCAAGATCATGGCCGCCATCGGGCTCGCCCTGGCGGCGATCCTGGCGTGGTCGTTCCGTCCGCGCGCCGTTCCGGCCGACTTCGCGCGCGTCACGCGCGGCGAACTGATCGTGACGATCGACGACGAAGGTGAAACGCGCGTGCGCGACGTGTATGTGGTCTCGGCGCCCGTGGCCGGGCGGGTGGAGCGCATCGCGCTCGACGTGGGCGACGCGGTCACCGCCGATACGACGGTGCTGGCGCTGTTTCAACCTCAGGATCCGGCGCTTCTGGACATACGCGCCCTCTCCGAGGCCGAGGCCGGGGTCGGCCTCGCGCGCGCCGAGCAGGCACGGGCGCGCGCCGAACTCGACTACGCGCGGCAGGAGCTGAAGCGCACGGAGGAACTGGCCAAACAAGGGACCGTGCCGCGGGCCAACCTCGACCGGAGCCGCCTGCAGCTGCGCACGGCCGAAGCCGCCTACAACCAGGCGCGCGCGTCGGTGGAAAAGCGCCAGGCCGATCTGCGCACCGCGACCGCCGCCATGGACACGGCGCGCAGCGCGGGCAAGGCCGACGTGCCGGTCAACTACATTCCCGTGCGCGCGCCCGTGAGCGGGCGCGTCCTGCGCCGGATGCAGCAGAGCGCCGCGCTCCTGCCCGCCGGCGCTCCGCTGCTGGAGATCGGCGATCCCTCCGCGCTGGAAATCGTCACCGACCTGTTGTCGAGCGACGCGGTGAAGGTCAAAGAAGGCGACGCCGTCATCATCGACGAGTGGGGCGGCCCGAAGCCGCTGAACGGCGTCGTGCGGCGCATCGAGCCCTTCGGTTTCACGAAGGTTTCCGCGCTCGGCGTCGAGGAGCAGCGCGTGAACGTGGTGATCGACATCACCTCGCCGCGCGCGGCCTGGGCCGTGCTCGGCCACGGCTACCGCGTCACCACGCGCATCGTCACCGCGCGGCGCGACAACGTGCTGAAGGTTCCCGTCGGGACGCTTTTCCGCACGGGTTCCGACTGGTCGGTTTACCGCGTCGCGGGCACGGAGCGGCGGGGCACCGCGCGTCTTCGGCCGGTGGACATCGGCCCGCGCAATACGCTGGAGGCCGAAGTCGCGAAAGGGCTGGAGGAGAACGATCTTGTGCTCGTCCATCCGAGCGACGACGTCCGGGACGGCGCGGCGGTCTCACGGCGGAAGTGACGAGGGTCCTACAACGCGATGCCGGCGAGCGGGTGATTCTCGCTCACCAGGCGGCGCAGGCGTTCGTCGAGCACATGCGTATAGATTTGCGTCGTCGAGATGTCGGCGTGACCGAGCATCTGTTGCAGCGCGCGCAAGTCGGCGCCGTTGGCGAGAAGGTGGGTCGCGAAGGAATGACGCAGGACGTGCGGCGAGACGCGCGACGGTGAAATCCCGGCGGCGGCCGAGATCTCCTTCAACAGAAGCGCGAAACCGGCGCGCGTGAGATGGCCTTCGCGGCTGTCGGAGGGGAACAGCCAGCGCGAGCTTTTCGCGGCCTTGGGGATATAGCTCGCGCGCACGTCGAGATAGGCCGTGAGCGCGCCGAGCGCCGCCTCGCCCACCGGCACCATGCGCTCCTTGTCGCCCTTCCCGCGCACGATGATGGCCGGCCTGTTGCGGGGCAGGGCGTTCGCGGGCAGCGAGACCAGTTCCGAGACGCGCAGTCCCGTCGCATACAGAAGCTCGATCATCGCCGCGGCGCGCAAACCCTGGCGCCCTTCGAGCCCGCGCGCGGCGGCGAGAAGGCGCTCGACCTCCTCCGCCGTCAGATACTTCGGCAGCGGCCGGCCGAGGCGCGGGCTTTCCAGCGACGCCGCCGGATCGTCGGCGCGCACGCCTTCGGCATAGAGGAATTTGAAGAACTGGCGCAAACACGAAAGCCGCCGCGCCGCGGTGCGCGGCGCGAGACCCATCGTGTTCATGTGAGCGAGATAGCGCCGCAGGCCGTCCACGTCGGCGGCGGCGGGATCGCGCTTCAGGACCGCGGTGACGTCGTGGAGGTCGCGGCGGTAGGCCTCGAGGGTTCGCGGCGAAGCCCCTCGCTCCACCGCGAGCATCTCAAGGAAGTTCTCGGCGTGGCGGCTCACAGCCCTTCGACAAGAAGCGCTTCAACCGCGAGCGCGCGGGCATCGTGTTCACGGCCCACGGCCATCAGCGCCGCGATGACGTCCTGCAGCGCGGCGGGCTCGACCGACGACGGCCCTTCTTCACCCAGCGCGAGCAGGGCGAACACGGCGGTTTCGCCCACGCGCTTGTCGCGCTGCGCGAGTTTCAGGCCGTTGACGATGCGCGGCGGCGTGACGGTCATGGTCACCGCGGGCGCGGAGTTGTCCATCGCCGGCAGCCAGTCCGCCGCGGTGATGGGCTCGCCGACGGCGGCCAGGACATTGAGAAGGAGACCCTGATATTCGGCGCGGCGGTCCGGCGCGGCGGTCTCGCGCCAGGCTTGCAGCGCCTGCGGCGGGATGCGCGTGGGCGCGCCCTCGGTCATGAGGCGGTCGATGGGCCACAGACCGTCGGCCACCAGGCCGGCTTCGATGCTGGTGCGCGCCATGGAGCGGGCGAGCGCGAGCCATTCGCGGCCCTTTTCGAGTTCGCCGGCGGCCAGCAGCGCGCGCGCGGCGGCGCCCGAAAACCAGATCAGGTCCGGGCTGGGCGGGATTTCGAGGATGAGCGGCGCGTACAGACGGCCCACGGTGATGAGATCGGGGCCCTTGATCCCACGGTCGGCGCGCGTGAGATCGACGGCGCGCGCGATGACTTCGGCGCGGGCGGCCGGCACGCTCTGCGCAAGCGCGGTCTGGAACAGGAACACGCGTTCGCGCACGGTGGCGACGGTGACGCTCGCCAGCGCCGGCGGCGCTTCGTCCTTGATGTTCATCTGGCGGTACAGGAGGCGCAGACGCTCGGCGTCGAGAGTCCCGGCGGCGACCGCGCGCTCGGCGACGGTGACGCGCGATTCGGCCGCGAGCTTCGCACGCTCGGCCTTCTGCGCCGCGGGCGTCTTGTCGGCCTTGTCGTCGGGCGGCGGCGCGATGCCGGACACCACGGCGAGAGTCGTCGGATCGCCGCCTTGGATGATCGCGTCCGGCACGGGGCCGCCGGCCTTCGCGAGCATCATGAGATGCACGGGCTCGGGCCGGCCGAGGTTCGGCGGGCTGAGACGGCGATTGCCGTTCAGGAGATCGACCGTCCAGAAGAACAGGGGATCCTGCACGCCCTGCTCGCGCAGCACCGACAGGCCGAGCGAGGCGGCGCCGGCCTGATTGTTGGCGAAGTTGCAGTAAATCTGGATCTTCTGCCAATAGGCGTCGCCGGTCGCGCTGAGCGCGGTTTGCGCTTCGGCGCAGGCGTCGTTGGTGCGGCCCGTGATCATCGCGCCGTCGGCGCGCAGCTTGCGAAGCCCGTCGGTCATCTGATCGGCCGGCACGAGGTCCATCAGGGCCAGAGCATCGTCCCAATCGCCGATGGCGGCCAGGCCGATGAGGCGCGTTTCAAGAAGCCACTGAGCGGGTGGGGCGGGCGGCGCGGGGCCGGCATTCTCGCCGCCGACCACGGGCGGCGCCGCGGGGCCGGACGACGCGGGCGGGGCGGCGGCCGAAAGCAGCAGCGCGCGCGCGAGGCGGCGCTGCGCGAGAGAGTCCATGCGCCGCGGCAGTTGCGGCAGCAGGCGGCGCAGAAGTTCGAGATCCGTGCCGCGCCACATGTCGGCGGCGAAGCCGCCGCCCGCGGCATCGATGAGCCCGATCCGGTCGGTGCTCGGCGCCTCGAGACTGCTGGCGGAAATCGCCGGCGCGGCGGAGTCCGCAGCCGGTTCCGCGTCGTCGGGCACGGGCGGCGCGGACGCGGCGTCGGGCGCCGCGGACGGCGCCCGGGACGGAAGGAGCGGCACCGGCGCGCTTTGCGCAAACGCCTGGGAGCCCAGCACAAACGCCGCGCCGATGAGCGCGGACGACAGGAAAAGCGCGCCGCGCGCGGCGCGGGGCGTCCTACTTGTTGAAACGCTCATTCGGAATCACTTTTTCAATGGTGGTCGTCGGCGCCGGCATATCCCAAGTGGTAAGGACGATGGCCCC
>JAYSFT010000013.1:0-30863 GCA_041913245.1 Rhodospirillaceae bacterium | reverse complement strand
TACGTGAAGAACGGCAATCTTTTCCTCGACGCCGTCGTCCTGTTCCAAACCGCGCGCGTGGTGCTGTGGCAAGAAGGAGCGCGGTAAAGCCTTCGTCATGATCAATGCGGTCATTTTCATCAGCTACGCGGTCGCGGCCGTCGCCTTCCTGGCGGCCGCGGGCCTGCTTTTGGCGAGCCGCGCGCAGCATCGCTACAAGGCCCTGATGCTGGCCGCCTGCGTGACGACCGGCGTCTGGGCGTTGTCGGTCGTCGTCAGCGGGCTCACGACGGCGACCCCGTTACGGATTTCCGTCGTGGTGCTCGAACAGCTGCGGTCTCTGACGTGGATCGCCGTGCTGGGCTTCGTCCTCTTCATCGCCTACCGCAAGCGTGTCGAGAAAATGGTGGTGATCTTGACGGCCGGCGCGGTCGCCGCGGCGACGGTCTACGTGCTTTCAATCGCTATTTACGGAGCGGTGACAGGTGCGTTGCCGGAGCTCGCGGTGCGTCTTTCCTTCATCGCGCGAATCGTTCTCGCGGTCGCCGGGCTTCTGTTGGTCGAAAATCTATTCCGCAACAGCGGCGCGGAAGCGCGCTGGGCCGTGAAAAACTTGTGCTTCGGCGCGGGCGTGCTCTTCATGTTCGACTTTTATATATATGCCGAGGCGGCCTTGTTTGGGGTGATCGACGCCCAGACTTATGCGGCAAGAGGCTTCATCAACAGCCTGGCGGCGCCGTTCATCGTCCTTGCCGCCGGCCGGGCCGAAAGCTGGCCAATCGACCTGCATGTCTCCCGGCAGATGGTGTTTCGTTCGGCGACGCTTCTCGCGGCGGGCTGCTACCTGATCGCAATGTCCATGGTCGGGTTTTCGCTGCGCGCGCTCGATGGGGCGTGGGGAACCGTGACGCAGGCCGTTTTCCTGACTTCGGCGGCGCTGCTCCTCGTGGTCATCCTGTCTTCCGGCAAGGTGCAGGCCAGGGCGAAGGCGTTCATCAGCCGGAACTTCTTCAGCTACAAATATGACTACAGGAAAGAGTGGCTGCAGTTCATCGCGGCCGTATCGGACAGCTCCAGCGACCTCACGATGGCGGACCGGGTCATCCGGGCCCTGGCCAATATCGTCGAAAGCACGGGAGGCGCCCTGTGGACGGGGCGCGACGGGGCTTTCCGGGTCTCGGCGTCCTTCAATATGGGGAACGACTTTCCGGTGTTCGCGAAAGACGACCCGTTCGTGGATGCTCTCGGAACCGCGGCGGGGGTTCTGGCCGTCAAAACCGGGGAAGTCGATGGAGCGCCGGCCGCGATTCCATTGCCGCAAGGACTGCGGGAACACAACCGGGCTTGGCTCGTTCTCCCGTTGTTGCACGCGGACGGTCTGACGGGCATCGCGCTCCTGGCGCAGCCCCGGACCGACGTTCAGCTGAGTTGGGAAGACTTCGAGTTTCTGAAGACGGCCGGACGGCAGGCGGCGAGCTATATCGCCGAGGACCAGGCCGCGCAGTCTCTCGCCCAGCTTCGCCGCTTCGAGGACTTCAACCGTCACTTCGCGTTTGTTGTTCACGACATCAAGAATCTCGCCGGTCAGATGAGTTTGATGGTCAAGAACGCAGAGCGCTATGGCGACAATCCGGAGTTCCAAAAGGATATGTTGCGCACGGTCGGTCACTGTTCGACGCGCATGCGGACATTGCTGGAGCAAATCAAAAGCCGCACAACGGCGTCCGGGCCCAAGATCGAATTCGACCTCACGGAACGGCTGTCGCGCGTCGCGCATACATGGCGCCTCCAGATCGTGCGCCTGCGCACCGATTTTCCCAAGGACGCCATCCGCCTGGAAGGGGATCCGGACAAGCTCGATACGGTCCTCAATCACCTCCTGCAGAACGCCCTCGATGCGGCGGGCGCGCAGGGTGAAATCGCGCTGGAAGCGCGAGCCGACCGGGCGCGGATCGTTATCACCGTATCCGACAATGGGCCGGGCATGGACCGCGCGTTCATCGAAACCAAACTGTTTCAACCGCTGACGACGGTCAAATCATCCGGGTTCGGCATCGGTGCGTTTCAGACGCGTCAGATCGTCCTGGAACTGGGCGGGCAGCTCGACGTCGACAGCCAGGTCGGTCGCGGCACCCGCATGATCATACGTCTGCCGCTGCCCGCCGCTCCTGAAAGCGGCGTTTTGCAACTCAAAGTGATCAATGGGTGACACCATGGGCGAAACCGCGATGGCCATTCCGGCCGAGGCGCCGACACGGGATCTCCTGGTCGTCGAAGACGACGCCGGGCTCCAAAGCCAGATGCGCTGGGCGATGTCCAACGACTTCGTGGTCCATGTCGCCGGCAACCGGTCGGAAGCCCTCAACATCATGGAACGTCATCGGCCGTCCCTCGTCGTTCTGGATCTCGGCCTGCCGCCCGACCCGGACGGCGCGACGGAGGGACTTGGCACTCTCGACAGCATTCTCGCGGGATATCCGGGCACTAAAATCGTAGTGGCGAGCGGTAACGAGGACCGCAACAACGCCATCAAGGCGGTTTCTTTTGGCGCCTATGATTTCTTCGGAAAACCTGTCGATATCGATCAACTGCGCCTGATCCTGGAGCGCGCCTGGCGGCTGCATGTCCTCGAGGAGGAAAATCGCCGCCTGACCTGTCCGTCCTCCAAGGCTCTCGACGGGATCATCGCCGCGTCATCCGTCATGCTCGATGTATGCCGCGTTGTCGAACGGGTGGCGGCCACGGACGTCAGCCTGCTCATCATGGGTGAAAGCGGCACGGGCAAGGAAATGTTCGCCCGTGCCGTTCACAACTGCAGCGAGCGGGTGCGCGGCCCCTTCGTCGCCGTGAACTGCGCCGCGATCCCGGAGAACCTCCTCGAAAGCGAGTTGTTCGGGTATGAGCGCGGCGCTTTCACCGGCGCGGCCCGCCAGACCAAAGGCAAGGTGGAGCAGGCCAAGAACGGGACGCTGTTCCTCGACGAAATCGGCGACATGCCGATGGCGCTTCAAGCCAAGCTCCTGCGTTTTCTTCAGAACCGGACCTTCCAACGTCTCGGCGGCCGCGAGGACATCACCATCGATCTGCGCATCGTCTCGGCGACGAACCGCAATCTGCAGGAGATGATCGTCCACGGCGCGTTCCGCGAGGACCTGTTCTTCCGGTTGAATGAAGTCTGCATCACTGTGCCGGCCTTGCGCGAACGGGAGGGGGATGCCCTGGTGCTGGCCCACACTTTCCTGCACCGCTTCGCCGAAATCTACCGCAAAGGGCGCATGGACTTCTCGCAGGGCGCACTCGTGGCTCTCAGCAATCATGCATGGCCCGGCAACGTGCGCGAACTGGAGAACCGCGTGAAGCGCGCGGTTGTGCTGGCACAGGAAAACCGCATTACGCCCACCGACCTGGGTCTTACGGAATCGGCCGAAAACGACGCCTTCGTCACGCTGCGTCAGGCGCGCCGCAAAGCGGAAGTGGACGCCATCCAGAAAGCGCTCGCGTCCTGCCACAACAACCTGTCGCGGGCCGCGAAAATCCTGGGTGTGAGCCGCCCGACGCTCTACAGCCTGCTCGCGACCTACGACATTCGCGCCGCCGCGAAATAAGCGTTCAACATGGGAGAACGGCTTCGGCCGTGTGAAGAGGACCAAGATGACGACCCTCATCTCGAAGATGGACATGCGCCGTTCGCTCTATGCCGGGATAGCGAGCCTGATGATGACGCCGGCGATCATGGGTACGGCCTTCGCGGCGCCGGCCAACGTGGACTCCCAGCGCCACTTCGACAAGGCGGCCAAATTCGCCCAGGACGGCAATCCCGCCGCGGCCATCATCGAGCTGAAGAACGCCATTGTGGCCGACAGCGCGAATTCGACGGCGCGCTATGAGCTCGCGCTTCTTTACTTGCGTGCCGGCGACGCCCTGTCGGCCCAACGCGAACTCGAAACCGCGCGCCTGCGCGGATTTGACGAGGCAAAGTTGGCCGGCCCTCTTGCCCGGGCCTATTTTGCGCAAGGTAAATTCCGCGACGTTGTCGCCAGGTTCGACCCCGCGAAGCTGAATGGCGATCCGCGCGCCGATCTTCTGGCCACCCAGGCGCGGGCGCAGATCGCGTTGAACGACCGCACCGCCGCGCGGGAGCTTATCGATCAGGCGCTTGCCCTCAACGCGGAACGTCCAAGCGCGCTTGTCGCGGACGCCATTCTCCTGCGGCTGGAAGGCGATTTCGCCGGCGCGGAGAAGCAGCTCGACAAGGCGTTGATCCGCGAAAAGAACCAGCCCGAGTTTCTGGTGCTCAAAGCCGAGTTGCGCCAGCAGCAGAAGGACTTTGCCGGGGCCCAAAAGCAGCTCGATGACCTTATCCAGCGCCAGCCCGGCTATTTGCGCGCGTATGTCGCGCGGGCCGTCGTGAAGCTCAATCAGCGGAATACGGCCGGCGCCAAGGCCGACATCGATTACGTTCTCACGAAGGACAGCCGCAACAATATGGCGCACTATCTCAACGCCTATCTGTTGGTGCGCGATCACAAATACCGTGAAGCCTCGCAGCTTCTGATCGGCCAAACGGCGCTGATCGAGAATTTTCCGCCGGCGGCATACCTGCTGGCGGCGGCGTCTTTCTCGGACAACCGGCCGGAAATCGCGCGCACCTGGGCGCAGCGGTATGTGACGCAGGCGCCCGATGACATCACCGGCGCCAAGCTGCTCGCGGCGATTTACCAGCGCCAAAAGAACTCCGCGAAAGCGGTGGAAGTGCTGGAGCGGTTCGCGGCCCGAAATCCCAATGACGCAGAGCTGAAGGTTCAGCTTGCGAACGCCTATCTTGGCGCGGGGCGCAGCGACCGGGCGCTCGAAATGCTCGAACAGGGCCTCGCGCAGAACCCCAACGACGCCGCGGCGCAACTCGCGCTCGCCGCGGGCCGCCTGCAGACCGGCGATATCGACCAGGGCACCGCCGAGCTGCAAAAGGTGCTGGATATCAATCCGGGATCGCTTCAGGCGAATACGATGATGGTCTTGACGCAATTGCGCGGCCGTACGCCCGAGGCGGCGCTGAAAACCACGGCCGCCATGATAAAGGCCAATCCGAATGATCCCAATTCATACAATCTGGCAGGCACCGCCCATCTTGCCGCGAACGACGTCGAAGCGGCGCGTGCGGCGTTCAGCACCGCATTGAACAAGGATCCCGGCTTTGTCGCGGCGGCCCTCAATCTCGCGCGGATCGAGGAACGCCGGGACGACGAAGCGGCGGCCCGCAAGTGGTACGCGGAAGCTCTGCGGATGGACCCGAAAAACGCTACGGCGTTCGACGGGCTTGCAAATATCGCTCTTCGAAACGGCGACTATGAGGGCGCCGTCAAGCAGTATGAACTGGCCATCTCGCGTGATCCTTCGGCCACGCAGCCGCGTTTGAAGCTGGTGGAGCTGTTCCTGGGGCGCGCGGACAATGCGCGCGCCCTCAATGCGGCGCGCGATTTCGCGGCGGCGTCTCCTGACGATTTTGCCGCCATGGAGCTTCTGGGCCGCGCGCAGATCGCGACCGGCGACATCACGAACGGGATCGGCTCCTATCGCCGTCTGGCGACGCAAGCGGCCGAGAACCCGGAAGCACACCGCCGCTTGGGGCGCGCTTATGCCGCGGCGGCCGCGACGGAAAAGAGCAGCGCCAACGCCTATCTCACCGAAGCCCGTATTGCCTTCGATCGTGCGCTGGAAATCTCGCCGGACTATGAGCCGGCGCTGGCTGATCGTTTGATGCTGGAAGGCCAACTCAAAGGCGCCGATGCCGCGATTGCCTTGGGTGAGCGCCTGGCGGCCGCGCGCCCGACGTCCATCGTGCGCCTGCTGGTGCTTGGTGATGCGCAGATATCGGCGCAAAAACCCGCGGACGCCGCGGTGAGCTATCAGAAGGCCTGGGACACCGCGAAGGAAGGCGTGATTCTGCGCCGGCTGTACGGCGCCCTCGCGCAAAGCCGGCGCGGCAACGAGGGACTCGCGCTGCTCAAGACGTGGGTCAACGAGAACCCGGGCGATTACGGCACACGTCTGATGATCGCGTCTCACTACATCAATGCGAAGCAATACGACATTGCGCTGAAGGAAACCGAGAAGATGAACGGCGCGTTGCCGGACAATCCCGTCGTTCTTAACAATCTGGCGTGGCTGTACGGCGAGAAGAACGATCCCAAGGCGATCGCCGTCGCGGAGAGGGCGTTTGCGCTCGCGCCCCGGTCGGCCGATATCGCCGACACGTTGGGTTGGCTCCAGGTCCAGAAAGGCGACGTCGCGCGGGGCGCTGAAATTCTGGGCAAGGCCCATGGGATGGCACCCGATCGCTCGGACATCACGTATCGTTACGCGGTCGCGCTCGAGAAAAGCGGAGACAAAGTGCAGGCCAAGGCCGTTCTTCAGAAAGCGCTCTCGGCGAAAGCGGCATTCACCGAGCGTCCCCAGGCGGAGGCGCTGCTGAAGCACTTGGGAAGTTAGGTAATTCTGTTTGGTTCAGGCGAGTGGGTTGTTATGAGCAAAGATAGATATGGTTCCGCCGGCCGCGTCGTGGTCACCGGCGGCGCGGGATACATCGGCAGTCACACAGTGCTCGCTTTGCGCGACGCCGGATGGGAGGTCGTCATCGTCGACGATCTTTCGACGGGAAGCCTGCACCTCGTCCCGAAGGGCGTGCCGCTGCGGATCGGCAACGTCGGCAACAGTGCGTTCATGGCTACCGTATTCGCCGAAACACGTCCGGATGCGGTGATTCACTTTGCCGGGTCCATCAGCGTCCCGGAATCCGCCGAACGCCCGCTCAAGTATTACAATAATAATTTCGCAGCGAGTTGCCGCCTTGTCGAAACCTGCCTGGCGGCGGGCATCGACAAACTGATCTTCTCATCGACGGCGGCTGTTTATGGGATTCCGGAAGTTCAGCCCGTCGCCGAGGACAGCCCGTTGCGTCCCATCAATCCGTATGGCCGCTCAAAACTAATGACCGAGGAGATGCTCAAGGACACGGCGGCGGCCAATCCGTTCCGCTATGTCGCTTTGCGCTACTTCAACGTCGCCGGCGCAGATTCGAAGGGCCGCGCCGGCCAGGTGGTCAAGAATTCCACCAATCTGATCAAGGTTGTGAGCGAGCTTGCCGCCGGCCGCCGGTCGGGAATGACGGTGTACGGCGACGACTACGCGACCGCGGACGGCACCTGCATCCGTGACTTCATCCATGTGAGCGATCTGGCCGACGCCCATGTCGCGGCGCTGACCTATCTGATGAACGGAGGCGCCAGCGACGTCATGAATTGTGGTTACGGTGAAGGCTATTCGGTGAAGAGCGTGTTGCGGGAAGCCAGCCGCATCGCGGGCTATGCGCTGCCCTTCACCACGGGCGCGCGCCGCACCGGCGACCCCGCGCAGGTGATTGCGGACCCGTCGCGCATCCGCGAACGGCTGTCGTGGTGCCCGCGCTACGCGAACCTCGATTTCATCCTGCGGTCGGCTATTGCCTGGGAAAAGTCGCTTCCCGTGCTGACCGAGCGCGAGGAAGAAGAGTTCGCCAATGTGGTGCCGCTCACCCCGCATCTCGCCGCCTTCTCCCGCGTGCCGCGCGTTCACCCGACCCTGCAATAGAAACATCGGCCCGGTGGAGGCTCCTAACGGGCTCGTCATTTGATCTTGTGAAACGCCTCACCGGAGAACAGGCGTCCATAAGCGGCGCACATCTGGGCTTCGTCGTAGTGGGCGGCGGCGCGCGCCTGATTCGCGGCGCCCAGACGGCCGCGAAGCGCGCGGTCCCGCAACAAGGCCATCATCATGCTGGCCAACGCAACCTCGTAGCGCGGTACCACGAACGGGCGGTTTTCCTCCGCAAGCATCGCGCGGATGTCGCCGGCGTCGGTGCTGGCGACCGGGCGGCCCGCCGCCATCGCTTCAAGAACGCTCAGCGGCATCTGCTCCGTGTCTGAAGAGACGGCGAACACATCAAATGCCCCGAGGATGTGCTCGGGAGCCGTTATGGAACCCGTGAAGGTGACGTGCGCGCCCAGACCATATGCGCCCACGATCGCTTCCAGACGCGCGCGATCGGGCCCGTCGCCCACGATCACGAGATGGGCGGGCATATGCGCCCTCACCAGGGCAAAGGCCGCGATCAGCCGGTCGAGCGCCTTCTCGCGCCGCAAGGTCGCGACCGTGCCGATAACCCCGCCTTTGCCGCGAAAGGCGGCGCTGAATGCGGAGTCCGGACCTCTTCCAAAACGCGCGGTGGGAATGCCGTTCGGGATGTAGCGGATGCGGTGGGGATCGAGGCCCCACACGTCCAGCGCAATCCGTTTCAGGGATTGCGACGGAACGACGAGGATGCTGTGGCGATTTAAAACCAACCGCCGGAACAACACCCGCCGCAGAAGCTGCTGATTGGCTTCCTCGGGACCAAAGCCGTCCTCGATGTGGATATGACGCACCGGATGCCGGTAGTTGGCCGCCGCCCACTCGGTGGCGCCCCAGTTGTAAGTGACCAGAACATCGGGCCGTACCTCGGCTAAGACACGGCGTGCGCCGCGAATATTCGCGAGTGCATTGCCGCGCTGGAACCCGAGCGGCTGGATTTGCGACGAGCCGCCTCCTTCAAGAAGCGCGGCGGCATCGATCCGCCCGTCCATCGGACGTATCAGATGACGAAACTGCGAACCGAAGTGGTTGGCGAGTTGCACAAAACGCCGCTGTGGGCCGCCGATCGCGAAGGTCGAGAAGACATGCAGAAGGGTTGGCGCGGCAGCGGACGTCATCGGCACGTCCGCTGTGGTGGCGGGGCCGGGCGCGACGGGCGCCGCCTGGTTCATGCGAACGCCCGTTGGATAAAAGCCACCGGGTCGTTCTCCGGCGCCCAGTTCAGGTCACGCTTGGCGATACTGCAATCGAACTGCGCCGGCAGTCCGCGTGAGCGCAAGTCGCGCATGCTGGGTTTGGCGGCCGGGCGGCCGACCATGCGTTTGATCGCCCACTTGCCCCAATCTTCAAGATGAAGCTGCCATACCGGCTGCGGATGATAGCGCAGCGGCCGCCCCGTAGCGCGGGCGAGGGCGGACATGTAAGCGCGGGCGTTGAAGCGCACGTCGCCGACGAGATTATACGCGCGTCCGATCGCGGCCGGCGCGGCGACGGCTTTCACGATGGCATCGGCGACGTCGTCCACGAGGACGAGCGGCAGCGGGTTGTCGCCCTTGTTCCAGCCCACGCAATGCTGTTCGTTATTGAACGTTCCGACACCGCTGTGAAGCGGGGAGGTGCCGTGACCGACGACGACACCCGGGCGCAGGATACAAACCGGCAGGCCGAGGTCCTTGTGCATGGAGAGCAGCATGCGGTCCGCCTCGGCCTTCGCGCGGGCGTAGTCGGCGCGCTCCTCGCTTTGGGGATCCGGCCTCGCGTCGCAGGTGATTTTCTGCGAGGGATCGCCGATATAGAGGCCGGCGATCGATCCCACATGAATGAGGCGCGAAACGCCCGCCGCCAAACAAGCATCGGCGACGAGTTTGGCCCCGCCCACCATCGCATTCCGAATCTCTTCCCACGTAGCGCCGCCGCCGCCGTGGGCGAGGTTGATGACGATGGAGGCTCCCGAGATGACTTGCGTCACCGCGGCGGAATCGCGGATATCGCCGCGGGCGACCGAGACCTGGGGGTGAGAGAAGATTTCGGCGAGATTGAGAGTATTACGCGCGAAGGCGCGCACGCGGTACCCCTCTTCGACCAGGCGGGCGACCGTCGCCGCGCCGATGAATCCCGTACCGCCCAGGACGCTCACTTCGCCGCGCGCGGCCTTCGCGACGACGGGCGCCAGCGCCGGCGGGGGCGGGGGGGCGAAAGCGCGCGCCGCGATCTTTTCACATGTATCGACAAGATTGGTCGCAAAGGAGATCGAGGCCGCGGGGCGCAGGTGTCCGCCCGCCGCCCGCGAGCGTACCGCCGCATAGTAGGCGTCGATGCTCGCCTTCATACTCAGGAAGAACGGATCCGACCGGCCCCTCAACCGGGCCAGCGACAGCACGTAGGAGGCCGCGTTGTCCAGCGCATGGCCGGCGGTGGCGCACGCCGCGGCCAGGCCCTGGCTCAGCATGTCTACCGGCTCCATCAAAGGGCCGCGGCCCAGCATCGTGAACCGATTATTGAGGATATCGGCGACGAGCACGCCGTCGTCGCAAACGGCGGTGACCTGCCAGAACGGAAAGCTGCGGCCCACCGCGAACTGAAGATGCGCCGTGTGGCTTGCGGATTTCAGCACGGTGTCGCACGAGGCATGGAAGGCCACGCCCGGGCTGATGAAGGTACCCGGCGAGGCGGTTGCTTCAATGGATTCGATCGGCCCGATGAGCGAGGCGATTTGAGACAACGGATGTACCGCCTGCTCAAGCAGAATGTTTTTCGGCAGATGGAACATCCAGGCTCCAAATTGCCGGCCCGCGAGTTGGCGCAGCGGCACATTGTAGGCGACCTGCACCGACCGCAGCGGGCCGGCCGTGCCGGCCGCGACCATCTCGCGCAACTGCGCGAAAGCCGGATGATAGATAAAGTTCTGATTTACGCCGGCGACGACGCCGTCGGCGTCCGCATCGAGGGCGGCGAGACCGGCGGCGTCGGCCCCGTGCGCGGCGACCGGTTTTTCAATCAGTACGTGCCGACGATAGGCAAGGCAAAGGCGGGCCAGCGCCGCGTGGGAATCCGGTGGTGTAAGGATATGAACGGCGTCGAACGCGCCTTCCTTCAGCGCTGTTTCGAGATCCTGGTAGACCATGGGGATCTTCCATTTGTCGGCAAAGGCGCGGGCGCGTTCCGTCGACGGTTCAACGATGGCGACGGCCGAGATATCTTTAAGCGCTTTCAAGGCCTCGGCGTGGATGTTCGCGATGACGCCGGCGCCGACGAGGCCGACTCTGATCGTCGCGTGCGGCGCAATCATCGGGTGGCCCCGAAAAGGGCGCTTGGCCGCGGAGCGCGTGCTCTGTTCCACATCCGTGAGATCGTGCGTCTTGGTTTGAACCGTCATTCACATGCCTTCTCTGATCGGTGATTTAAGCCGCGCGGCGCAAGCGTCCTTGTGCGTAGGAAAGAACGTCTTCCGCGGTCGTGGGCTGTCCCCCCAGGGCGCCGAAGAAAAAGCGCATGTAGCCGTCGAGCCATCCGAGGAATTTCGAGAGCTCGGCCTCGTTGGCGACGTATGGGCTGCCGCCCGGGAGAAGCGACGAACTGTGGTAGGAAAGTACGAAGAGACGCCGGTCGCGTTGAAACAGCGAGAGGGTCATGCGCTTGGCTTCGTCCAATGAAATGCCTTCCGGCGTCAGGCGAATGCGTTCCAGCAGGCCAAGCCGTGACAGGAGGCCGGGTATACGGCATGTGATGCTGGGATTGCTCAGCAGCGTGCTCATGCCGCGGCGGCTGATGCGGTCCATGAGGCCGACGAGACCGACTGTATTGGGGATTTCCAGCAGGCGGCGGTCGCGGTCGATCCAGTAAGGTTGCGCCGGCGATTCCGTGTAGTCGGGGCCGCCTTTTTTCGAAAAATCCGTCAGCGGCATGACACTGGTGTCGATCCAGTACCCGGCTTCGATCAGCGCGGCCGCGGTATTCGGGCCCGCGCCATAGCGTCCGGCTTTGAACACACGCGGCCGCACGCCGAAGTTCTGAACGATTGCCGCGGTAAGACGGTCGATTTTCGCCCGCTCCAGCGCGGCGGGCAGATTTCCCGGATAGGTGTTGTGGATCGTGATTTCTTCATCAATGGGCGGGTTCACCCACGGATGCAGTTGCGCGCCGATGCCGCAATCGCCGGCCTCAAGGATGGCCTTCAAAGGCGCGACGCCCGCCTGCTGCGAGGCCACCGCATAGTCGACCAGATAGGTCGGTTTCACGCCGAACGTGTTCAGGATTTCCTGCGCGCGAATCTGCGCGGCGATATTGCGCACGCTGATGGCCTGCGACGAGAACGTGTGCCAGCGGAACTCCTCTTCCGCGTCCACCAAGACAATCAGTTTGGGAGCCTCGCTCCGGGGAAATGTGATGAGGTCGGCGGGCGTGGAGGAAAACATTGGGTAAGGTCTTCTCAAGTGCCGGGGCGGTGGAACAACTCGGACCGGCGTACCATTAGGGATCACAATTCTCGCGCAGCCGAAGAGTTCCCACCCAAAGGCACCTGCGCCTATCCGTTGCAACACGTTATTCGGCCACAACTCATATCGTTGACCTCATGCGGTCGGGCTCATGAAAATCCTCTCGTTCACTACCCTGTATCCAAACGCCGCGCAGCCCGTTCACGGCGTATTCGTCGAGAACCGGTTGCGGCAGTTGGCGGCGACCCGCGCGGTGGAAGTGCGCGTGGTGGCGCCTGTTCCCTGGTTTCCCTTCAAGGGCGCCTGGGCGGGAAGCTACGGCAAATACGCGCGTGCGCCGCGGCGTGAGATGCGTCACGGTCTCGACGTCATGCATCCGCGCTATCCGGTCATTCCCAAGATCGGCGTGTCCGTGGCACCGACCCTGCTCGCGGGGTTCATGCGTCCGGTGATCGCGCGGATCGTTCGTGAGGGGTACGACTTTGACGTGCTCGACGCGCACTATTTCTATCCCGACGGTGTCGCCGCGGCATGGTTGGGCAAGTGGTTCAACAAGCCCGTCGTCATCACCGGCCGCGGGAGCGATCTTAATTTCCTTCCGAAGTACCCGTTGCCGCGCCGCCAAATCCAATGGGCGGCCGAAAGAGCCGCCGGCATGATCACCGTGTGCCAGGCGCTGAAAGATTCTCTTGTTGAATTGGGGGTGCCGCAGCAACGCGTTACCGTGTTGCGTAACGGTGTCGATCTGCAATTGTTCCGGCCGTTCCGGGAACCGGGCGAACGCGCGGCCGCGCGCAAGAAGTTCGCCATGGAGCGCGGCACGGCGCTTATTTCGGTGGGTCAACTCATCGAACGCAAAGGCCACCACCTCATCATTGCCGCGCTGTCGGAACTGCCGGACGCCCACTTGTTCATAGCCGGCGACGGGCCTGACCGCGCGAAATTGAGAAACTTCGCCGCCGGATGCGGCGTCGCCGACCGCGTGCATCTGCTCGGTGTGGTGCCGCACGATGAATTGCCGCTTCTCTATGCGGCGGCGGATATTTCCATCCTGGCCTCCAGCCGTGAAGGTTGGGCGAACGTGCTGCTGGAATCGATGGCCTGTGGAACGCCGGTCGTAGCCAGCCGGATATGGGGAACTCCGGAAGTCGTTGCCGAGCCCGCCGCCGGCGTCCTGATGTCTGAACGGACCGCGGCGGGCATTGTCGCCGGCGTAAAATCGGTGCTCGCCAACATGCCGCAGCGTGAGGCGACCCGCAGATACGCCGAACGTTTCAGCTGGGACGCAACGACGAACGGGCAGTTACGACTGTTTCAGGGCATCACGGGTCATATGCCCCGAGCAGCCATTTGTAGGGAACGGCCGCGTCGCGCCGCCGTAATTGATTCGTGATCCATGCGAGCGGCGCTTCGGCTTCTTTCACGCCCAGGCGCGCGGCGATCGCGAGGGCGCCGCGTGTGTAGATCGCATATGTCGGATCGCCGTCGGCGAGGGCCTCGGCATCGCGTTCGGCCCAACGTGCGCGCCGGCTGGTGAGCTTCCAGGCTTCGTCCCACGAACCCGCAACGGCGCCGCTTTTCTCCGCCTTCACGATCAGTCGATAGGGCGAAGGATGCGAACGCCGCCATCCGCTGCGACCCGATGCACGGTCCACCGTGCCGCCGAGTGCCCACTGGAAGGACTTTCGCCAATCGTCAAAGCCCATAAGCACGATCCAGCCGAGCGCGGCGACGATGAACTCGTGTTGCCACGGCGAGATCCAAGTGCCGCCCGGCGCTTGCGGCGGTTCATCGCGCGCGTTGTCGGGATTGTCGGTGGCGCGGAAAACCCTATGAAGCGGCTCCCGGCTTTCGACGTAGGTGGTTTCGAACCATTTTCTGGTGCGCTCGAGGTCGCTTCGGAAATAACCGGCGGGCAGAAGCCAGCGGGGCGTCCTGTCCGGAGTCACCTTCGCCGCCTGCGCCAAGGTCCGGATCGACCACGCGAAGGCGCGGGGCTGGGGAATGCTGAGCCGATACGGCGGCGGCAGCACGCCCCGGTTATAGTTGGCGGCAAACTGTAGATCCTCGAGATGATAGGGATCGCCGGTCAGGAGATACGGTACGTAGGCGAGCGCGGGTTGATGCGCGGAATCGATGCTGATCCCCGTATTCGCCAGTTCGATATGCGGATCGCCGACATTGCGATCGCCGTACCAGCTCATCGTCTTGTAACGGTCGAGATCGACAGGTGCGCCTGTGCACTCATCACGCATATGCCAAGGAAGTGTCCCGGCGGCCTCGGCCTGCGCACGCAACGCGGCGAGCGCGTCCCGTGCTCCGGTGCAAAGAAATCGCGCCTGATGTTCCGTCACGAGACCGATGTCGGGGCGCTCTCCGGTGGACCCCATTTCCGGCTCGACGCCCGCAAGTTCCATGGGGCGATAGCGACCGCTCTTTGGCGCCGCCGCCGGACGCGCGAAGGCCTGCGACGGACCTGCGAAGGGCGGGATGAGGCCGCGATCCCTAAGACCGGCGATATCGGCTTTCACCGGGCGGTCGTTGGATTGCCAACGCCAGCGGCTAAACCAAAAGTGCCGGGGCGCCTCGACATGCGCCAGCGTTTTTCCCGCTCTTTGAATTTCGACGCTGTAGGGGCCCAGGTTTGTAGGCGCGCCGTCCCATAGCCGAGCGAGTTCGAAGACGACCTCCAGCCGATCGGTGTTCCGGTCGGGCCGGAAATCGACGGTCAGCGGAAATCGCGGCTGCGTTGCGCGAAAGCAGTCCTGTGTGAAACCGGCGAGAGACGTGAACGCGCCCAGGTCTTCCGCGCCGGCGGCGGTATACACGAAGGTCTCGCCGCCAAGCCGTACGAACACGCGCAGATCGACTGCCGCCTGCGCGGCAAGGGGCGTGCAGGCGGCGCCCACGAGAAGCGCACGTCGGGACATGCGAAATCGGGTCATGTCGGCGCGAAATCGCAGGGGCCTGCGCAACTCATGGGAGCGGCGATCCTCATGTTCTAGACCTTCGAAAAAAACGCGAGCGGGGAAGCGCTTTTTCACCCGGCTTCGCGTTAGGACCCTTGTTCTCCGCGTCAAAGGGGTTTGGGTTTTCCCGTTTGTCGTTCGCAATCGTCCACGCCGCAATCGCGCAGATGGCGGTTAAACAGCCGAGAAACAGCAAACTTTCCATGAGACCGCCCCGGAACACCCTGACGATGAGAACTGGCCGCGTGCGCGCGCTCGCCGCGTTAGGTAACGGCGCGAGCGTGCATCTGGTTTCGGCCGCGGCGGTGAATTCCGGCGCGCACTTGCACGTTGGGCGCCCGGCGCATGCGTGATCTGGCCTTGATCCTGACGCTGGCGGTATTGGTCCCGCTCTCGATCCCGTTTCCTTTGGTGGGGCTTTTCGCCTGGGAATGGCTTTCGCTGATGAATCCCCACCGGCTGACCTGGGGTTTCGCGCAGCAGGCGCCCTTTGTGATGGTCGTCGCCCTCGTCACGATGTTGGGGTGGGTGCTGTCCAAAGAGCGTGGAAATTTGAAGATGAGCACTTTCCTCGTGCTGATCGGGATTTTCTCGGTGTGGATCTCGATCACCACGCTTTTCGCTCCGGTTCCGGACATGGCCGTTCCGCTGTGGAGCCGCAACATCAAGACCATGATGATGATCGTCATGGTCCTCGCTCTCATCACCACGCGGGTGAGGATCCATGGCCTGGTATGGGTGGTCGCGGTCTCCCTTGCCTATTACGGCATCAAGGGCGGAGCCTTCGTGATCCTGACCGGGGGCAACTACATCGTCTTCGGCCCCGCCGATTCCATGATCCAGGACAACAACTCGCTGGCGCTGGCGCTCATCATCACCTTGCCGCTGCTCAATTACCTGCGTCAGCACACGGCCAATAAGTGGGTGCGTTATGGTTTGATCGGCGCACTCTTCCTTACGTTCGCGGGAGCCATCGGCAGTTATTCGCGCGGCGCCATTGTCGCACTGGCCGCCATCCTTGGTTTCCTGTGGCTGAAGAGCTCGGCAAAGATCATCACAGGCCCCGCGCTGGTGTGCGCGATCGTGGTCGGCGTGATGGCGATGCCCGCCAAATACATGGAGCGGCTTAACACCCTGAACAATGTGATGGAGGACGAGTCCTTCCGCGGCCGCCTCGACGCGTGGGAAGTCGCCTGGCGGACGGCCAAGGACCATCCGTTCGGCGCCGGTTTCGACGGTCCGCGCCAGCCTGAGATCTGGAACGATTACCTGCCCGAGCGGCCGGCGCGCGCGTCGCACAGCATCTACTTCATGGTGCTCGGCGAACACGGCTTCATCGGCCTTGGGATCTACCTCCTCATTTGCGCCGTCTGCTGGCGCAACTTGCAGCGCGTGCGGAAGCTAACCGCGGGGAAGGAGGACCGGAAATGGGCGTACGATCTTGCCTTCGCCCTCCAGGTCAGCATGGTTGGCTTTCTGGTCGGCGGCGCCGCGCTGCCGATGGCATATTACGACGGGTTCTTCACGCTGCTCGCGATGACCACGGCCCTCTTGCGGTCGGTCCAGACGGCGGCGGCGCCCGCGGAGGAGCGCCGCCCGGCTGGTTTCAAGCGGGCGGCTCCGGCCGCAGCCGGTGCTTGACCCAGCGCGTCGGCGCCGAGGCCCTGGCAACGAAGTAGAGGTTGGCGAGGGGGCGGTAGCCGCGCAGGACGGCGCGCGCGATCGTCTTGAGGCCGAACCTGAAATCACCACTGGCATAGGCGACCTGACCGAGCTTGCTGAAACGCTCGCCAAGGATGCGGCGGATTTCGGCCTGGCCGAGGCGGTCGCGATTGCGTTCCAGGTATGAAATCACCATCGGCAGCACATAGTCGGCCTGCTCGCGGATCTTCGCCTTGGACAAGCTGTTCGGCGTGCTGTGTACGCGCACGAGCGTTTCCGGGATATATCCGATTTCCCCCATCAGCGAGAGGCGGATCCAAAGGTCCTGATCCTCGGCGACCGGCAGCCATTTATTGAACGCGCCCGCCGCCATGACGGCACTGCGGCGGGCGAGCACGCTCGGTGTCGCCACACAAGGGTGGGCGAGCAGGGTACGCCATCCCTCGGCGCCGCTGGCCGGTGCCGCGCCGCGGTAGATGTCGCCCGTGTCGACGCCGCTCTCGTCAATCAGCGTCGCGCGGCAACTGACGAAGGTCATCTGCGGATGCGCATTCATGATGGCCAGTTGGCGGTTGAGTTTGCCCGGTAGCCATTCGTCGTCGGCGTCAAGGAAGGCGATGTACTCACCGGTTGCGGCCTGCAGCCCGGTATTCCGGGCGACGGCCGCGCCGCCGCGCGTCTCGCGGCAAATCAGGCGGACGCCGCGTGGCTCATAGGTCCGCACGATTTCGCGGGTGCCGTCCGTGCTGCCGTCGTCGATCACCAGGATCTCCGTGCGCGGCGCGTTTTGAGCAAGCGCCGATAGGAGCGCCCGGTCGATGAATCGCCGCGCGTTGTAGGCGGGGATGATCGTGCTCACCGACGCCGGCGAACTGTGCGGAAAAGAAACGACGCTCGTCATGGGCCGGCGCTTCTAAAGGCTTTCACGCGCATAGCCGGCCGCCGCGGCCGGCCGGCCGGGCCGCGGCTCTCCATAGGCGACAATGCGTGCCGGCTCCGGCCTGGACGCATCGGAAAGGAGAAGATCCAGCCCGTGAAGGCGGCTCTCCCACGTATATGCGTCTTCCATCAGGCGCCGCGCCGAAAGTCCAAGGGCGGCCGTGTCCGGCTCGGCGGCGCGCAGGCAGGCATGGAAAAAATCACTTTGCGTATTGGCAAGAAGAAGATGCCGTTCAGGCTGCGCATCAATCCCCTCAAGGCCCTGATCGGTCGTGACCACCGGTTTAGCCATCGCCATCGCTTCCAGGACCTTGTTCTGGATTCCGCGCGCGATGCGCATCGGGGCCACCGCGACGTGAGCATGAGCGAGGTAGGGCCGCACGTCGGCCACCCGCCCTGTCACCCTGACCCCGTCCTGGGACTGAAGCGCCGTGACCTCGGAGGTGGGTTTTGAGCCGACAATCGTGAAGGTGGCGCCCGGGCGCGCGGCGCGAAGTTTGGGAAATACGTTCGCGGCAAACCACTGCACGGCATCGGCATTCGGCCAGTAATCCATCGTGCCGGTAAACACGAAGTGCGGACCTGCGCCGCGGTGGGGCGTGGGCCAGACATGCCGCGGCGAGAAGTAACGGCAATCGATGCCGTTTGCGACGCCATGGGTCTTTGCCGCGGCCTCAGGCGCGAGTGTGCGCCACAGCGCGGCTTCGGCGTCCGAGACAAATAAGCCGGCATCGGCTTGCGCCGCGGCTTGGCGATCAAACGCCAGCAGACTGTGAGCCTCGCGGCGATAAATCCAACGCATCGGGCCCTTCGCCGCACCGGCGTACTGGCGCCATTTGTCGGAATCGACATCGACGAAGTCCATCACCAGGCGTGCGCCGCGCAAGTCGCGGTTGATCACGTACTGGGCCATGGCCGAGGAGTAAACGAAAACGACATCGTGTCTTTCCCGCGAAAGGATGTCCGAAACCCAACGCCCCATGGCGGCGTTAGCAAAGGACGCTGCCGTCAGTGGTGACCCCGTCAACAACCCTTTCAAGGCCCGGAGTTTCGCGGTTTCGCGCGGAAGATCGAAACAGCGCAGCTCCGCGCAATAGGGCTGGAGAGAAGAGATATGCGCCTTGTCGTCCGCGTCGTCGATGAAACAGCCGAGATTCACCCGGTAGTTGCGGGCGACGTGCTCAAGGATGCGGAAAGCCCGGATTTTTTCGCCTTTGTCGGGCGGAAAAGGGATGCGATGGCACAGAAAAAGCAGCGAGCGCGATTGGGTCAACAGGGCACCAACGTAAATAAGGGCAAGGCGTGAAATGTCGGTTATGGAACGAGCGCATCGTCCGATGAGCGAACGCGGGAGTGCTGCAAATGTTCTCGCTCTCGCCCCGCTTGCAGCGGTGTGGCCCGCAACGCTTGCCGGGGTGTCCGCGGGGTTGGTCGCGCTGCTGGTCTTGTATTTCTCCACCGCCGCGAGCGCTGTCCGTCTTTGGAATAACTCTTCGGCGTATAACTACGCCTACCTGATCGCGCCCATTTCCCTGGCGCTGATCTGGGCCGACCGGCGGCAGCTTTCCCGCGCCGTCCCGGCGCCCACCTTCTGGGGCGTTGCGGCGGCCGGAGCTTTCTCGGTGGCGTGGCTTGCGGGTGAACTCCTGGGCATCGACGAAGGGCGCCACATCGCGTTCGTCGGCATGTTGCAGGGCCTCGCGCTCGCATTCCTGGGCCGGCGTCTCTATCGCTTTCTCGCGTTTCCGTTGCTTTATCTCTTTTTTCTTGTTCCGACGGGAGCCTTTCTCCTTACGCCGCTGCAAACCCTGGCTCATTACGCCAATGTCGCCCTCCTCAAGGCCAGCGGCGTTCCCGTTTATGCGGAAGGGTTCCTGATCCAGGTGCCCGCCGGCAGCTTTCTGGTGGAACCGGGGTGCGCGGGCCTCAATTTCTTCCTTGTCGCCTTGGCGCTGTCCCTTCTGTATGGCCGGTTGACCTATGCCACCATGACGGCGCGGATCGTATGCACCGGGGTCGCGCTTCTGACGTCCATTGCCGCGAACATCGTGCGCATCTACATCATCATCGGGCTTGCCCAGGCCACCAACCGGCGGATCGACATCACGGCCGACCATCTTCTGTACGGCTGGGGTTTCTTCGGCGTGGTGATGCTGTGTGCCATGTGGCTCGGGGCCAAGGTGAAGGCGAAGCCCGCCGAGGTGCGGATCCTGGCGCCCGCGGCCCATGAAGCCGCGCCCTCCCTTCGGCAGGCGGCGCTGGTCGGACTGGCGTTCATCGTGACGGTTTCGCTTTCTCCCCTCTGGGCCGCGACCTCCACCGGTCGTGCGGCGTTAGAGACACGCCTGCATTCGGCGGTGGGGCTGCCGATGAGCGCCCTCGAGCCGTCACACGGAGAATAGATATGTGCGGAATTGCCGGACTCTTCGATGGACAAGGCCGCGACCCGTTTGCGCCCGGCCTCATCAAAAGCATGGCCGATGCCATCGCGCACCGGGGGCCGGACGGCGAAGGGTTCCATACCGCGCCGGGCCTCGCGCTTGCTCATCGCCGGCTGGCGATCATCGACATCGGCGGCGGCCATCAGCCGATGTTCACGCCGGACGGTAACCTGGCCGTCGTGTTCAACGGTGAAATCTATAATTTCATGGAGCTGCGCCGCGAACTCGAAGAGCTCGGTCATCGCTTTCGCAGCCGCAGCGACACCGAGGTCATCCTGTATGCCTGGCGGGCCTGGGGCGTGCAGTGCGTGCGGCGCTTCAGCGGCATGTTCGCCTTCGCTCTCTGGGATCGCCGGACCGAGACGCTGCTGATCGCGCGCGACCGCATCGGCAAGAAACCGCTCTACTACACCGTCCGCGAAGGGCGCTGGCTCGCTTTCGGATCGGAGCTCAAGGCGCTGCACGCTTCAGGCTGGTCATCGCGGAAGGTTTCAGCGCAGGCGATCGAGGATTACCTGAGCTATGGTTACGTGCCGGACCCGAAGACGATCTATACCGACGTTCACAAGCTGCCGCCGGGCCATGTGATGTGCTGGCGGCGCGGCGCCAATCCCATCATCACCGCTTATTGGGACCTCGATCTTGATTCGGTGCATCGCATCTCGCAGGACGACGCCAAGGCCGAGCTTCATCAACGTCTTCACAAGGCCGTCAGCGACCGCCTGATTTCCGATGTTCCGCTCGGCGCGTTCCTGTCCGGAGGCGTGGACTCCAGCGCCGTCGTCGCACATATGGCCGGACTCTCTTCCTCGCCGGTGAAGACCTGCACGATCGGCTTTGGTGAATCCAGCCATGACGAGCGCGAATACGCGCGCAAGCTTGCGGACCGCTACCACACCGAGCACCGTGAACGCGTCCTTCCGCCGGATTCCCTGTCTCCGGGCTCCGGGCTCCTGGACCGCATTTCTCATGTCTACGATGAACCCTTCGCGGATATGTCGGCGCTGCCGACCTATCGCGTGTGTGCCGCCGCGCGCGAGCAGGTAAAGGTCGCCCTATCCGGCGACGGTGGCGACGAGGGCTTCGGAGGCTACCGCCGCTATCGCTTCCATATGCGTGAACATATGGCGCGCAGGTTTCTGCCGCAGGCAATCCGCGGCCCGCTCTTCGGGACGCTCGCGCGGTTTTATCCGCAGCTCGATCGCGCGCCGTATTTCTTGCGGGCGAAAAATACATTCACCGAGCTGTCGCAGGATGCCGTCGGCGCATACTTCACGAATGTCGCCATCGCGGCGGATCCGGCCCGGCGCGCGATCTATACGCCGCGCTTGATGAACGAGCTTTCCGGGTATCATGCGAAATCCGTCATCGCCCCGATGATCGCGGCGACGGCAGGGCGCGATCCCCTGTTGCAGGCCCAGTATGTCGACCTCAAAACCTGGCTTGCCGGGCGTATGCTCGTGAAGGTCGATCGCGCCAGCATGGCCAACGGTCTCGAGGTGCGTAGCCCTTTTTTGGCCCACGACCTGTTCCAATGGGCGGCGTCTCTTCCGGCCGCGCTGAAGATCAACGGCGGCGAGCAGAAGCGCATCCTCAAGAAGGCGCTGGAACCGCTGGTCCCCAACGAACTGCTTTACCGGCCCAAACAGGGCTTCGGCGTTCCCCTGTCGGCATGGTTGCGTGGGCCGCTGCTGCCGACGATCCAGCGCGCGATGGCGTCGTCCGTTCTGCTTGATACCGGCTACTTCGACGCGCGCGCGCTCAACACACTCGTGGTCGAACACGCCAGCCGCCGTCGCGACCACACGGCCTTGCTCTGGGCGCTGTTGATGCTGGAACGCTTTGCGGCGCGTGAAGCGGGGCTGGCGCAAAGCGAGCGAGCTTCATCCGATGTTGCGGACCACCAGTGGCCCCAAGCGGTTGGCCACGAATAGAGGCAGTCTCTTCCAGGCGGCGATCATAAGCCGGTATTTCGGGTTGAGCGGATTATTCTCCGGCATCGCGCCGCCGTTCGGCAGCAGGAATTGATGCGCGATGGGCTGGGGTGCAAACCCCCAGTTCTTCTTGAAGTCATAAGGCCCGGTGCCCACCTTGCTGCGGCCGAAGTCGAAGACCGCGCATCCCCGCGCCGAGGCGTGACGCATCAGGCGCCAATACATGAGGTCGTTCGCGCCGAGGCGCCGGGCGCCGGGCATCGAACCGGTGTAAAAAGGTATCACGCGGCCTTTGAAGTAGAAGTTCAGCACGCTCGCTACCGGCGTTCCATCCGACGATACGGTGAGCACGTCGCAATCATCGCCGAAGACACTTACCAGATTTGCGAAGTACGCCTTGCCAAAGACGGGCGTTCCGAGATTGCGTACGCTTACCGCGTAAAGATCCCAAAGACGGTCGACGTTCTTTTCGATTTCCCAGGCCAGATCGGACTCGATGGCTTTGCGCACGACGGCGCGTTGTTTGCGCGGGATTTGCTTGAGGTTGATGTTTTCGGCCGCGGGAAGGGGGCCGGAAAAGCCGGCATAGAGGCCCACCCTGGTGGACCAGTTCTCTTTCGGCCGCACGGGATTGCGGTACTCAAGATAGCTGGCGCCCGTTTGGCGAAGAAGCTCTTCCGCGCGTGCATCGAGCGCGGCGCGGGCGCCGTCTTCCGCGGCGAGGGGGCCGCCCGCGACGCAGAAGCCGTTCGAGATCAGGGCATGGCCGAAGAGGGCGCTCTTGATTTCGACCAAGGGCAACACGCCTTTGATGACGCCGTCACGTTCGGCAATGACATAATGCGTACGATGGCCAAAGCTGCGCTCGATGACCGTGCGCCAGCCGGCACGGTGAAAGAAGGTCGCTTCCGGGCTCTCCAGGACAAAGCTGTCCCAGCGCTCATGGTCACGGTCGGTCAGCGCGCGAACGGTATAGCTGCTGACCGTCTCATTTGGCCGCAAAAACATGGTCCATCCGATCCCAGGCGAAATCCCGCAGAAGCCGCGCCAGGCGCCGCTCCATGCGGTTCAGGTTGAGGTAGTGGCGGAAATGCGATTTGAGCGGAAGGCCGGGTTCCCGCGGTTGCCCGGGATCGATCTCCCAAGGATGGAAGTAGAAGATCGTCGGCATCGCGTCCTTCGCGTTGACGCGCG
Organism: Rhodospirillaceae bacterium; assembly: GCA_041913245.1. Classification (GTDB taxonomy): domain Bacteria; phylum Pseudomonadota; class Alphaproteobacteria; order Rhodospirillales; family Rhodospirillaceae; genus SHVO01. The sequence continues at coordinate 7,644 of JAYSFT010000013.1, read as the reverse complement.
CGATCGTCCATTTCGAAACAAAGTAAGGCACGAGCCTGAAGAAACCGCCGCCGCCGCACGGCAGGTTGCGCCGGCCTATACGGAGTGTCGTGATCGGCAGTTCGGTCACGCCGCCCACGCCTGCCGGAAGGAACGGCCCGCGCGGCGCTTCATCCATGCCGTAGTTGTCATGGCGGATGGGATTGATGCTGGAGGAGTAGGTGTAACCGGCGTCCTCGAGCATGTCGAAGGCCCACATGTTCTTTCGGCCGATGGAGAAGGTCGCGGCGCGATATCCGCGCACCTGCACGCCGCCGATGTCTTCAAGAATGGCCTTGGTGCGCGTGATATCGTCGTGGAACTCGGCGGGTGTCTGGGCATCGACCCGGATATGTTCATACCCATGGCTCGCAAGCTCATGCCCTTCGGCGACGATCCGGCGGATGAGCGCAGGATGACGCTCGGCCACCCAGCCCAGCGTGAAGAACGTCGCCTTCGCGTCATGGCGCGCGAAAAGGTCGAGAATGCGGTTGGTCGATGTTTCGACCCGCGAGGCGCGGCGCTCCCAGTCCGGGCGTTTGACCTGCTTGGCCATGACCTGCACCTGGAAGTGCTCCTCCACATCCACGGACATGGCGTTCACCGCGCGGCCGTTCCTGTGCGTGAGGGGGACGGGTTTCAAGGCGAATCCACCGGTCTCGTTTTGCGCGGTGTCGAGCATCAGTGTTTGATCTCCGCCAGCACGGGCTCTTCGGCGCGCGCCGGGCGGGGCCGCCAGCCGTCGAACTCCATGCGCATATCCTCGGCGACCTGCTGCACGACCTTGGCGTCGACGGTGTGGATCTGTTCAAGGAAGGCATAAAGCAGGATGCGGCCGAACAGCACGTTGATCAGGCGCGGAACGCCGCTGGTGGCGTGATAGACGGCAAGATAACCGTCGTTGGTGACGGCAGGATCGTTCTTCCAGCCGGCCTGGGTCAGGCGGTGGCACACGTACTCGCGCGTCTCGTCCGGGGTAATGGGACCGAGATGATAGGTCGCGATGATGCGCTGACGAAGTTGAGCGAGATCCGGGCTCGCCATCTTCTTGCGGAATTGAGGCTGGCCGAGCAGAAGCACCTGCAGCGACGGGGGGCGCCCCACCTGCAAATTCGACAGCATGCGCAGTTCTTCGATGGCCTGCATGCTCAGGTTCTGCGCCTCGTCGACGATGACGATGGCGCGGCGGCCGCGCGCGGACACGTCGCGCAGGAAAGCGTGAAGACGGCCGAGCACGGACGCCTTGTCGAGGCCTTCCTGCGGAATGTCGAAATCGGCCGCGACCATGCGCAACATATCGTCACCGCCGAGCTGCGTCGTGACGACCGTCGATGTCACGAACTTATATGGATCGAGCGTCGCCATCAAATGAGATACGAGAGTGGTTTTGCCGGCACCGACGTCGCCGGTGACGACCACAAAGCCTTCTCCCTGGCTCAGTCCGTAGGTGAGATAGCCCATCGCGCGCTTATGGACGCTGCTGGGGAAGAAGTATCGGGCGTCCGGCGTGAGTTGGAACGGCGCTTCGTTCAGGCGAAAGAATTTCTCATACATAGCGGGCGGCTTTCACTCAAAAGGCCTTGCTGAGGCTTAGGATCAGCGCGTTCTCGCGGTAGCGCACGAGCGTGGTGCGGCGCTGCATGTGGGCGTAACGCAGCGACGCGCGCACCGTGCGGGTGACGTCGTAATCGAGCCGCGCGCCGGCCGAGGTGGTTTTGGAATCGCGCAGGCTGTTGGCGAAGCCGGGATCCGCGGTTGTTTTCGAATAGCCGGCGGACAGGCTGCCTTGCAGACGCGGCGTGATATCTCGTCCGAGCGTACCGCTCGCGCCCCAGCTTTCGCCGCCAAGACCATTGGCGTTGCGGCGCTCATAGTCGCCGGCGAGGCTGTAGAAGTTCCTCTGAAAGCGGCCATGCATGCCCAAGCGCACCTGATCGCGCTTGAAGGCCTGATTGCCCAGGTCGAAGCGGCTCGAATTGGGATCGGGCGGAAGGCCGGTGATGGGATCGATCAGACTGCCGAATTCGTCGCGGCCCAGATCGCCGAGGCGGTCGAGAAGGAGCCGTTGATCGCTCTGGACATCGCGGCGGTAGGACGCGGAGAGCGCGATCGCCTGGCTCAGTTGATATTGCACCTGGGCCTCGCCGTTGAAGTCGCGGTAACGATACCCGGCCTCGGCGCGCACCAGGGTGCGGCGCGACGGCCGCCATATCGCACCCGCCAGCCCATAGGCGCCGTCGGGTCGCACCGCCAGCGTAGGCTCCTCGATCCAGTCGTAGCCGCCGCGCGCCAGAAGTGACCAAGGCCCCGAAAGGCGATATTCGGCGCGCGCTTCGCCGCTGGCGCGCCGAGGCTGAGCGCCGACGAAATTGTCGACATGGGACTTTTCATAGTAACCGCTCGCCGACCATAGAAGCCGCGCGGCGCTCGAGTCCTCGGTCCCTATGCGCGCGCGGCCGATATGGCGTGCCGTATCGCCGGCGCGGATGTTCACCGCCCCGACGGGAGGATCGAGGAAGTTGACGGCAGAGAAGTCATAGGACGCCTCCCCCTCGATGCCGCCGCCGAAACGGCCATGCAATGTGGGCGTGACGCCGTAATTGAGCACCTGAGTTTGGTTCCGGTCGAGGTTTCGGCGAACGGCGGGGACGCGCTCCTCATTGCTGATCTGCTGAACGTCGGTGGCAAGACGCCCCTCGATGGTCAGTGTGTCCTCGATCACATTCGCGAAGCCGTCGAGCAACGCGCTGGGCCGCGCACCGTTGAGGCGCGTGTTCTTCGTGTAATAGTCGTATGTGACGTTGGCTTCGGCGTTCAGGATGCTGCGCGCCGTAGCGCGCCGGGCCGTAAAACCCGCGCGCGGTGAAACGATGAAATCGCCGATCCGGTTGGTATCGGTGAGATAGACATTGTCGGTGTAAGTGAAGTCCGATGCGCCCACGGCGTAGAACGACCAGCCGCCGCGAACGAATGCGGGTTCGCCGGCGCCGGGCACGCGCGCGCTCGGGTAGGTTCTCTCGCCGGTCGCGATCGGCGGCGGGCCGGCGTCCGCCGGCAACTCGGCGGCGGACGCCGGGCCAGGGGCATGAACGCCGGTCCAGGCGACCGATCCGATGACGAGACAGGACCAGATCGGCGGGCCGCCGAATCGCCGGGGAATGCGGACGACTCCTACGATCCCACCCACTGTTCCCCGTCCTCTTGGTGATAACCGTAGCGGCCGAAGCGATCCATGCCGGCCGATATCGTGACGCGGTTCAGGACGAAGCTGATGTTAGGGCACGCATCGACAAGACCGACGGCCTGCGCGACCGCCGGGCGGCTGGTTTCGTTGGCTTGCACCACCATGATCACCTGGCCCACATGGGAGGCCAGCACGCCGACCTCGCTCGACGCCAGAGCCGGAGGGGCGTCGAAAATGATGAAGCGGTTGGGATAGCGCGTGGCGATATCCGCCATCGTGCGCGCCATGCTTTGGCTGGCAAAAACTTCGGTCGGCGCGTCGACGAACTGGCCGGCCGGTACCACGGAAAGATTCGGCACGTCGGTGCGCACGATGACATCGCCGAGCGACAAGGACGGGGTCATCAGGACGTCGATAAGGCCCTTACGCCCCGCGGCGCCGAGCAGGCGGCTAAGGCCCATGCGGCGTGCGTCTCCGTCGATCAGAAGGACGCTCAGGTCCCGCTCGGAGGCAATACTGAGCGCGAGGTTGAGGGCTGTGAAGGTCTTGCCGTCGCCCGGCGCCGGGCTGGTCACCATTGCGATGTGCGAAATCCCGTTCCGCTGCGCGCGATTGTCGCGGCCAAAAGCCGTGCGCAGAAGCGGGCGCTTGATCAGCCGGAATTCCTCGGCCGTCAGGGAGCGCTGGTTCTCGGGCGTCAGAAAGCCTTCGCGCTCGAGGTGGAGCCAGTTGAACGCCAGCGGCGCCGGACGTTCCGCGGAGATCTCGCCGGCGGCCGTGTTTTCCGCGCGTTCCGGAGTTGGCGGCGCCGGCGCGGCGTCCGTTTCCTGTTTTGCATTTAGATCGATGTGTTCGGCCGCCCGGCCGACCAGATCGATAAGCCCGCCTCTATTCATCATGACGCCATCCGATTCATAAAGCTCTGCGAGATCGCCGAGAAGTTCGGGCCGATCAGCATGACGACCACGAAGACGGCTGCCAGCGCGCCCGTTGCGGCCAAGAATTTCCGCAGTTGTTCGTGATCGAGTTCACGCCGCCGCGGCGTCGCGACGGTCGAGACGCAGCCCAAAACGGGGATTTCGCCGACGGCGTACAAATCATCGGGCGCCGCGATCCGGTCCTCGATCTGCATCAGCAGGAAGACGAAGCCCGCGCCGGCAATCAGCCCAAGGACGAGGACCAGAGAATTGAACAGAGCGCGGTTCGGGCCGGCGGCGGCGGCGGGTAATTCAGGGGCGGCGACGACCCGGAATTGCACCGGCTCCGTGGTCGAGTCCGCGGCTTCGGCGATGCGCGCCGATTCACGGCGCTGCAGCAGCCCCTCATAACTCGCCTTCAGGACCTGATAGTCGCGATTGAGGTTCGTGAACTCGGCTTCGATGCGCGGTGCATCGGCGGCGCGCTTTTCCATGTCGGTGACGATGGCTTTGGCTTCTTCGAGCCGGCGGCCGACGCTGCCGGCGTTCGCTTCGGCGTCCGACAAGCGCAGGGAGAGCTGATCGTGCACGGTGTTGGGGATTTGAGCGCGCGCGAAGGTGGAGGCGCCTTCGCCGTCGCTGCGCGCTTTCTTCTGCTGCTCGATCAGGTTCTCCAGCTGCTGTTGCGTTTGCACCACATCGGGATGTTTTTCCGTGTATTGCAGGCGGAGTTCCGACAGCTTGTTTTGAAGCGCGAGAATGCGTTGCTGCGGCGAGCCCGCCACCGTATTGGAGCCGCCGACAATTTGCGGAAGCGCGTCGTAGGACAGAAAGCGCGGCGTCGCGGCAAGTTGGGCCTTGAGTTGACCGCGCTGCGCCATGGCGTCGCCATAATCGGCTTCGAGCTTCTTGACGTTGTCGCGCGCGCCCTCGAGGCGGACCGCGAAGCTTTCCGCGTTCGAGGAAAGGAAATTCATATTGGTCACCTTGAAGTCGGCCAAACGAAGCTCCGCCGCCTTCAACTGGCTTTCGTATTCGGCGATTTGGCCTTCGATGAAGGACTTCGCCGTCTGGATGTCCTCGCGCTTATCGCCTACGCTGCTCTCGACAAAGATCGTCAGAAGGGACTGAACGACGTCGCGGGCCTTCTGCGGCGAATTGTCGGTGAATTCGACCTGGAAGAGGTTCGCGCCCTGGCTCTTGATGGTGATGCGTTCTTCCAGGCTCTGCACCAGGCCTTGAAGCTCGGCGTCGTTTTCCGTCGCCTTGTCCAGATCGGTCATCTGGGCGACCTTCAGGAGATTCGGACGGCTGGTGAGCGTGCGCTGCATGAGCTGCACCTGCTCTTCACGTCCCTTATCGTCGGCGTTGACGGAAATGCCCTTCAGCAGGGGGTTCAACAGCGACTGTGTGTCGACGTAGAACCGCGCCTGTGAGACATACCGGTTCGGCATCATCGCAACGGCGAACCAGCCCACGAGGCAGACCGCCCAAGTGAAGGCGAGGGCGGCCCGGCGCCGCCGCCATAGTTGATCGAGAAAGATCAGCACTTGACGCTTCATGTCAGTCATGGACAGCCCTCGATATTCCAAATTCGGGCGCAAGCGCCGTGTATCGGCACGGTCCGATTTTTTGCCCCGGCCGCAGGCTCTTAGAAGTAGCTCTGCGGAATGATGATCACGTCGCCCGGCAGCACCGGGGCGTTGGCGGCCACGTCGCCTTCCTTCAGGAGGTCGTTCAGCCGCAAACGATAGTTCGCGCGGCTGCCTCCAGCGCCGTTACGCACAAGCACCGCGCGGTTGCCGCTGGCGAATTCGGTCAGTCCGCCGACCTGGATCATCACGTCGAGCACCGTCATATTGCGGCGGAAGGGGATAGCCTGCGGTTTCGCCGCCTCGCCCACCACGCGGATCTGACGCTCGAACGGACCCACGAAATTGGTGACGATCACGGATACCTTCGGATCTTGAATATATTCTTTCAGTCGGCCCGTGATTGCGCCGGCGAGTTGGGTCGGCGTCTGGCCGGCCGCCTGCAGGTCGTCGATGAGCGGCACGGAAATGAGGCCGTCGGGACGCACGATGGCCTGAGTCGAAAGTTCCGGCTGTCGCCAGACGAAAATATTCAGCTGATCCGTGGGCCCGATGACGTAGGCGCCGTCGCTCTGGCTCGCCGCAACCGCGGCCGGCAGCGTGTCCGGCGCGTCGGGCGCGTTGAGGGTGCTACAACCAAATAGCGTTCCGAGCGTTATCACACCGACGGCGATAGTCGCCATTGCCCGCAGCATAGGACAACGGATCAACTGCATGATGGGTCTCCGTCAACGTCAGAAAGGGTGATGGGATGTCGCAGGTGTTTGACGCTCACAACAACGCCACGAGTTGCGATTTGTTGCAGTATTACCCGCCTCCCGATTTTCGCGCCGCCGCGACACTCAACGGGCGAATTCAACACGCCTTTTCCGCTCCGATACCCCAGGACGCGTGACCGCGATGAACTTTCTCGCGCCCCGCGATATCGTTGTGACGGTCACGAAGGAGGCGTGCCCCGCTCCGGATGAGATCGAATCATGCTGGCTGGATCTTGAAAATCGAGCCGACGGCTCGTTTTTCACGTCATGGAGCTGGATCGGCGCCTGGCTCGCGACGTTCGGCGATGAGGGTCAGATGCCGAAGGCCCAGCTTCTGATCGCGCGCGCGGGCGCCACGACTGTCGGGCTGGCCGTAATCGGGGAGCGGCGTACGACCGGGTTTCTTGGATACGGCGTTGCCGCCGCGCTCAATCAGAGCGGCGAGCCGCAAGACGATGCGCTTTTCATCGAGTACAACGATTTCTTGCTCGATCGGCGATACGCGCCGCAAACCCGCGCCGCCATGCTGGCTTTCATCGCCAATACCGGCAAAAGCTGGCGCGAATTCCGCCTGAGCGGCGTCATGCCCGCCCTGGGACGGGCTGTCGGGGAGTCCGGCCTTTCTCATGGAATCGTCAGGGATCGCGTTTGCCCGTGGATCGATCTCATGAAAATGCCTCCCGGGCTTTCAGGGTATCTCGCGGTTCTGTCCCGCAACACGCGCCGGCAGATTCAGCAAAGCCTGCGGCTCTATGAAGCCGAGGGAAAGGTGCTGCTGACGCCGGCCCGTACGGCCGGGGAAGCCTCTGTCATGCTGAACGAGATGCGTACCCTTCACCGGAAAAGCTGGCACGACCGGCAAGGTCATGACGGCGCCTTCGGTTCATCCCGTTTTCTGCGCTTCGCGCGGCGCCTGGCGGCGAAGGCGAGCGAGTATGGCCCAGTTCAACTGGTGCGGGTGAGTTCGGGGCAAAATCCCATCGGATACCTCCTCAACTTCGTCCATCGCGGGCACGTCTATGCCTATCAGAGCGGTTTTTCCTACCGCGACGACAACCGCTTCCGCCCCGGCCTCGTGACCCATGCGCTGACGGTGGCGCGGGCGCGGGAACAAGGCTGCCGCGGTTACCATTTCATGGCGGGGGAGGGACGCTACAAAGCCTCCCTGGCCAACA
>JAYSFT010000012.1:0-31853 GCA_041913245.1 Rhodospirillaceae bacterium | reverse complement strand
CGCGCTTGCCAAAGCGTGCTGCGAGATGTGGCTCCAGCCCACGAATGCCCGGTAACTGTCATGGCTGAGCTTCTTCTTGAAATCTTCTCCGAGGAAATCCCCGCGCGCATGCAGGCGCGCGGCGCCGAAGACCTCGCCCGTCTCGTCGGCGAAAGCCTGAAGGCCCAGGGCCTCGAGGCCAAGTCCCTGCGCGCTATTGGCGGTCCGCGTCGCCTCACGCTCGTGGCCGACGGTTTGCCGAAGGCGCAACCGGACACGACCGAAGAGCGCAAGGGGCCGCAAGTCGGCGCCCCGGAACAAGCGCTGCAAGGCTTCATGAAAGCGGCCGGTCTGACCTCCATCGACCAGGCGGAAGTGCGCGAACTGCCCAAGGGCAAGTTCTACTTCTCGGTTGCCGTCAAAAAAGGCCGCCCGACCGCCGTCGTGCTCAAGGAGATCGTCGAAGCTGCGCTCGCGCAACTGCCGTGGCCGAAGTCCATGCGCTGGGGCGCGAACCCTACCCGATGGGTGCGTCCGCTCCACAGCATCATTTGCCTGTTCGATGGCGCCGTTGTGCCGGTTGAATTCGCGCGCGTGAAGGCGGGCAACGCCACCGTCGGCCACCGCTTCCTCGCCCCGGCCCGGATCGGCGTGAAGAACGCCGCCGACTACACCGCGAAACTCAAGAGGGCCAACGTGGTGGTCGAGCCCGCCGAGCGCGAGGAGATCATCAGCCGCGGTCTCGCCAGGCTCGCGGCCGCCGAGGGTCTTTCGGTGCGCGCCGACGCAGGTCTCTTGTCGGAAGTCATCGGTCTCGTCGAATGGCCTGTGCCGCTGCTCGGCACCATTCCCGACGCTTTCATGGATGTGCCCGCCGAAGTCATGACATCGGCGATGCGCAAGCATCAGAAGTATTTCGCGCTCTCGACCAAGAGCGGCGCTTTCGCCAATCGCTTCGGCGTCATCGCCAACATGGTCACCAAGGACAAAGGCAAGGCGATCATCGCCGGAAACGAACGTGTTCTCAGCGCGCGCCTGTCCGACGCCAAGTTCTTCTGGGATCAGGACCGCGGCCAACCGCTCGCATCCCGCGTGGAAAAGCTTCGGGAACGCGTGTTCCAGGCGTCCCTGGGCACCGTGCTCGACAAGACCAGGCGCCTCGTGAAACTCGCGGGCCGTCTCGCTGAAATTCTGAAGGCCGACAAACAGGCCGCTGAACGCGCGGCCCTGCTTTGCAAGGCGGACCTGTCGACCGGCATGGTCGGTGAGTTCCCCGACCTCCAGGGCGTCATGGGCCGCTACTATGCGCTTCATGACAAGGAACCGGCCGCCGTCGCGGACGCCATCGCCGAGCACTATTCGCCTTTGGGACCGACGGATGCCTGTCCGTCCAAGCCGCTCGGCATTGTCGTTTCCCTGGCCGATAAGCTCGACAGTCTCGTCGGCTTCTTCGCCATCAATGAAAAGCCGACGGGTTCCAAGGACCCCTATGCTCTGCGCCGCGCCGCCCTCGGCGTGATCCGCATCATCGTTGAGAACAAGCTGCGCCTGCCGCTGCGCGAAGCTTTCGGGCATGCCCTTGCCGGTTATGACGGCTTGAAGGTCGATGCCAAGGAGATCGCCGAAGAAGTCCTCGATTTCTTCGCCGACCGCCTGAAGGTGCATCTGCGCGAGAAGGGTGTGCGTCACGATTATGTGTCGGCGGTCTTCGCGCTCGGCACGGAAGACGACCTCATGCGCCTCATCGCCCGCGTCGACGCGCTGACCGCGTTCCTGACCAGCGACGACGGCGCCAACCTGCTGGTGGCCTATCGCCGCGCGGCGAACATCCTTCGTATTGAAGAGAAGAAGGATAACAAGACTTACGCCGGCGACGTCGCCGCTGAGGCGCTTGGAGCGGCTGAAGGCGAACGGCTTCTGAACACGTTGAAAGACATCAAGGCCATAAGCATCCTTCGTGAAGATGATTTCACCACGGCAATGGCCGAGCTGGCGAAGCTGCGCACACCCGTCGACGCCTTCTTCGACAAGGTGACCGTTAACACCGACAACGCCGATCAGCGCGAGGCCCGTCTCAAGCTCCTCGCGCAGATCGTCGCCGTCATGAACCGGGTCGCCGATTTCTCGAAGATCGAAGGCTAGTTGCTTGTTTTCTGGTCATCCTGGGCCTTGTGCCCAGGATCCGGGGTTGCGAAGCTCGGCGCATGAGTTCCGCGCCCTTGTCTGACACTTTCGATTACATCGTCGTCGGCGGCGGCACGGCGGGCTGCGTGCTCGCCAATCGTCTCTCCGCGAACCCGAAGGTGCGCGTGCTTCTGCTCGAGGCGGGCGGGAAGGACGATTACATATGGGTGCGCATTCCCGTCGGTTACCTTTATTGCATGGGCAACCCACGCACCGATTGGTGCTTCCGTACGGAAGGCCAGAAGGGGCTCGGCGGCAAGGCGCTGAGTTATCCGCGCGGACGCGTGCTCGGCGGCTGCTCGTCCATCAACGGGATGATCTACGTGCGCGGCCAGCGCCGCGACTACGATCAATGGCGCCAGCTCGGCAATCTCGGCTGGGGCGCGGACGATGTGATCCCGCATTTCCAGAAGCTGGAGGATTTCGCCGCCGGTGATTTGGGCATTCACGGCGAAGGCGGCGAGGTGCGCATCGAGAAGCAACGCCTGCATTGGCCGCTGCTCGACGCCATCGCCGATGCCGCCGCCGCGGCCGGAATCCCCAAACGCGGGAGCATCACCACCAGCGATGATGACGGTGTCGGTTATTTCAGCGTCACGCAGAGGCGCGGTTTCCGGTGGAGCGCGGCTACCGCCTTCCTGCGTCCCGCGCTCGCGCGTCCCAATCTCACGGTCGAGACCAAGGCGTTCGCGCAGCGCATTCTATTTGAAGGCCGCCGCGCGACAGGCATGGAGTATCTGCGGGATGGCGTGCTGAAGACGGTGCGTGCCGACGCCTCCGTGATCCTTGCCGCCGGCGCCATCGGTTCTCCGCATCTTCTGGAGGTTTCGGGCATCGGCGACGGCAATCGCTTGAAGGCGCTCCATATCCCCGTCATTCATCACGCGCCGGGCGTGGGGGAAAATCTCCAGGATCATTTGCAGCTCCGATGCATCTACAAGATCACCGGCGCCGCCACCTTGAACGAACGCGTGCGCACGCTGTTCGGCAAGGCGCTCATCGGCGCCGAATACGCGCTCTTTCGCTCGGGGCCGATGTCGATGGCGCCGAGCCAGCTTGGGCTCTTCGCCCGATCCAGTGCGTCCGTGGAAACGCCGGACATCGAATTCCACATCCAGCCCCTGAGCCTCGACCGGTTCGGCGAGCCGCTGCACGCCTTTCCGGCCTTCACCATGGCGCCGTGCAATTTGCGTCCGCGCAGCCGCGGTGCGGTGCATCTCACCAGCCCGGATGTTGCCCAAGCGCCAAAGATCGATCCCAACTATCTCTCGGATCCTCATGACCGCCATGTCGCGGCGCTGGCCTTGCGCCTCACGCGTCATATCGTGGGGCAGGAGCCCCTGCGCCGTTACGCGCCGGTCGAATATGTCCCGGGCCCGCACTTCGAAAGCGACGAAGACCTTTCCAAGGCGGCCGGGCAGGTAGGGTCCACCATCTTTCACCCCGTCGGCACGGCGCGCATGGGCCAGGACGCGGGCGCCGTGGTGGACGAGCGCCTCCGGGTCAGGGGACTCGAGGGGCTGCGGGTGATTGACGCGTCAGTGATGCCCACGATTACGTCAGGCAATACCAATGCCCCAGTCATGGTGATTGCCCATAAAGGAGCGGTTATGGCTCTTGAAGATGCCCGATTTTAAAGTTTATCTTACAAAATCACCATCCTAGGGGAACATATTTACAGATTTCGAGTTGTAAGGGGCGGTTGTAGGGGCTATTTAAAGCCTCACTTAAGCTGTTTCTGAAAGAACACCTTACGGAGCTTACAAATGCGGGACAACGCCCTCGAGCGTGCCATCACCGAAGCTGGCGGGGTCACCGCCTTGGCCCGGGCCATCAACGTCACGCCCCAGGCCATCAGCCAGTGGGACCGCGTGCCGGCCGAGCGCGCCATCGCGGTGGAACAGGCCACCAAGGGCAAGGTCACGCGCCAGCAGCTTCGTCCGGACGTCTTCGGCGCCGATGAAACGAAATCCACACCGATCGCCGCTGTTCCCGCGCCGGAACCGGTACACGACGGTAAATGGGTCTATGCTTTCGGCAACGGCAAGGCCGAGGGCAACGCCCGCATGAAGAACCTGCTCGGCGGCAAGGGCGCCAACCTCGCCGAGATGAGTTCCATCGGTATTCCGGTTCCGCCGGGCTTCACCATCTCCACGGACGTTTGCACCTACTACTACGGCCATGGGAAATCCTACCCTGCGGACCTGCGCGATCAAGTCGCGCAAGCCGTCAATCACGTCGAACAACAGATCGGCGCCCAATTCGGCGACGTCAAGAATCCGCTGCTCGTCTCCGTGCGCTCGGGCGCCCGCGCGTCCATGCCCGGCATGATGGATACGATCCTCAACCTCGGCCTCAACGACGAGACCGTGGAAGGTCTGGCCAAGCAGTCGAAGGACCCGCGTTTCGCCTACGACAGCTATCGCCGCTTCATTCAGATGTATTCCGGCGTCGTGCTTGGCGTCGATTCCTACGACTTCGAGCATTTGCTCGACATCGCCAAGGAAGACAAGGGTGTCGGCCTCGATACCGATCTCACCGCCGATGATCTCAAGGCGCTCGTCGCGTCCTACAAGGACAAGGTGCAGGAAGAAGTCGGCGAGCCGTTCCCGCAGGATGTGCATCAACAGCTATGGGGCGCGATCGGCGCGGTCTTCTCCAGCTGGATGAACCAGCGCGCCATCACCTACCGCAAGCTCCACGATATCCCCGATACCTGGGGCACGGCCGTCAACGTGCAGTCGATGGTGTTCGGCAATATGGGCGGCGACTGCGCCACCGGTGTATGCTTCAGCCGCGATCCCTCGACCGGCGCCAATGTCTTCTACGGCGAATATCTGGTGAACGCGCAGGGCGAGGACGTCGTCGCCGGCATCCGCACGCCGCAGCAGATCACGCTCGACGGCAAGAAGGCGCAAGGTTCCACCCTCCCGTCGATGGAGGAGGAAATGCCCGAGCTGTATCGTCAGCTCGTCGAGGTGCGCCATCGTTTGGAACGTCACTATGCCGACATGCAGGACATGGAGTTCACGATCCAGAAGGGCAAGCTCTGGATGCTTCAGACCCGTAATGGCAAGAGAACGGCTCAAGCCGGCTTCAAGATCGCCGTCGACATGGCGCGTGAGGGGCTCATCGGCGAAAACGAGGCCGTGCGCCGCATCGATCCCAATCAGCTCGATCAGTTGCTGCACCCGACCCTGGATCCCAAGGCGCCCCGCCAACTCCTCGCGCGCGGCCTGCCGGCGTCGCCGGGCGCCGCTTCGGGCAAAATCGTGTTCACCGCCGAAGACGCCGAGGATTGGGTCAAGCGCGGCGAGAAAGTGATCCTGGTCCGGCGCGAAACCAGCCCCGAGGACATCAGCGGCATGCATGTCAGTCAGGGCATCCTCACCACGCGCGGCGGCATGACCAGCCACGCGGCGGTCGTGGCCCGCGGCATGGGAACGCCGTGCGTCTCCGGCGCTGGCGAACTGCAGGTCGACGTGCACGCCAAGACCATGCGCATCCGCGACAAGATCCTGCTTGAGGGCGATGTCATCACCTTGGACGGCGCCACGGGCGAGGTATTCCTCGGCAAGGTGGCCACCATCCGCCCCGAGCTCACCGGCGATTTCGCGACTTTGATGGGATGGGTTGATAACATCCGCCGCTTGAAAGTGCGCGCCAACGCCGAAACGCCGCTCGACGCGGAGACCGCCCGGAAGTTCGGCGCGGAAGGCATCGGTCTGTGCCGCACCGAACATATGTTCTTCGACGCCCAGCGCATCCTCACCGTGCGGCAGATGATCCTCGCCAAGGATGCCGGCGGGCGCAAGGCGGCCCTCGACAAGCTGCTGCCCCATCAGCGCGGCGATTTCGTGAAGCTCTTTACCATCATGGAAGGCCTGCCGGTCACGATCCGACTGCTCGATCCTCCGCTGCACGAGTTCCTGCCGCATACCGACAGCGAAATCGCCGAGGTTGCGACGGGCGCGGGCGTTTCAGAGGAATCCGTACGCGAGGTGCTCGCGCGCCTGCATGAAAGCAACCCCATGCTCGGGCATCGCGGGGTCCGTCTGGGGGTCTCGCATCCGGAGATCTACGCCATGCAGGCCCGCGCCATCTTCGAGGCCGCCGTCCAGGTCGCCAAGGACGGCAAGAAGGTCATTCCGGAAATCATGATCCCGCTCGTTGGGACGCGCGCGGAACTCGACATGATGAAGAAGGTCGTCGACGACGCGGCCGCCGCGGTCTTCGGCCAGGCCGGTACAACCGTCGCCTACACGATCGGCACGATGATAGAACTGCCGCGCGCCGCGCTGCGCGCTGGCGATATCGCTCGGACCGCCGAGTTCTTCTCCTTCGGCACCAACGATCTGACACAGACGACTCTCGGTCTTTCGCGCGACGACTGCGCCACGCTGGTCGAGCTCTATAAGGCCAAGGGCATTTACGAAAAGGATCCGTTCGCGAGTCTGGATCAGGATGGCGTCGGCGAGTTGATCACAATTGCGGCAGAACGCGGACGCGCGGCACGTCCTGCCCTTAAACTGGGCATTTGCGGCGAGCACGGCGGCGATCCGGACTCCATCGCTTTCTGTCATCGGGCCGGACTGGATTACGTCTCCTGCTCGCCCTATCGTGTGCCCGTCGCGCGGCTTGCCGCCGCGCAAGCGGTGCTGATGGAGAACAGCACGGAAAAGGTTCTGCGCACCGCCGCTTAGAGTACTTCACGGAGAGGGGAAATCTATGCTGACGATGTGGCTCTGCTTCGATAAGCCGAATTCGACGGACCTGCGCATGAAGACGCGGCCGGAACATCTCGAGTGGATCGAAAAGGCCGTGAAGAATTTCAAGTTCGCGGGGCCCATGATGAGCGACGACGGGCTGACGCTGAAAGGGTCGTGCATCATCGCCGACTTCGACAGCCTTGAGCAGTCGCGCGAAGTGCAGAGCCAGGACCCGTATCACAAGGCGGGCCTGTTCGAGAAAGTGATCGTCTGCCCGACCAAGCAGATGTTCCCGAAGCTCTGACGGCTCGCTTAAAAAAGCCTGCTTTGCCCGATCAGCGCCATCGTCGCGGCGGCGATGGCGAATAACGCCGCGACGCCGGCGAAGATCGAACTGATTTCGGTCTCCTGGCGCTCCATGACGAGCTGGGTGTTGAGGCCTTTGTAAACCTCATTCAGCGCGGCGCCGGAATTGGCCGAGAAATACTTGCCCTTGGTGACGTCGGCGATGGTCTTCAACGACTCTTCGTCGAACTGCATCCCGCCGTAGTATCCCCCGCCGTTCGCCGAGCCGAGGCCGACGGTATAGATCCGTACGCCCCTGTCCGCCGCCATGCGGGCGGTCTCGATGGGGTCGGGGCCGACGGTAGCGCGTCCGTCCGTGAGAAGAATGATGGTCGAATTCTGATTCGAGCCCGGCGGGACCGGTTTGAACGCCGGCTGTGCCGGCTGATCCAGCGAGGCACCTTGTTTGTCGCGGTTGCGGCCGAAGTCGGACTCGCTGAAGCGGGGATCGAAGGCGGCGTCGGGAAAAATCGTCTGCAGCGAAACAAGGATCCCGCTGCCGATGGCCGTGCCGCGGAAGGTGCGGAAGCGGTCGATGGCTTGCGTGAGTTCGTCGCGATTGAGCGTGGGCGTTTGCACCAGGGCCGCGGCGCCCGCGAAGGCAACGATGCCGATCCGTGTCGTGCTCGGCTGCTGGGTGATGAACTGCTTGGCGGCGTTTTGCGCGGCCGTTAACCGGTTTGGTTCGACATCCTCGGCCCGCATGCTGCCCGAGACGTCCATCGCCAGGATCACCAGAGCCCGTTGGGAAGGCAAGGTGACCATCGCCGCCGGTTTGGCCACGGCGGTTAACGCCAGCACGATCGAAACCAGCAGAAGCATCGCGGGGATATGCCGGCGCCAGGCCGCGCCGGGACCCAGGGCCTCACGGATGCGCCCGATGTCGGCGTAGCGCACCGCCATCTTTTTCTTTCGCGAGAGCAAGTAGAAGTACAGCGCCACCAGTGCCGGCGCTGTTAAAAGAAGGAGCAGCAGCATCGGAGAGAGGAATTTCATCGCCGCGCCATCGGTTGCTCAAGGCAGGGAACCACCGGACATGAGGCTATGCCTTTTACGATGATCCGCGAAGAGAGATTCCGGGGTTAGCCGACGTCCTCGACTTGCTCATATTGTGCGTCGAACAGCGCCGGCGGCAGCCGGTAGGTGGTGCCGCCTTCGCGCACGAGCCAGTCGCCCTTGTAAACCTTGTCGCGAATCCCGCCGATGGCGAGCCGCCCGTCGGCCAGCACCACGGCTTCCAGCCACTCAGGCCAGTCGGCCCGCGGCTGGCCGTTCCATTGCCACGCTTGAATCTCGATTGGCCGTCTGCGATACCGGGTCGCCATTCCCCACCTGCGTTCCCGAACGCTATTTTCTAGTCTTGCGGCAACTGCATCCACTCCGGTTGGACCGGCGTAATGCGCGCGGCTCCCGTCGTCAAGTTGCCGCCGCCCTTCCACGCATCCAGGCGTATCAGGGCGAGCCCGTGGACACCCGCGATGCTCTTCATTTCCCCAGCGTCTCTTCCATCTACGGTTAACGCTTGGCCGGGGGCCGGCGTTGCACCGTCGATGGCCACCGGCATCAGGCGCTTCTTGATAAGCGCGCGGTAGTGGGTGCGCGCCGTCAGCTCCTGCCCGATGTAGCAGCCTTTTTCGAAATCCACGCCGTGCAATTCTTCGAAGCCGTTCTCGAGCAGAAGGGCCTTGTCCACTTCCATGTCGCGGCTGCCGTCCGGCAGGCCCAGTCCAATCCGGTGCAGGTCATAGGCGTCCGGCGTCGCGCGGGCGAGGGGAAGGTTTCCGGCTTGGTCCGGCGTAAGGGCAAAACGCACACCCGCGCCCGCGAGGCGTGGGTCGGTATAGAGCGTACCGTCGCCGCGCGTCTTGACCGTCCCCAAGGTCTCCGTGGTCTCGAGGGCCGCCGCCGCACCTTGGCCCCAGGCGACCCCGACCTCAAGCGTATCCAGCGGCGCGAAGGTCACTTTGGCCCTCAATTTATAACGGGCGAGGCGGGTGATCAGGTCCTCGCGCCGGGCCCGCTCGCATTCCAGCAGGATCACATCCTGGTGCGGAACGACGAAGAACTCGTGGAGGAACTTGCCTTGGGCCGTGAGAAAGGCCGCCCACATGGCTTGGCCCGCCTCCACATGGCGCATATCATTCGAAATCATGCCCTGCAGGAAGCCGGCCCTGTCGTCGCCGCCGACGGCAACCAGCGCACGATGGGGAAGGGCGGTGAAAAACGCCATATGGTTCTCCTAACGTCCCGCTTATGTAGCATCGCTAGAGCCTGCTGCAAGCGGCCGCTGTCTCGGATATAACCCCATCCATGCACTACGTTTTTGTCGATGACTCGCCGCTCCAGTACGACGGCTATACCAATCTCCGCCGAGCCATCGGGGGGGCCGAGAAGGCTGTCGGCGGCCTCGCCGCCGCCCTGGCCGAGCGCGGCCACGAGGTCAAAGTCGTCAACAACACCACCTACGCCCATATGGCGGACGGCGCTTACTACACGCCTTTCGGCGACACCTGGGCGCCCAAGGCCGCCGACGTGGTGATCGCCATGCGTAAGCCGTCGCTGCTTGGGCATCTGCGCAACGCGAAACACCGCCTGCTGTGGGTTACCGGCGCGCCGGATTATCTGACGGCCGAGGCCAATAGGCCCTTGTGGGAATCCTTCACGCCGGGGCTGATCTTCATCTCCGAGCAGCAGCAGCGCGCCTATAAGGGCAAGCTGAAAAGCGCCGCGCTGATCCCGGGGGTGCGTTCGTCCTTTTACGAAACGCCGCTCATGCAGGAACCCGATCCGCACGAGGAGGCGCTGAACCCTGAACTCTATGCCGCGCGTCAGGCTGTGCTGGACGCCATGCCGAAAGGCCCGCCCGGCCCCAATGCGATCGTCACATCCCATCCGCAGCATGGCCTGACTTGGCTTCTCGACCTGTGGTGCGCGCGTATTCACCCGGCCATGCCCGCGGCGCGGCTCTCCATCTTCTCCGCCAGTCTCGCCAAGGCCGCGCGCGGCGAAGGGGTCTCCGACGAACTCGCGCCGGTCTTCGCGAAGGTGCAGGCGGCGGCCGCGCAAAATGTCGCCGTGGCCGATCCCATTTCCGACGACGGCATGGCGGCGGTCTATCGTACGGCGCGCGTGCATCTTTATCCGGGGCACGCCCAGGATTTCGCCTGCTGGACCTTGAGCGAATCGCAAAGCGCGGGCACGCCGGCCGTCGCGCGTATGCTGGGCGGGACGTCCGAACGCATTACCAACGGTCAGACCGGCTATCTCGTCCCGGATGCCGATGCCTTCGCCAACGTCACCTTGCAGATTCTCGGCGATGACGGGGTCTATACGTCGCTGAGCGACGAGGCCAGGCAGATCACCCGCCGCCATACGTGGGCGAGTGCGGCCGAGGCGCTCGATAACTTCGTGACGAAGTTAACTTGAATATCCTGTTCATTACGAACACGCGCATCGGCGATGCCATCTTGTCGTCGGGTGTTCTCCATTATCTCGTCGAGACCTATCCCGGCGCGCGCTTCACCGTTGTTTGCGGGCGTTTGCCGCAAACGCTGTTCGCCGCCGTGCCGCGCCTCGAGCGCGTCATCGCGCTCAAGACACGCCGCTTTGATCTGCACTGGTTCGATCTCTGGCGCGAGCTCAGGGGCATGCGCTGGGACATCGTCGTGGATTTGCGGCGCTCCTTCATTTCGTTTTTCCTGAGCGCCGGGGTACGGTATGTCATAGGTCCGGCCGACAATGCCGTGCACCGTGTTCACCATCTGTCGTCCGTTCTGAAGCTCGGCCACGCCGCGGCGCCGCATGTATACATGGCGCCGCGCCATGAAGAGGAAGCGCGCCGCCTTATTCCGTCCGGCCCGCCGGTCCTGGCATTGGCGCCTATCGCGGCGGCGGCGGAAAAGACCTGGCCGGCGGACAGGTTCGCCGCGCTGGCCGCCGCGTTGCGGGCGGGGCCCTGCGCCGGCTGGCGAATCGCTTTGTTCGGCGGGCCGGGCGACGAGGCGAAGTCCTCACCGCTGCTGGCCGCGCTTCCGGACGCGCTCAAGATTTTCGGCGAACCCGATCTTCTGACGGTTGCCGCGGCGCTCAGGAATTGTGCCGCTTTTATCGGCAACGATTCCGGCATGGCTCACCTCGCCGCGGCGGTTGGGTTGCCGACTCTCGCGCTTTTCGGTCCTTCGGACCCGATACGGTACGCGCCCTTTGGCGGCAAGGCGCGCTTCCTGCGGGCGCCGAACCATGACATCGCCGGACTCGATGTCGCGGAAGTTGCGGCGGCCGCGCGCGGGATCATCCTGTAGCACCTTGGCTTCGCCGCCCGCTTATGCAAAGTCTTGCGGAAGCAGGAACGAGGTCGCGTTGAAAGTTTTTCACCTCATGAGCGGCGCGCCGTACGGCGGCGTCGAACAGCAAGCCGAACGCCTTGTAGCGGTCTTGCAGCAAAACAACGACGAGCAGCGGGTGATGCTCGCCGACAATCCGGCGCGCGCGGAACGCTTCGTCGCCGCCGGCGCCATTACCATCGAAATGCAATTTCCGAGCCGCTTCGCCTTCCTGGATCGCCGCCGCATCAACGGCGTGATCCGCAGGTTCGAACCGAATATCGTCATCTCGTGGACGCCCGATGTTGCGCCGTTGGTCGAAAAGGGAAACTTCGTCCACCTCGGCCGCATCGGTTCGTCATACGATGGCGGCGCCATCGCCAAATGTGATCACCTCCTCGCCCCGACGCAGGCCCGCGCCGATATCGCCGTCAACGGCGGCTGGTCGCCGCGCCGCGTGCATGTGATCCCGAACCTTCCGTTCGCGCGCACCGGCAAGACACAGGCTCCGCCGGTCAACCGCAAGGTCCTCTACACACCGCCGACCGCCCGGCTCGTTGTGACGTCCTTGCGCCTTGCGAAAGGCACGGGGCTTGAAACGCTGCTCGACGCGATCGCGCGTCTGTCCGGCTACTATCTCTGGATCGCCGGCGATGGTCCGGATCGCGCTTATCTTGAAGCTCAGGCCCATGAAAAGGGGGTGAAGCCCCGCGTGCGGTTCCTGGGCTGGCAGGACGATCTCGCGCCCTATGTGGCGGTCAGCGACGCCTTTGTTTATCCCGTGCGCCAGGACGACGGTCAGGATGCCGTCGCCGAAGCGTGGGGCGCCGGCGCCGCCGTCATTTCGGCCGACAGCCTCGGCCCCGGCCTTCTCGTGAAAAACGGCGAGAACGGCATGCTTGTGCCCGTCGACGACCCGATCAGCATGGCGGAAGCGATCAAGCGCCTGTGCCAGGACAAGGACTTGGCGAAAAAATTCAGCGAAGCGGGCCGCGCGGTTTTCAACGAGTCCTATACGGACGAGAAGATCGCCCAGCGCTATATTGATCTTCTGAAGACCCTGACGGCGCCCGTCGAACCTATGGCCGCGAGCTGAGGCTCCCAATGACCGAGACTTTTGATTTCATCGTCACCGGCGGAACCCTCCTCCTTCCGGGCGGTCCCGCGCAAACCGATGTTGGCGTGCGCGCCGGCCGGATCGCGGCCATCGGCGATCTTGGGAGCGCCGCGGCGGCGTCGCGCTTCGACGCCAAGGGGCTCACCGTGATGCCCGGCGTCATCGATGAACAGGTGCACTTCCGCGAACCTGGCCCCGTGCACAAGGAAGATTTGGAATCCGGCACGCGCGGCGCGGTACTCGGCGGCGTGACGGCCGTCTTCGAAATGCCCAACACCGATCCGCCGACCACGACCGAGGCGGCGATCATCGACAAGATCAAGCGCGCCACGGGGCGCGCCTGGACGGATTTCGCCTTCTACGTCGGGGCGGCGGCCGAGAATGCCGACGACCTCGGAACGCTCGAGCGCCTTCCGGGCGTCTGCGGCGTCAAGATGTTCATGGGGTCGTCCACGGGTTCGCTTCTTGTCGCCGATGATGAAAATGTCGCGCGCGTCCTGCGTTCCGGTACGCGCCGCGTCACCGTGCATAGCGAAGACGATATGCGCTTGACCGAACGCGCGGCGCTCGTGAAAGACGGCGCGGACGTCTCCATGCACCCGGTGTGGCGCGATGTGGAAACCGCCGTGCGCTGCACCACGCGTCTTCTTCGCCTGGCGCGCGTCGCCCGCCGGCGCATCCATGTGCTTCATGTCACGACGGCCGAGGAAATCGACATTCTCGCCCAGAACAAGGACATCGCCACGGTCGAGGTGCTGCCGCAGCATCTCACCCTGGCCGCGCCCGACTGCTACGAGCGCCTCGGCACGTTCGCTCAGATGAACCCGCCCATTCGCGACGCCCGTCATCGGGAAGGCCTTTGGAAGGGCATCGCTTCGGGCGTGGTGGATTGTATCGGTTCCGATCATGCGCCCCATACCCGCGAGGAAAAAGCGCGTCCCTATCCGCGCAGCCCTTCCGGTCTTACGGGGACGCAGACGCTTCTGCCGATCATGCTCAACCATGTGGCCGAGGGCCGTTTGACCCTGCAGCGCCTTGTCGATCTCACCAGCGCCGGCGCGGCCCGCATCTTCGGCATTGCCAATAAGGGCCGCATCGCGGTGGGTTACGACGCCGATTTCACCGTCGTGGACCTGAAAGCCAGGCGCACCATCACCAACGACTGGATCGCCAGCAAGTCGGGCTGGACACCCTTTGACGGCATGGACGTCACCGGCTGGCCGAAAGCCACCATCGTGCGCGGTCATGTCGTGATGCGTGACGATCAGCTTCTCGAAAAGCCGATCGGTGAGCCGGTGCGGTTCCAGGAAACGCTGTAAGTCGCCGTTAGCGCGCGGCAAGGTACCCGCAGGTCGAATCCTTCGGATCGCGCGCCATCAGGCGGTCGTAAAAGCCGCTGGCGCGTTCGATCATCGGATTGATGTCGGAACTCAGGATCAGGCCCTTTTCCGCCAGGGCCAGCGTGGCCGCCGCATAGGCCTGCGTGTAGGCGTCGCGGTCCGCATAGCGCTCGCCGATGGAACGGCGCGGATCGCTGGTCGCGAGTTTGTCGTCTTCGGTGCGCGGGAAGGGGATGAAGCTGCCTTCGCTGCGTGAAAGACGGTCCGGCGCGCCCGTGGCCGCGTTTTGCGGGTTCCAGCCCACATATGTGCCCAGCGGAACGGTGATATCCGGCAGGCGGATTCCCGCGAGTTCGAGGCCGTCGCCGTCCACTTGCGGCACCAGGACGCTGTAGGGGCGTCCGGCGCGCGGCGGCAGCGTGTCGGTGATCCCCTCTGTCAGGAAGCGTCCGCCGAAATCCTGGCGCGACGGCTCGAATGCGCGCGCCGGCACGCGTGTGCCCGGGATCTTCGGGTATTTCTCGAAGTAGCTCGCGAGCGTGACCAGCGACTGGTTGGCGATGGTCGGCATTTCCGAGGCCGGCGGTTCCGTGCGCAGCGTCACCCAGGCGTCGAGGTGCAGGAGCAGCGAGCGCAAGACGGGGCGATAGTCGAGCGGGTTTATGCAATGGGCGAGGTCGAGCCGCTCGCCGCCGGCGCCGCTGCGCTGTTGTGCGCCCGCGATGGCGTAGATCCGCGCCCGCGCGCTTGGCGCCAGATCCGCGGCGGTGCCGAGCGTGGTATGCGTCAGGGACGCGGCCTGGGTCCAATATTCCGTGGCGGTGTTCACGTAGAACAGCCGCGGTACGGTGTTGTTCGCGTTCAGCCGGTCCAGCACGCCGCGGGTTTCATTCGTCACGCTGTCGGGCTGCGGCGCGGTGGCGAAGGGGTACCAATGATTGGGATAGTCGGTGCCGACGTCCGGCGCGGTCTCGCGCCCGCCCTGACCGAAGCGCAGATTGAACGCCCCCTTGGCGGCGCCCTCGACGTTCAAGAGCGCGCCGTCGAAAGCAAGGCGTCCGCCGCTGCCGGTCGAAAGACCGTAGTACAGCATGGTCTGCAGGGCCCGGGCGCCCTCGCCGTGCCCGAAGCCGATCACGGCGCGCGGCAGTTCGCCGCCGTTGGTGATGATGGGGTTCACCCCGCCGAAACGATCCGCGCGCTCGAAATGGAAGAACAAAAGCGCGTCACGGATCG
Source organism: Rhodospirillaceae bacterium (assembly GCA_041913245.1). Taxonomy (GTDB): domain Bacteria; phylum Pseudomonadota; class Alphaproteobacteria; order Rhodospirillales; family Rhodospirillaceae; genus SHVO01. The sequence continues at coordinate 16,621 of JAYSFT010000012.1, read as the reverse complement.
CCGCGAAACCGAGGCCGGCGATACGCGGCCCCCGCGCGATATAGCTCACGGTGTAGAGGGCTCCCGGCCTGAATCCACCGTCGAGGGTCACATAGGTGGGGTCATAGATTGCGCGCGTGCCGAACTTGCGGCCGAAGTGCCATTTTTCGCGCGGGATCGCCGCGCGCGGGCTCGCCGCCGTATCGCGCACCGTCATGACCGCTTCAGGATCGTCGGGGCGGGCCGGTTCATAGCCCAACGTCAACGCGCCGCCGGTGGCGCGCGCGGCGTTCGCGGTCTGGTTCACCGCGATCTCCGACAGCACGCGTCCATAGACGGGCTTCCCGCCCTCCAGCGCGATCGGAAGGTCCGCGCGCAGGCGTCCGTCGCCCGGCGGCAGGTCCCAGTTCCAGCCGACCCATAACAATGTATAGCCCTGGTCCATCAGGAAGCCGTTGCCGGCTTCGGCGCTGCTGGCGGGCAGCAGCGCGTTCGTGGCGTCGTTGAACACACTCAGCATCGCCGGTCCGGCCGCGCCGCCGGCTTCGAACAGCACGCGCCCGTTGGCGCGCCCGCCATCGACGGGTCGCAGCATCATGAAGTCGGTGGAGAATTGTACGCGCCCCTGGGCGTCGCGCGGGGCCAGGCGGACATCGGTAATGGCCTGGTTTTCCGCGGCGCCGGCATCGACAACGAAATACAGGCGGCCGCGCAGCCGCTCGTAGGGCCCCACGCCGCCGAAGCCGCGGCCTTCGGCCATCACGGCGCGCTCCAGGATCTCGATGCGGTCCACGTCGGCTCGGGCCGCGCCCGCGCAGGTTACGCTCGCAAAGGCAAGCGCGCTGATCCAGAACCGCAACGACCGTAGCATCCTCGAACCCCTTCCTGGCCCCCGGGTCAGTATGCCCAATCTTTTGAAATAGGCCAAAAAAAACGGCGCCGGATCTCCGGCGCCGTTTCAAGGGTCTGGCGGTTAAGGCGGTCTAGGGAACGACGATCACGCGGCGTTCGTCTCCGCGCTGCACATGCAGCACGGTCGAACGCTTGGACCCCGCCATCGCGGTCTGGAATTCCTCCAGGCTCTTCACCGATTTCGTGTTCACGGCCGTCACGATGTCTCCGACTTCCAGGCCGATCCGCTCGGCCGGACTGCCTTGTTCGACGTCGGTGACTTTCGCGCCCGTGGCGTCGTCGCCGCGGCTGGTGCCCGAGAAGCTCGCGCCTTCCAGAGCTTGGCGGTCCGGCAGCTTGGCGAGTTGGGCCGCCGCCGCTTTGCCGATGTTCACCTTGAACGTCTTTTTCTGACCGTCACGCAGGACCGTGATGTTGACGTCCGTTCCGACGGTCAGCATGCCGATACGGTTGCGCAAGTCCTGCGAGCCGCGCAGCGGCTTCCCGTCCAGTTCAATGGCGACGTCGCCGGCTTTGATGCCGGCCTTGTCGGCGGGCGTGCCCTTTTCGACGCTGCCGATCAACGCCCCTTCGATGCGGTCGATCCCGAGGTTGGCGGCGACTTCCGGCGTGATGTCCTGGATTCCGACGCCGATACGGCCGCGGCGCACTTCACCGAACTCCTGCAGCTGGGCGATCACGCCCTTCACCATGGAGGTCGGCACCGCGAAGCCGACGCCGACGTTCCCGCCGGCGGGGCCCATGATGGCGGTATTCACGCCGACCAACTCGCCCTTGAGGCTCACGAGCGGGCCGCCCGAGTTGCCCGGGTTGATGGCGGCGTCCGTCTGGATGAAGTCCTCGTACTCCTCGATGCCGCCGCCCGAGCGGCCCAGGGCCGAAACGATGCCCGACGTCACGGTCTTCTGCAGGCCGAAGGGGCTGCCGACCGCGAAGACATAGTCGCCGACGCGCAGTTCGTTGGAATCGCCGATCGGAAGCGCGTCCAGGTCCTTGGCGTCGACCTGAAGCAGGGCGATGTCGGTGCCCTCGTCGCTGCCGACCATCTTGGCGGTCAATTGACGGCGGTCATGCAGCGTCACCTGGATGTCGGTGGCGTCTGCGATGACGTGGTGATTGGTGAGGATGTAGCCCTTCTTGGCATCGATGATGATGCCCGAACCTGCCGACTGGCGCTCCTGCGGCGGCATCTGGCCGCGCGGGATGTTGAAGAACCGGAACGGATCGCCTTGCTGCTGATCGGCCATGCTCACCTTGGCCTTCACCTGCACGTTCACCACCGTGGGAATCACTTTCTCGACCAGCGGGGCGAGCGTCGGGATGCCGTCGCGCATGGGGATCTGCTGCGCGGATTGGGCTTGAGCGAAATCACTGACAACCGGCACCGCGAGAACGAGGGCCATGGCCGTCGCGAGCGCCGGAAGGAAACGAGAGGAAACCGTCTTCATTTTTTTATCTGTCCTTTCGTGGATGAGACACGGACGACGCCACTTTGTTTTCAGATCCGCCGTCCGTGCGTCTCGCGCCGTGTTCGGGAATGCGTTCGGGAATGCGCCGCGAAGATTGGACGTGATGTTAGCGGAGCCCGGGATTCGATCAATTGGGGTAACAGCTATTTAATCTCGTCATGCGGGCACTTAAGCCCGGTTTTTCAGGGGTTTCTGAACAGTTCGTCATCCGGATTCCGGCCTTTACGACAGGCGCGTTCCGGCCTTGAAAATCCGCGCGTTACCTCATTGTCCTTGACACCCTTCGCTCCAAAATCCCACGCTCTGCGCACCGCAAAGCCGTGTGAAGGGGATTGGGATCATGACGAGCATTTCACGCAAACAATTTCTCGGCGGCCTCACGGGCGCGGCCGGGCTCGCCGCCCTGCCGCCGGCGGGACGCGCCGCCGATAACGCACTCGTGATGCGTACGATCCCCAAGAGTAAGAACAAGGAACAGCTTCCGGTCATCGGCCTCGGCACCGCGCAGGATTTCGGCGCACAAGCCGCGCCCGAGGTCATGGAGCAAAAGGCCCAGGTGATTCGCGAACTCGTCGCGAAAGGCGGGCGTGTCCTCGATACGGCCGAGCAATACAGCGGCGGCGGCGCCGAAGCCTTCGTCGGGGACGTCATCGAAAAGAGCGCGCTGCGCGACAAGATATTTCTCGCCACCAAGATCGAAGAGCGCGGCAAGGAGGCGGGACAGGTGGCCATCGATACGGCTTTCAAACGCCTGCGCTCGAACACCATCGATCTGATGTTCGTCCACAACATGGTCGATACCGACCTCCATCTCCCCGTGTTCCAGGAACTCAAAGCCAAAGGCCGCTACCGCTATGTCGGCGTGAGTTCCACGGGGCGCGAACAGGACCGTCTCACCACCTGGATGGATCAGATTGATTTCGTCGAGTTCGCCTATGCCGTCGACGCGCGCGAAGCGGAAAAACGCCTGCTTCCCATGGCGGCCGACAAGGGCGTTGCGGTGCTGGTCGCGCTGCCGCTGGGCCGCGGACGCCTCCTCGGCAAGGTGCAGGGGCAGACCGTTCCCGAATGGGCGAAGCAGGAGTTGGGCGCCGCGAGCTTCGCGCAGCTTCTTCTGAAGTTCGTGGTTTCGCATCCCGCCGTCACCGCGGCGATTCCGGGCACCAACCGCCCGCAACATATGATCGAGAACCTTGCGGCCGGTCATGGTCCGCTTCCGGACGCCAAACAGCGCGAGCGGATCGCCGCGATCTGGACGGCTTAAGCGCCGGATCCGGTTCGCACGCGCCCAAAGCTCGTGAACAATTCACGGGCTGCGCCGTTGGTAGTCCCAAGGTGCCTCTCGCTCCGGTTTATGGGGGAGTGTGTCCGTCTCTTCGGATGCGCGCCGCGGAGAAAATTCTCCCGTGACATGGTGCCAAAACGCGCGGCATGGGTAACCTTCGTTCACTTGCAATCGAAACAAGGATTCGCCGTTGACCCTTTCTCTCATGCGCCGGACTCTTGCGATCGCTTTTGCGCTGTCGGCGCTCGCTGCGCCGTCCCGGGCGGCTGAACGCACGCTCCTCAACGCATCCTACGATCCCACTCGCGAGCTTTACCAGGAGTACAACGCGGCCTTCGCCAAATATTGGAAAAGCAAGACGGGCGACGATGTCACCGTTCGCCAGTCGCATGCGGGTTCCGGCGGTCAGTCGCGCGCGGTGATCGACGGCCTGCGCGCCGATGTGGTCACCCTTGCGCTGGCTTATGATATCGACGTCATCGCCGAGCGCGCCAAGTCCTTGCCGGCCGATTGGCAATCGCGCCTTCCGAACAACAGTGCGCCATATACCTCGACCATCGTTTTTCTGGTGCGCAAGGGAAATCCAAAAGCGATCAAGGATTGGCCGGATCTTGTGAGACCGGGCGTCGCGGTCATCACGCCAAATCCAAAGACCTCCGGCGGCGCGCGCTGGAACTATCTCGCGGCCTGGGGCTATGCCCTCAAGGCGAGCAGCGGCAGCGTGGCCGCGGCGGAGCAGTTTGTCGGCCGGCTGTATAAAAATGTGCCCGTCCTCGATTCAGGCGCGCGCGGATCCACGATCACCTTCACCCAGCGCGGCCTGGGCGACGTATATATAGCCTGGGAGAACGAGGCCTACCTCGCGCTCGATGAATTCGGCGCGGACAAGTTCGAGGTCGTCATGCCGTCGGTCAGCATTCTTGCCGAACCCCCGGTCGCGGTCGTCGACCGTGTTGCCGAGCGCAATAAGAACCGCGATCTCGCCGAGGAGTATCTGAAGTATCTCTACACCGCCGAGGGGCAGGCCATTATCGCCCGGCACTACTATCGTCCACGCGATGCGGCGGCGTCGTCCGCCGCGAAAGTGAAGCTTCCCGACATTCAGCTCTTCACCATCGACGAGGTTTTCGGCGGTTGGAAGAAGGCCCAGGCCGAACATTTCAATGACAAGGGCATTTTTGATAAGCTTTATAAGCCTTGAGAGCGAACGCCTGAACCCGTAGCCTCAAAAGAAAACGTGAACTGATGGGGACTTAGTGACGGCCGTCGCCGCGCGCACACCTTTCTGGCGCAAGCCGAGCGTCCTGCCGGGCTTCGGCCTGAGCATGGGCTTCACGCTGCTCTACCTCAGCCTCATCGTGCTCATCCCGCTCGGGGCCATGATCCTGCGTGCGGCGGGTCTGTCCTGGGACGAGTTCGTCGGCGTGGTGACCGATCCCCGCGCGCTGGCCGCTTATCGCCTGAGTTTCGGGGCGTCCTTCATCGCCGCTGTCGTGAACATCGTTTTTGGGGTGCTCACCGCGTGGGTGCTTGTGCGCTACGATTTTCCGCTGAAGCGCTTTGTTGAGGGACTGGTGGATCTGCCCTTCGCGCTGCCCACCGCCGTCGCCGGCATCGCACTCACGGCGCTGTTCGCCGAGAACGGCTGGGTGGGGCAAATCCTCGCGAAGGCCGGGATCAAGGTCGCCTTTACGCCGCTCGGCGTGGTGATCGCCCTCGTGTTCATCGGACTGCCGTTTGTCGTGCGTACGGTCCAGCCGGTGCTTCAGGATCTGGATAAAGAAGTCGAGGAAGCGGCGGCCAGTCTCGGCGCCGGCCGCCTTCAGACCTTCCGCCGCGTTCTCCTGCCCGCGATCCTGCCGGCCGCGCTGACCGGGTTCACCCTGGCTTTTGCGCGCGCGCTGGGCGAATACGGCTCGGTCATCTTCATTGCGGGCAACCTGCCGATGAAGTCGGAGATCGTGCCGCTGCTGATCATCATCAAGCTGGAGCAATTCGACTATGCCGGCGCGGCGGCGATCGGGGTCGCGATGCTGGCGGCGGCGTTCGTGCTGCTGCTCATGATCAACCTTCTCCAGCGCTGGAGCCGCCGCCGAATCGGGGCTTTTTGACCATGACCGCCAGACGCACCTTCGCGCCCATCACGGAAAGCCCAAGGGTACGGGCCGGACTCGTCCTCCTGTCCTTGACCTACATCCTCTTCTTCCTGGCGCTGCCTGTCGTCGCGGTCTTTACCGAAGCCTTCGGCCGCGGCTTCGCGCACTATCTGGACGCCGTGACCGAACCCGACGCCCAGGCCGCCATCAAACTGACCTTGCTCGTGGCGGCCATCGCCGTGCCGGCCAACGTGGTTTTCGGCGTGGCCGCGTCCTGGGCGATCGCGAAATTCGACTTCGTCGGCAAAAGCTTTCTCATCACCCTGATCGATCTCCCGTTCTCCGTTTCGCCGGTGATCTCGGGCCTGATTTACGTGCTCATGTTCGGAGGTCACGGCCTCATCGGGCCGTGGCTGGACGAACATGACATCCAGATCGTCTACGCCGTGCCGGGCATCGTGCTTGCGACCATCTTCGTGACGTTCCCTTTCGTCGCGCGCGAGCTTATTCCGCTGATGCAGGAGCAGGGCGCAGAGGAAGAGGAAGCGGCGCGCTCGCTCGGCGCCAGCGGCTGGCAGACCTTCCGGCGGGTGACGCTGCCGAACATAAAATGGGGTCTCCTCTACGGCGTGCTGTTATGCAACGCGCGCGCCATGGGCGAGTTCGGCGCGGTCTCCGTGGTCTCGGGTCATATCCGCGGCATCACCAACACCATGCCGCTGCATGTCGAAATCCTCTATAACGAATATAATCTTCCCGCGGCCTTCGCCGTGGCTTCGCTGCTCGCACTCCTGGCGTTGGTGACTCTCGTCGCCAAGGGGATCCTGGAATGGCGCTACGGCCACGAACTCGCGCCCGCGCATCATTAAGGCCGCTATGCGTATTGACGTCCGCAATGTAACCAAGCGTTTCGACAGTTTCACGGCCGTGCGCGATCTCACGCTCGAAGTGCGCCCCGGTGAGTTGGTCGCATTGCTTGGTCCGTCGGGATCCGGCAAAACGACATTGCTGCGCATCATTGCGGGCCTCGAACACGCCAACGAAGGGCAGATCCTGTTCGACGGCGACGATGCGGCGGCCAGGCGCGTGGGCGAGCGCCGCGTGGGGTTCGTTTTTCAACACTATGCCCTGTTCCGGCACATGACGGTGTTTGAGAACGTTGCCTTCGGTTTGCGGGTTGCGCCGGCCGAGCGGCGGATGTCGGGCACGGACATCAAGAACCGCGTGATGTCGTTGCTGTCCCTGGTTCAGCTCGACAAGCTTGCCGCGCGCTATCCCTCCCAGCTCTCGGGCGGGCAGAGGCAGCGCGTCGCGCTGGCGCGCGCGCTGGCGATCGAGCCGCTTGTCCTTCTGCTCGACGAACCCTTCGGCGCGCTCGACGCCAAGGTGCGCAAGGAACTGCGCCGCTGGCTGCGCCGGCTGCACGACGACATGGGATTGACCAGCATCTTCGTGACTCACGATCAGGAGGAAGCCCTCGAACTCGCCGACCGTGTGGTGGTGATGAATCAGGGTGCTATCGAGCAGATCGGAACGCCGGAAGAAGTCTACGACACGCCCGCGACGCCGTTCGTGTATGAGTTTCTCGGCAACGTGAACCGGATTCCCTGCACCATCGCCGACGGCGCGGTGAATCTCTGGGGCCTGGCCGTAACCGCCGAATGCGCGGACGGCGCGCCGGTGCCGGCCGGCCGCGTGCCGGGTTTTGCCTATGTGCGTCCGCACGACATCGACATCGCTGCCGATGGCGTTCAGAAGGCCGTCGTGCGGCATATCGGCGCCGCCGGGCCGACGGCGCGCTTGGAATTGGAGGTCGCCGGCGTCCCGGCGCCGGTCGAGGTTCAAGTGATTCGCCAGACCTTCCTCGATCTTGGTCTGGACGTCGGTCAAACCGTGGCCATCGCGGCGCGCGCGGCGCGTGTATTTCCGGCAACCCCACCCCGAAGCTGACGCGCGGGCCTAGTGACAAGGGTGGGTAAACGGACGAGACTGCGCGCTTCTAAAAAGGTGACCACATGTTTCGCAGATACGCCCTAGGTTTCTGTCTCGTTGTCGGTATCGCTCTTCCCGCGGACGGGCAGGACTCCACCGAGCCGCCGCCGCCGGTCGCCGCGCCGCGCGTGTCGGTCATGGCCGAGGAGTTGCCGCGGGTCGGAGCCATCGTGGTGTTCGGCGCCGATCAGCCGTTGGGCCGTGAAACCGTCAAGGCGCTTGCCGCCGCGCATAAGCAGGTCATGGCGGTTCTGCCGGAGGGGGCCGACCGGGCGCCTTTCGCGGCCCTGAAGGTCGAGATCGCCGCCGCGGACCCGCTGGCGCCCGATCAACTCAAAACCCTCTTCACGTCCGCGCCGGTGCGCGCGGTTGTCACGGCGTTCGACACGACGAGCGAGAGGCCGGCTTTCGGCGTCGATGGAACCCGCAATATCATTGATGCGACCAAGGCGGCGAATTTGCCCCGCCTGGTGCTGGTCAGCGCCACCGGGACCGGCGAGAACATGGGCCTGCTGCCCTGGTATGTGAAATTCCTGCGCGGAGACGCCATCGCCCGCGCCGGCGTTGTCGAGGCGCATTTGAAAGCCTCCGGCCTCGACTACACCATTGTCCGGGCCGGTTGGATGATCGACGGGGAATCGGCGGTTGACTCGGCCGCGCTCCAGGAGGCTCCGGCCTTCAGTTGGATTGTCCCCGGCGACCTCGCACGCCTTGTCGCCGGCGTCGTCGATACGAAGACCGCCAGCGGTAAAACCGCGACCGCGCTGGATTCCGGACGGACCAGCCTGTTCTCGGTGATTTTTTAAACGCGCCGTGTCACCGGGCGGACCACAATGTCGTCGTCGACGAAGAGAAATTTTCCGCGCAGGAAGCCGATAGTGAACCGACTTTTCTCCAGCTGGTAGAGCGGCCCCGCGTATACGAAGTCGTTGCCAATCAGCGAGGCAAGGGTCGCCCAAAGTTCTGTCTTGGGGGCATAAATGGCCGGCGTCGATAGAAACAAGCTGAGTGCAATCGAAGTATTCCTTGCCGAACGGAACGACGAAGTCAGGCGCGACCTGCGCTCTGCATTGCGCGCGGCAGGCTTCAAACAAGTTCGCGCCTTTTCGACGGTCGAGGCGCTCGTCAAGGGGTTTGATCTCACGACGCCTGATTATTTGATCGTCTCCGCGGACCTGGGCCGCAAGGTCTTTCCGGCGATTAGAGACATCAGGGAACACAATATCGGCCGGAATCCCTTTCTCATGATGACCCTCTTGCTGGGCGACGACGCACGCGTTGGCGTTGTGCGCCGCGCGCTGTCCTCGGGCGCCGACGACATCATCTTGGGTGGCGTGGTTCCGGGTGACGTGCTCCGGCGTATCGAGTTTCTTGTTGTGCACCGGCCGTTGTTTATTGCGACAGCGGATTATTTGGGACCGGAGCGGCGGCAGCGGATGGGAAGGAAATCCGACCTGCCCTATCTCAACGTCGTCAACACGATGCGCGACAAAATCGAGGGGCGGCGCGTGTCCCGTAGGGAACTCGATCAACGCATCCGCGCTTGTATTTCCGAGGCTATGGTTGCAAGGCTGGAAAGTCAGGGACGGAAGTTGGGGTGGGCCTGCAACCACATCGTCAACGCCTACGAGAACGCTCCCATGGATGACGAACTGAAGAAATACCTGGCCATTCTCGCCGCGGCTTTGCAGGGCGCGGCCCGAACCGCGGCGGTGCTCAGGGAGGACCGGTTATATGAGTTTTGCACGAAGCTCGCACAGGATGTCACGGGGATGGCGAGGAACTATAAGGACATCAAAGATCAAGACATCCGAACAATCCGCACGCTTTTGAAAGCCTATGATCTCGCGAAAGGTCCGCGCAAAAGAGTGTGATCGTTTTCACAGGTAGGTGATGAGGCGCATGGCGCTGGAAATCATGAATGGGTGACATGAGGGAGAGACCATGACGAACGGGCGGAACACCTTGGGTCCCGACAGGGTCGAATTTTCTCCAACCGGAAGCATCGTCACAATTGTTCTGTTGTATGCGGCGGTTTCCGCGGTCTGGATCGTGGCTTCGGACAAAGTCGTCGAATTCCTATTTTTCGATAGGTCCAAGGCGACGGGCATTAGCATCGTCAAGGGGCTGCTGTTTGTTACGCTGACGTCCGCGCTTCTTTATTTTCTGTTGCGTCGATTGCAGCGGTTGTTTGAACGGGCCTCGGACGAGCGCGTGAGCGCTCTCGCTCTGCTCGAAGCCATAAGCGAAAATTCGAGCGACGCATTTTTCGCGAAGGACACGGACCGTCGGTACATTTTGTGCAACCGCGCCGCCGTCGCGGTGCTCGGGAGGTCGCGCTCTGAAATTATAGGAAAGTTGGATACCGACCTGTTTTCGCCGGATGAAGCCCGAGGCATCGCAAAAAGCGACGAAGAGGTAATGGCAAGTCGGGTGTCTACGACCTTGGAGCAAGTATTGTCGACAACCGCGGGTGCGCGGTTCTTTGAAACTACAAAAGGGCCGCTCCTGGATGCGAGAGGTGAGCTGCTCGGCGTGTTTGGCATTTCCCGCGATGCCACCGCCCGCAGGTCCGCCGCCGCGGAAATGGAGAGTACCGTCGTTGAACTGGCGGCGACGTTGAGGGCCATTCCTGACCTTCTGTTCGATCTCGATGAATTGGGCACCTATACGCAAGTATGGGCAAGCAACCCTGATCTCCTCATGAAGCAACGAGAGCTGATGCTGGGAAGACGTGTCCAGGACGTGCTTCCACCCGAAGCCGCGAAAGCCGTCATGGCGGCAATTGCGGAGGCGAACTCCCGCGGCAGTTCGTCCGGCCAGGTTATCCAGCTGCCTCTGCCGACGGGAAATCACTGGTTCGAGCTTTCCACCGCGAAAAAAGGCGTTGATGAGAACGGTGTCGCTCACGTCGTCATGATCTCCCGCGACGTCACGCGATATTTTGAGGCGCAGGCGACGCTGTCGCAAAACCAGGAGCATTTACGGCTGCTCTTTGCCCATGCTCCGGCCGCTCTGGCGATGTTTGACAAACTGATGCGCTATCTGACCGTCAGTGACCGGTGGCTAAGTGACTACAAACTGGATCGCAATAATATTATTGGCCGTTCGCACTACGAGGTGTTTCCTGATCTTCCCGGCGCCTGGGCGGAGGCGCATGAACGCGCCCTTGCCGGAGAGGCCGTCAGATCCGAAGAAGACCGAATGATCTTACCGGACGGTTCGGAAGTTTGGATGAGGTGGGAAGTTCGGCCGTGGCGTCATGCGGACAAGTCCGTCGGCGGCATCGTGATATTCACGGAAGACATAACCGCCCGCAAGGCGGCGGATTGGAAGATCACCAGCTATGTGGCGCAGATCGAGCGTCTTCTGCATGGAAGTCTTCAGATCGTCGCCAATGCGGTCGAAAAGCGCGACCCATATACGTCGGGGCACGAAAAACGCGTTGGTCTCATCGCCGTTGATATCGCGCGGGAAATGGGGTGGTCGGAAGGTCGATGCAAGCAGTTGGAAATGATTGGGCTCGTTCACGATGTCGGAAAAATCGGTATTCCGGCCGAGATTCTCACCAAACCCTCGCGATTGACGCCGATTGAGTTCCACTTGATGAAAGAGCATCCGCAAATGGGTTACGACATCCTGGCGGACGTCGATTTCCCAACTCCGGTGGCGGAGATCGTGCGGCAGCATCACGAACATTTGGACGGGAGTGGGTACCCGCGGGGGCTCAAGGGTGATCAGATTTACCCGGAGGCGCGCATACTCACTGTGGCCGACGTGCTGGAGTCCATGGCCTCGCACCGGCCTTACCGTCCGGCATTGGGCATCGAGGTGGCGTTACGGGAACTCGAAGACCATAGCGGCACCTGGTATGACCCGGCCGTTGTAGAAACCGTTGTCCGCATGATTAGGAAAATGGGCTATCAGCTCCCGGCCAAGTGAGAGGCCGCCATGTCCTGGAGGCGCGGCTTGCACTTAATTTTGCGAGGGAAATGCCAATCCTGCGAAGCGCCTTGCGCGAAGCAGAATGGCGGGAGCGACGGGACTCGAACCCGCGACCTTCGGCGTGACAGGCCGACGTTCTAACCAACTGAACTACGCCCCCGCATGGGCGATGACGGTGGGGACCAGAGCCCCGTCCGTCAAAGGAGGCGGGGTTTTAACAGGAGCTTTCCGCCGGTGCAAGTGCGCGTAAGCCTCTAATTTGCACTGATTTTTTTCCACAAGCCGCGCCAACCCGCCGCGCCGGGCGCAGCGGCGGCCTATGAGGCCATGGCCCGGTGTGGGCGTGATCGCTGAACGCCCCTGAAAACACGCCGATTTTCGCGGAAAATTGGGCTTATGTAACCCAGGCTTCGTAAAAAAGTGAACGCGGCTAGCTAGTTAAACCCACTTTATTCGGGGTCGCGATCACCCTATAATTGATTTTGACTAAAAACTAGTGCGACACCGTGATGGCGAGTATCCAACCCCGCCCTGCGCGAACCGCGTCCTCCGCTCCTCCGCTTTGGGATCGGCACGGCGATGGAGTGTCCGCCGGCCGGCGGGAAGACGAATCCCGCTTGTTGATGCTCGCCGAAAGCGTGGGCCATATGGGGCATTGGCATTGGGATCTCCGGACCGACAAGGTCACCTGGTCCGATCAGGTCTTCGCCATTCACGGCGTCGATCCCGCGACATTCCCGAACACGTTCGCCGCCGCGCTTGAAACGATTCATGCCGATGATCGCGCCTATGTGGTCACGGCCTTCGACAATGCCGTACGCAACCGCGCCGCGTTCGAATTCGATTGCCGCATCCAGCGCGGCGACGGCGTGCGCACGATCATTTGCAAGGGGCAGCCCGAGTACGACGTGAACGGCGCCGTCACCGGGTTGTTTGGCGTTCTTGCCGATGTGACGGACGCGTTCGCGGCCATCCGCGCCATTCACGACCAAAAGGAGATGTTGGGCCTCGCCGCGCATCTTGCCCACCTTGGCCACTGGATCTGGTCCGAAGACGAGAATCGTCTTTCGTTCTGCTCCGAAGAACTCGCGCGCATTCACGATTTGCCGTCAAGCGCCATGGAGCGCTTCGCTCATCCCCAGCACTTGGCCGCGGCGGCGGTGCCGGCCGACCGCCCGCGCTATCTCGCGGCCGTCGCGGGCGCGATTGCCGCGCCGCGCGCCTATGAAATCGAATATCAGATCGAAAGCGCCCAAAGCGTCGTGAAGGATATCCGCGAGATTGGCCAGCCCATTGTCGACGAGCACGGCAAGTTGCGGCGTTTCATTGCCACCGTGCAGGACATCAGCGAAACCAAGCGGCGCGAGAATAAACTCGCGCGCGCCGAAGCCGCGCTGCAGGAATCGAATCGGCAGAAGGACAAGCTGTTCTCCATTATCGCGCATGATTTGCGCAGCCCGTTCAACACGGTGATGGGTTTCGCGGACCTTCTGGCGGGAAGCGCGAAGGATCTGCCGCGCGACCAGGTCGCCGAGTATGCGCGCATCGTGCGCAGTTCCGCGGGTGACGTGCAGACGCTGCTGGACAATTTGCTGACCTGGGCTTCGATCCAGATTCGCGATGCGGGTCTCAAGTTCGCGCCGCTCGATCTTGCCGCCGTCGCGGCGGGCAGCGTCGAGCCGTTGACGCATATGGCCGAAGAAAAACGCATCTCCATCGCCAGCGACATCGTGCAAACTAGGGTCTTGGGCGACGCCGACCTCGTCCGCATCGTTTTGCGCAACCTCGTTTCCAACGCCATTAAGTTCTGCAACACCGGCGGATCCGTGCGCTTGTCGGCCGTGGCTGTCGGTGACGGGCGTTTTGTGAAGATCACGGTGCGCGATGACGGCGTCGGCATGTCGCTCGCCGCGAAAGCCGATCTTTTTGCGCTCAAGTACGGGACGTCCGAGGCCGGCACTCTGGGCGAAAAAGGCACGGGGCTGGGACTTTATCTTTGCCGCGACATCATCGGCCGTCACGGCGGCGAGATGACCGTGGATACCGCCGCCGGCGGCGGAACGGCCATCCACTTCACCTTGCCTACAGGGAAGTAATCCTTTTTTTAAACCGAGGCTCCGTTTAAGAAGGCCCGGGTACTGACTGAGGGGCCTGCATACGGTTGTCCGCGCTCGACGAAAGCCACGCACGCGCCCAGGCGCTTGACTGGGAGGATTCCGACCCCGCGTCCGGACGCTGGTGGATCTCCCGCGCGCGGGACGTTGCCGAGGGTGCGGCGCGCGATTTCTTCATCGCCGAGGACGACATGACCGACGCTCTGCTCGGTCTTCTGCGCGTTCCGCCGCAAAGTCACTACACCGTCCTCGCCGCCGCCTTCCTTGATCGATTCGAATCGCGCGCCGCCGCGGCCGCGGCCGTGAAGGACGATATCGCCGATGCCCTTTCGCACGGTGAAAGGGCGAGGGGCGTGGCGCGCGCGCTGCGGGCGTGGCGCTTCATACGCGTCGCGACGATCGCGCGGAAAAACCTTCCTTTCGTGCTGCTCGGCCTCGCGGCCGGCGCGCTGCTGGGACTCGCGGTTGCGCTCTTCACGGTGTGGACCGGCTTTGTCGGTTGGCCCATCGTCGCCGCCGGCATCGCGCTCGGCGCCGCCACCGGCTTTCTCATGAAACTCGCCGTCGAGGCTTACCGCGCGAAGGCCGTCGCGGGCCCGTGGGGACGTTTTGCGATCATCATGCTCAGCGCCATCGGCGGCGCCGGCCTTACGGTCGGCGGCGCGCTCGTCCTGTTCTGGCATTGATCCTTCGCGCGAACCTCGCTCCGTGAGGGGCGGTACGTCTAATTGGAACCTGGGTCGTAATTGAGATTCGGGGCCAGCCAGCGTTCCATCACCCTTGGATCCATGCCCTTGCGCTGGGCGTAATCTTCCACCTGATCGCGCTCGATCTTCCCGACGCCGAAGTACGCCGCCTGCGGGTGTGCGAAATAGAACCCGCTCACCGAGGCCGCCGGCCACATGGCGAAGCTGTCCGTCAGCTTCACGCCGGCGTTTTTCTCCGCGTCCAGCAGCTGCCACAGGAGCGCCTTTTCCGTATGATCCGGGCACGCGGGATACCCCGGCGCCGGCCGGATGCCGCGGTACTGTTCCGCGATCAGCTCTTCGTTGGTCAGGCTCTCGCCGGGATCGTAGCCCCACAACTCCTTGCGGACCCGCTGATGCATGCGTTCAGCGAAGGATTCCGCCAGGCGGTCGGCAAGCGCCTTGAAGAGGATCGCGCTGTAATCGTCCTGGTCGCGCTCGAACGCGGCGACCTTGTCGTCGGTGCCGATGCCCGCCGTCACGGCGAAGGCGCCGATATAGTCGGCGACGCCGGACTCCTTCGGGGCGATGAAATCGGCCAGCGCGGCGTTGGCGCGGTCCGAGCTGCCCTCGCGCACCATCTGCTGGCGCAGGGTGTGGAAGGTCGTCAGCACGGTCTTGCGCGTATCGTCGGTGTAGATTTCGATATCGTCGCCCACGGCGTTCGCCGGCCAGAACCCGATCACGGCGCGGGCTGTCAGCCATTTCTCGCCCACCAGGCGCTGGAGCATGGCTTGCGCGTCGTTATAGAGGCCGCGCGCGGCCTTGCCGATGGTTGCGTCCTCAAGGATGTTCGGATACCTGCCCGCCAGTTCCCAGGTCTGGAAGAACGGCGTCCAGTCGATGGTGCGTGTCAGTTCGGCCAGATCGTAGTCGTCGAACCGCGTCAGGCCCAACTTATGCGGACGCTCGGGCGTGTAGGCGTCCCACGCGATCTTCGTCCGGTTGGCGCGCGCCGCGGCGATGCTCTGGCGCTTCTTGCTCTGCTGTTGGCGCGCATGCGCCTCGCGCATCTTTTCGTAGTCGCTCTTTATGTCCGCGACGAAGCCGCCGCGCAGCTGATCCGACATCAGGTTGCCCGCGACGCCGACGGCGCGCGAGGCGTCCTGCACGTAAACCACCGCGTTCTTGTAGCCGGGCGCGATCTTGACCGCGGTGTGGACCTTGGACGTGGTCGCGCCGCCGATCAGCAGCGGCACATGGAACCCTTCACGGTCCATCTCGCGCGACACATAGGCCATTTCGTCCAGGCTCGGGGTGATCAGGCCCGAAAGCCCGATGATGTCCGCCTTCACCTCGCGCGCGGTCTGCAGGATTTTCGCCGCCGGCACCATCACGCCGAGATCGACGACTTCGTAGTTGTTGCACTGAAGAACGACCCCGACGATGTTCTTGCCGATGTCGTGCACGTCGCCCTTCACGGTGGCGAGGAGGATTTTACCGTTCGTCTGGCGTTGGTCGGTGATGCCGGCCGCGGCCTTCCTGGCTTTTTCCTCTTCGATGAACGGGATGAGATAGGCGACCGCCTTCTTCATCACGCGCGCGCTCTTCACCACCTGCGGCAGGAACATCTTGCCCGCGCCGAACAGGTCGCCGACGACGTTCATGCCGTCCATCAGCGGCCCTTCGATCACGTCCAGGGGGCGGCCGCCTTTTTTCTCGGCTTCCTTGCGCGCTTCCTCGGTGTCCCCGTCGATGAAGTCGGTGATCCCGTTCACCAGCGCGTGGGTCAGGCGCTTGTTCACGTCGTTCTGGCGCCAGGACAGGTCGGCGACCGCTTTCGGTCCGCCGCCGGCTTTGTACTTGTCCGCGATCTCGAGAAGGCGGTCGGTCGCGTCCGGGCGCCGGTTGAGGATCACGTCCTCGCAGCGCTCCTTCAGCTCCGCGGGAATGTCCTCGTACACCGCCAGCTGGCCGGCGTTGACGATGCCCATGTCCATGCCCGCCTTGATGGCGTGGTACAGGAACACCGAATGGATCGCCTCGCGCACGGGTTCGTTGCCGCGAAAGGAGAAAGATACGTTCGACACGCCGCCGGACACATGGCAATGCGGCAGGGTCTCCTTGATGCGCCGCGTCGCCT